>NZ_JBFAMH010000018.1:0-144332 GCF_040656475.1 Streptomyces sp. NPDC049915
GCAAGACGCTCGGCTGGGATACACCAGCCGAGCGTCTGCGTGATCTACTCACCACCTGATCCAGGCAGTGTTGCGAGGACCGCTAGAACTGAAGGCCCAGCGGCGGGGGCCCGTCGTGCGGTGCGGGCGGGCGCTCAGCCTCCGTGCGCCGACCGTGCCTTGAAGGCGGCCTTCCGCGCCTCCTTGGCCACCTTCTTGTCGGGGTGCAGCCGCCCCATCGCCTCCAGTACGTCGGCGGTGGCGGGGTGGTCGACGCGCCAGGCCGTGGCGAAGAAGCCGTCGTGCTGGGCGGCCAACCCCTCCACCAGGCCCTGGAGTTCCTCGGAGTTGCCCTCGGCGGCGAGCTGGGCGGCCACGGTGTCGATGGTCAGCCAGAAGATCAGGTCCGGGGAGGGCGGGGGCACGTCCTGCGCGCCGTGCTCGGTGAGCCAGACCCGGGCCAGTCCGCCCAGTTCGGCGTCGTCCAGCACCTCGCGCAGGGCCGGCTCGGCGGCCGTACCGACGAGGGACAGCGCCTCCTGGCAGCGCAGCCGCCGCAGCGGTGCGCCGGCGTCACTGCCGCGGGCGGCGGCGAGCAACTCCCGTGCGGCGATGAGGGGTTGGCGCCGGACCAGCCACTGCTCGGTCTCCGCGCGGGCGGCCCGGGGGCCGTAGTGGGCGGTGCCGTCCAGCAGCGCGTCGGCGCCCTTGTCGGTGAGGTCGCCGACGGCCGGCGCCGTGAACCCGGCCTCCAGCAGCCGCGCCCGCAGCCCGTACAGGCCGAGCGGGGTGAGCCGGACCATGCCGTAGCGGGCGACGTCGGTGTCGTCGACGGGCGCGGCGGGCTCCTCGTCCGCGTCCGCCATCAGGGCCTCGTCGACCGGCTGGTAGTCGACCAGCCCGACCGGCTCCAGCAGCCGGAACTGGTCGTCGAGGCGCATCATCGCGTCCGAGACCTGCTCCAGCATGTCGTTGGTGGGCTCGCCCATGTCACCGGGCACGATCATCGACGCGGCGAGCGCGGGCAGCGGCACCGGCCCGTCGCCGGGGCCGTCCTCGGTCACGGTGAGCAGGTAGAGATTGCCGAGGACGCCGTCGAGGAACGCGGCCTCCGCCTCGGGGTCCCAGTCCAGCTGCGAGAAGTCGACCTCCCCGCCCTCACCGAGCGCGTCGACCAGGTCGTCGAGGTCGGGCACGCTCGCGTCCGCGATGACCGTCTCCAGGGCGCCGAGCCAGAGGCCGAGCACCTCCTGCGGCGAACCGGTGAGCAGCGCCAGGTCCGGGCCGGCGGCCACGGTGCCGGCCTCCTCGTCGGTGATCTCCACGAGCCCGGTGTCCACGGCGACCCGCCAGGCCTCGCTCGCGTACGCCGCCGCGTCGTCCCCGGTCAGCCCGAGCGCCTCGGCGGCACCCGACAGCTGCTCCTCCGGCAGGCCGCCCCCGGCGTCCACACGGGTGTCGGGCCCGGCCCAGCGGGCGACTTTCGCGGCCCGGGCGAGCAGCGGCGTGGACAGGGCGTCCCGCGCCAGCTCCGCTTCCGAGCTCAGCCGCACCGGGGGCAGGGGGGAGCTGTCTGACATGGGCTGGTTCTCCTAGGACGCGTTGTGCCTCTCTGCCCGTTCAGCCTAGACGGGTTTCGACCCATGCCGCCCGGTTCATCTCCCCGCCGCCGCCCGTACATGGCCGAAACCTTGACAACTACCCCGGCCAGGCTGGAAATTGACGCGCGTAGAAAGAAGGGAACGACCGTTCACTCGCTTCTACGCGCGTCACGCGCCGACCCTGCACCACCCTCGTCCCGGCGCTGCATTCACGTCCCCGGAGGGAATCCCTTGCCGAGCAAGTCGTCCGCGCGTCTCGCCGCGCTCACCGTCGCCGCCGTGTGCTCCGCGGCGTCCACCGTCGTCCTCAGCTCCACCGCGCACGCGGACTCGGTGCGCATCCACGACATCCAGGGCACGACCCGGACCTCCCCCTACGCGGGCCAGAAGGTCACGGATGTGGCCGGAATCATCACGGGCATACGCACCTACGGCTCGTCCAAGGGCTTCTGGATCCAGGACCCCGACCAGGACGACAACCCCGCGACCAGCGAGGGCGTCTTCGTCTTCACCAGCTCCACGCCCAAGGGTGTGGCCGTCGGCGACGCGGTGAAGGTGTCCGGCACGGTCTCGGAGTACGTTCCCGGCGGCACCTCCTCCGGCAACCAGTCGATCACGGAGATCACCAAGCCGGCGGTGACCGTCGTCTCCGGCGGCAACGCGGTCCCGGCCCCCGTGGTCGTGGACGCCGACTCCGTCCCGGACGCGTACGCGCCCGCCGGGGACGGCGCCGCGGGCAACTCGGTCAACGGCCTGGTGCTGCGGCCCGCGCAGTACGCCCTGGACCGCTACGAGTCCCTCGAGGGCATGAACGTCCAGGTCGCCGACGCCCGTGTGGTCGGCGCGAGCGACCCGTACGCCGAGCTGTGGGTGACGGTGAAGCCGGACGAGCACGCCGCTCGCCGTGGCGGCACGGTCTACGGCTCCTACGACTCCCAGAACACCGGCCGCCTGCAGATCCAGTCCCTGGGCTCGACGGCGGCGTTCCCCGTCGCGAACGTCGGCGACACCCTCACGGGCGCCACCACCGGCCCGCTCGACTACAACCAGTTCGGCGGCTACACCCTCGTCGCGAGCAGCCTCGGCACACTGCAGAGCGGTGGCCTGGAGCGCGAGACCACGCGGAAGCAGCACAACGGCGAACTGGCCGTCGCCACCTACAACGTGGAGAACCTCGACCCGTCGGACGGCACCTTCGCCGCGCACGCCTCCGCGATCGTGAACAACCTCGCCTCGCCCGACATCGTGTCCCTGGAGGAGATCCAGGACAACAACGGCGCCAAGGACGACGGCACGACCGCCGCGGACGTGACGGTGACCAAGCTGATCGACGCGATCGTCGCCGCCGGCGGCCCGCGCTACGACTGGCGCTCCGTCGACCCGGCCAACGACACCGACGGCGGTGAGCCCGGCGGCAACATCCGCCAGGTGTTCCTGTTCAACCCCGAGCGGGTGTCGTTCACCGACCGCCCCGGCGGCGACGCGACCACCGCCGTAGGCGTGACCCGCGAGCACGGCAAGGCGGCGCTGACCGTCTCCCCCGGCCGGATCGACCCGACGTCCGACGCCTGGAAGTCCAGCCGCAAGCCGCTGGCCGGTGAGTTCGTCTTCCGCGGCCGCACGGTGTTCGTGATCGCCAACCACTTCAACTCCAAGGGCGGCGACCAGGGGCTGACCTCCCAGTACCAGCCGCCGGTGCGCAGCTCCGAGACGCAGCGCCACCAGCAGGCGGCGGAGGTCAACACCTTCGTCAAGAGCCTGCTCGCGGTGCAGAAGAACGCGGACGTCATCGCGCTCGGCGACCTCAACGACTTCGAGTTCTCCGACACCGCGAAGATCCTCGAGGGCGACGGCGAGCTGTGGTCGGCGATCAAGTCGCTGCCCAGGAGCGAGCGGTACACGTACGACTACCAGGGCAACGCCCAGGTGCTGGACCAGATCCTGATCAGCCCGGCGATCCGGCGCGGCTGCGACTTCGAGTACGACAGCGTCCACCTGAACTCGGAGTTCCACGACCAGATCAGCGACCACGACCCGCAGGTGCTGCGCTTCCACCCGTAGGGACGGGCACCGGTCTCCTCCCCGGTCAGGAGGGGAGGAGACCGAGGGCGTGCTCGTAGCGGGCGGGGGTGAACCCCGTGACGGCCGGGTATGTCCGCACGCGCTCCCACTGCTCGGTGGGCGCGCCGATGCCCTCGCCGGGGGCCGCCAGCACCTCGTCGTAGGCGCGCTCGCTCTCCCACTCGGCGTAGTTGAGGACGTGGCCGCCGTCCGTGCTGAGGTGGAAGTGGGCGGAGATCAGGCCTCGGTGGCCGACCGGGTCGTCGTCGAGCGCCTTGAGGACCAGGTCGATCCAGTGGCGCCGCTCCTCGGCCGCGGCCGGCTCGAAGTCGATCCGCACGGCCACGATCAGGCCGGGCACGCGCGTGTCGCCGACCGCGCGTTCACGGCTGCGGTGATGCCGGTAGCGGTCGAGCCCCACCCGCTCGATGCCCGGCACGGCCGTGTCGATCTCGTCCACCCGCTCCTGGCGCCGGGTGCGCACGAACGCCTCGTACGCCTGCTCGCTCGCCCACTGCGAGTGGTGCATCAGCGTGGACCCGTCGCGGCCGGTGTAGACGTGGTAGCTCAGCAGGTCGCCGGTGGGCCAGGGCTGCCGCTCCCAGGTGCGCGCGATCGCCTCCACGGTCAGCTGCTGCCGCTCGGGCGTGCCGACCCGCCAGGTACTGAAGAAAGGCGCGCGGGCGCGCGGGTCGGTGAGAACGGGGTGGGCATCGGTACGACGGGTCATGACGACCTCCGGTGATCGGCAGCGGATGCGTGCGGAGATCACCTTCCAACCTCAAGCCCTGTTGAGGTCAACCCCGTCGGGACGGACGCGCCACGGCCCGGGCCGGACGTCCACCGGCCCGGGCCGCGACCCGTCACTGCTTGTTCTTCGGCTACTTGTTCCTCGGCTACTTCATGTGCCGGTACGCCCGCCAGGCCTGCCAGGCCCCGGCCGCGGTCAGTACCGCAAGGGTGGCCCAGGCCAGTCCCGGATGGCGCCGTCCGGTCACTACGACGATCTGCACCGGCTGCGGGAGCTGCCGCTCGGCGCTGTGCCGGCCGTGGGCCGTCCGCTCCTGTACGGCGTGCCCGGCGTGGGAGGCCCGGTCGTGCACGGTGTGGCCCACGTGGGAGGCCCGCTCCTGGACGGTATGGCCCGCGTGGGAGGCCCGCTCCTGGACGGCATGGCCCATGTGGGAGGCCCGCTCCTGGACCGTGTGGCCGACGTGTGACGCCTTGCCCTGGACCGCGTGCCCGACGTGGGACGCCTTGTCCTGTACCGCGTGCCCGGCCTGTGCGGCGCTGCTGCGCAGCTGGACCGTCATGGCGCCGGCCTTGTCCCGCAGATCGGCGGCGCGGGCCCGGGCCCGCCCCTTCACGTCCGCCTTCGCGGCCAGCTCCTCGACCGTGGCCCCGAGCCGGTTGCGTGTCTCGGCGATCTGCTGCCGCAGCTCGTCGGGGCCCTTGGCTCCCCCGGCGGCCTTGCCGGTGGAGCCGTTCCTCGCGTCCGTCATCGATGCGCCCTTTCCCTGATCTCCTCGACATCGGCCCTCACACTGCCGAGCGCCTCCTGAGGCGCGGGCGGCGCCGCACGGCGCAGCTGAGCACGGCCGGCGGCGGCCAGCAGGCCGGCGACCGCGAACAGCAGCGCCGTCACGATCAGCGCGGCGGCCCACACGGGCAGTGCCAGCGACAGCGCGGCGATCGCCGTGCCCGCGGCGGCGAGCAGCCCGGCGTAGGCGAAGGCCCCGGCGCCGCCCAGCAGTCCGCCGCCGCGTCCGGCGCGTCGGCCCTTCTCGGCCAGCTCCTGCTTGGCCAGGCCGATCTCCTGCCGTACCAGGCGGGAGAGCTGTTCGGTGGCCTGCGCGACGAGCTCGCCGACGGAGTGGTGTGCGGTGTCGTGCGGGGCCCGGCGCTTGTCGTGCACGGGCCGAGTGTCCAAGGTCCCGGTCACGGTGTTCCGCCTCCTCTCGGTCACGGAGACTCCCGGGTACCCTGACCGGCCGTCACTAGACGGGCCGCAGGACACCGCTCCCGGCAACCCGCGGGGCCCGGGCTGTGCGGTCGCCGCTACCCCTGCGGCGCGCTCCCGGTACCCCGGTCTCCGAGCCGGGCCAGCTGGGTCTGGAACCAGTCGAGCCGGGCCTGCAACAGGGCTGCCTCGGCGACGAGTTCGGGCACGTCGAGGCTCTCTCCGGACTCCTGACGGATCTCCCCGCCGGCCGCGGCCACCACCCGCAGCCCCTCCCCGGCCAGCCGGGCGAAGGCGGCGAGCGACAGGGACGTACGCGCCCGCACACAGCCCGCGCAGGACGGGACGAGCGCGCGCCACCCGGGCCGGCCCCAGCCGGCGTCGGCCAGCCCCACGCCGGGGGCGCCGCAGGCGCACGGTCCGACGGTCGCCGTACGCACCCGCTGGCGGGCGCTGCGGAAGCCACGCTCGAAGCGGATGTAGGCGCCCAGGACCGACACCCGGAGCAGCACGGCGTCCCGGTGCTCGGCGGTGCTGAGCAGGGCCTCGGCGTCGGCGCGCTCGTGCACGCTGTGGAAGCCGCAGTCGCACAGCCGGGCGGGCGGCCGGTGCCGGCGGCCGTAGACGCAGGACGCCTCGGCCAGGACGCCGTACGGGAGCGCCCCGCCGAGCGATACTCCGGTGAAGCCGGCCCGGGTGCCGTCCTGGGAGAGCACCGGGTGGGCGATCTTGTATCCGGTCGGCGGCTCGGACGGGCGCTCCTGCGGGAGCCGCAGCCTCATCGGGCGGCGGGCACCTCTTCGGGCACGGAGACCTCCACGTCCGTGATCTCCTGGGTGGGTTCGGGGTCCTCGTCGCGGATCTGCGGCTCTTCCTCCGCGACGCCGGTGGCCAGTGCCTTGCCGAGCTTCATGACGCCTCCATGAGCGGTGGGTGCATGACCGTTCTGACAGCCATGGTGACGCATGAGGGGCCGACTTGGACATAGGGCGATTGTCGGGCGTCCATGGCCGCCATACCGCAGCACCTCTTACCCATACCTCGTAGCAAATTTAAGTGGAGCTTCACGATCGGGCTGCCGACACTTCTCCCATGACCTACGCACCCTCCTCCGTCCCGCCCTTCGGCCGCGCCCTGTGCGCGATGATCACGCCCTTCACCGAGGAGGGCGCCCTCGACGTGGCCGGCGCGCGGCGGCTGGCCGCGCATCTGGTGGCGGAGGGCTGCGAGGGCCTGGTGCTCTCCGGAACGACGGGCGAGTCACCGACGACGAGCGACGCGGAGAAGGCGGAGCTGATCCGCGCGGTGCGCGAGGCGGTGGGCGAGCGGGTGCCGGTCGTCGCCGGGGTCGGCACCGCGGACACCCGGCACACCGTCGCCCTGGCGCTGGACGCGGAGAAGGCGGGCGCGGACGGCATCCTGCTGGTCACGCCGTACTACAGCCGACCGCCCCAGGACGCGATCGAGGCCCACTTCCTGGAGGTGGCGGACGCGACCGCCCTGCCGGTGATGCTGTACGACATCCCGGGCCGCACCGGCACCCGCATCGCACCGGAGACGCTGCTGCGCCTCGCCGAGCATCCCCGGATCGTCGCGGTGAAGGACTGCTCCTACGACTTCCTCGGCACCCAGAAGGTCCTCGCCGCGACGGACCTGGCGTACTACGCCGGCTGCGACGAGCACAACCTCGCGCTGTACGCGGTGGGCGCGGCGGGCTGCGTCAGCACGGTGGCGAACGTGGCCCCCCGCCACATCCGCGCGGTCCTGGACGCCTTCGACAGGGGCGACACGGCCCTGCCGACCCGGCTCCAGCACGGCCTGACGCCCCTGATCGACCGCATGATGTCCGCGGGCCTCCCCGGCACGGTCACGGCCAAGGCCCTGCTGACCGCCCTCCCGGCGGGCCCGGTCCGCCCACCACTGCGCCCGGCGGACACGGAGACGACGGCGGCCCTGCGGGCGACGTACGACCACCTCGTCACCGCCTGACACCTTCCGTAGGGTTCCCCTGCCGAGAGGACTGCGACGGTCCCCGAAATCCCCGGCGGCTGCTGGGCCCATTACGCCCACCTCCAGACGGAAGACTTCCGCGCTTACCGGGCGCTCCGCGTCAGGGAGGTGCCGAAAGCATCGCCGGCCTGGCGGCGAAGTTGAGCCAACAGCCCGTCAAGGGCGGCGAAGCGTGATCAGCTTGCATGGTGGAGTCCATCATCGCCAGCGCCATAGCCGTTGTCGGAGCCCTGCTCGGATCGGGGATCACCCTGGCGTTCCAGCAACGCACCACGGACAGGAGCCATCAGTTCGCTCGCCGCGAGAAGCTTCGGCAGGAACGACTCGATGCCTACTCCGCCTATGCCGGCGCATTGGTCAACTACCGCCGCTGCATGGTCCATCTCTGGTTCTGTGAGCACGAACAGCCACCACCGGAGGATCCCGACGCGGTGCGTATCCGCGCCTACGACCTGCGCTCCAGCACCCAGGAGGCCCTCTTCCGGCTGCAGATGCTGACGGACGACGGACGGCTGAGTCAGACCGCGGAAGACGTCCTGACGGACGTCACGAAGCTGGCCAAGGCGGACAACAGGGCCGAGCTGGACGAGTGGAGAGTGCGGACACGCGACGACATCAGCCAACTCGTCGGCTCAGCGAAACAGCACCTTTGAGGTCGCTCACGCGGACTGCTGCGCCGAACCCGAAGCCCACGGCATCCGAGCAAGGTCGCAGCCGTGGGCTTCGTCAGGTATCAGGACGCTGATGACGGCCTCAGAACCCGGCCGCCGGTGGTCAGTTGTGGCTGTGCAGAATGTCGTTCAGGCCGCCCCAGACCGCGTTGTTCGGGCGGGCCTCGACCGCGCCGGTGACCGAGTTGCGGCGGAAGAGGATGTTGGACGCGCCGTTCAGTTCGCGGGCCTTGACGATCTGGCCGTCGGGCATGGTGACGCGGGTGCCGGCGGTGACGTAGAGGCCCGCCTCGACCACGCACTCGTCGCCCAGCGCGATGCCGACGCCGGCCTCGGCGCCGATCAGGCAGCGCTCGCCGATGGAGATGATCACGTTGCCGCCGCCGGACAGCGTGCCCATGGTGGAGGCGCCGCCGCCGATGTCCGAGCCGTCGCCGACCACGACACCGGCGGAGATACGGCCCTCGACCATCGAGGTGCCGAGCGTGCCGGCGTTGAAGTTGACGAAGCCCTCGTGCATGACCGTGGTGCCCTCGGCGAGGTGCGCGCCGAGGCGGACCCGGTCGGCGTCGGCGATGCGCACGCCCTTGGGGGCGACGTAGTCCGTCATGCGCGGGAACTTGTCGATCGAGGTGACCTGGAGGTGCAGGCCCTCGGCGCGGGCGTTGAGGCGCACCTTCTCGACGTCGTCCACGGCGACCGGGCCGAGCGAGGTCCAGGCGACGTTGGCGAGGTGGCCGAAGATGCCGTCCAGGCTCTGGCCGTGCGGCTTGACCAGGCGGTGCGAGAGCAGGTGCAGGCGCAGGTAGACGTCGTGCGCGTCGATCGGCTTCTCGTCCAGGGAGGCGATGACCGTTCGGACCGCGACCACCTCGACGCCCCGGCGGGCGTCCGGGCCGATCGCCGCGGTCGCGCCGCCGCCCAGCAGCTGCGCGGCCTGCTCGGCGCCCAGCCGCTCGGTGCCGGCGGGGCCGGGCTGCTCGACCAGCTCGGGCGCGGGGAACCAGGTGTCGAGAACGGTGCCGTCGGCGGCGATGGTGGCAAGGCCGGCGGCGACGGCGCCGGTGGTGCGAGAAGCAGTCGAGTCGGTCATGAGGGCAACCTAACCGGCCGGGGGCCGCGGTGGCCAACCAGCGGGCCGTCGTCTCAGGTGGCGGGCGGTGGGAGGGGTCCGCACTCCCTGCCACCGGACCGTCGGCGCGCCCGCTCACAGCAAGGGGCCACGGCGCCGGCCCGCGCCGACCGGCGCCCCGGCGGCCGCCTCCCGCGCCCGCGCCCGACGGGCTTCGTCCACGCGGCCCCGCTCCAGTCGTCCCCCGGCCGCCACCGCGCACGCGGCCACCGCGGCGGCGCTCGCGCACAGCGGCCACAGCCACCCCGGTGCCGCCTGGTACAGCGCGCCACCGAGCGGGGCGGCCAGGACCACCCCCGTGATGGACGCCCCGGCGTACAGGGACTGGAAGCGGCCCTGGAGGTGCGCCGGGGCGCGGTCGGCGACGTAGGCCGTGGCGGGGGTCTTGTAGAGCAGCTCCCCGAGGGTCAGCAGGACCATCATCACCACCGCGGTGCCGGTTCCCGTGCCCCCGAGCAGCGCGCCGTAGCCCGCCGCCACCAGCAGCAGGCCCGTCGCCACGACCGGCAGCGGTGAGCGGCGGCGCAGGGCGAGCGCGGCGGGCAGTTCGAGGCAGAGCAGCACCCCGCCGTTGACGGCGAGCAGGGCGCCGTAGACGCCGGTGTCCACGCCGTGGTCGGCGAGGTGGACGGGGAGGGTCGTGTACTGCTGCCGGTAGACGACGTCCACGACCATGATCGCCCCGAGCAGCACCAGGACGGCCGGGCGCGCCCGCAGTGCCGCCCACAGACCCTCCCCGGCGGCCTGCGTCACCCGACGGCCCTCCCGGGTGGCCGCGTTGCGGGTCGCCGTCCCCGCACGCCCGCGCACACTCACACCCTTCGGAATCACCCGTGCCGTCCAGCAGGCCAGCCCCACACTGCCGAGTCCGTCGGCGACGTAGAGCCAGTCGTACGACAACCGGGTGGCGACCAGCGCGCCGAGCAGCGGGCCCACGGTGAAACCTCCGTTGCCCGCCGCCCGCATCACCGCGAACGCCTGCCGTCGCGCCCCCTCCGGCACGATCACCGCGACCAGCGCGGAACTCGCGGCGCGCTGCACCCCGGCCGCGTACTGGGCGAGCGGCAGGGCTGCGTACAGCGCGGGCGTCGGGAGCACGGGTACGGCGGCCAGCAGCAGCCCGCCCGTGGCGGCGGAGGCGAGGAGGGCCGGGCGGTGGCCGAACCGGTCCCCGAACCAGCCGCCCGTGAAGTTGCCGGCGAGCAGGCCCGATCCGCCGGCGCCTGCGAGCAGGCCCGCCTGGCCGGGGCCGAGGCCGCGCGGGCCGGTCAGGTAGAGGAAGAGGTAGGCGAAGGTCACGCTCACGGTCATGTTCGCGAAGGTCCCGCCGGCCAGCAGCCACACCGTGCGCGGAACGTCCCTCAGGCCTCGCACCGCCCCACCCCCCGATTAAGTTTCTTTTGGGAACTGACTATGTCAGCATGGCAGCCTCGGGTCAACGACGACCGGGGGACGAAGAGGTGGAGGGACATGGCCCGCAGAACGAGCCTGGAGGATTCCACCTGCGCCATCGCCCAGGCGCTGGACGTGGTCGGCGACTGGTGGACGCTGCTGATCGTGCGGGACACCGCCCGCGGCGTGCACCGCTTCGACGAGCTCCAGCGAGAGCTGGGCATGTCCCGCAAGGTGCTCACCGAGCGGCTGCGGCTGCTCGTGGAGGCGGACGTCCTCGCCCGCGTCCCCTATCAGGAGCGCCCGGTGCGCCACGAGTACCGGCTCACCCCGCGCGGCCGCGCCCTGCTGCCGGTGCTGGTCGCCCTGCAGGACTGGGGCGACGCCTGGGTGCTGGGGGACGGCACCACCTCGGCCACGGCGGCCGACGCGTCGGCCGAGGCCCGGCGGGTGCACGAACTCCTCGGCACGCACGTCCCCGAGCTGACCCTGCCCGACGACACCGGCGCACCCCGCGACCCGGTCGCCGCGGACACCGCGTTCACGGTCCTGTACTGCTTCCCCGGCGCCTACGCCCGCGCGGACGCCTATCCGCCGGGCTGGTCGCGGATCCCCGGTGCACCCGGCTGCACCCTGGAGTCCTGCACCTACCGCGACCGGCTCGCCGACTTCACCGCCGCCGGCGCCACGGTGTACGGCGTGTCCGTCCAGCGCCCGGACGAACAACGGGCGTTCGCCGAGAAGGAGCGGCTGGGCCAGCGCCTGCTGTCGGACGCCGACCTGGATCTGGTCACCGCGCTGCGCCTGCCGACGTTCCGCGCGGCGGGCGCGAGCCGGCTCAAGCGGCTGACGCTGGTGGTGGACCGGGAGCGGGTCGTCCGGCACGTCCAGTACCCGGTGAGCGACATCGCGGGCAGCGTGGAGGCCGCGCTGGCGGCCGTCAGGGGGCCGCAGGGCCCCCGGGAATGACGCGCGCCAGGATCTCGCGGGCGTAGCGCTCGTCGTACACCGCGTCCGTCAGCAGCACCTGCAGGCATATGCCGTCCATCAGTGCCACCAGCGCCCGCGCCGTGACCTCGTCGGCACGGCGGGCGAGCAGCTCGACGAGGCTTCCCACCCACTCGGCGGCGACCGGGCGCAGGGCGGGCCGGCGCAGGGCGGCGAGGTAGAGCTCGTACTCCAGCTCGACACCGGAGCGCTCGCCGGCCAGCCAGGTGCCGAGCAGGGCCGCCAGCTCGCCGGCCAGGTCGGTGCGGGCGTCCGTCAGTCCGCCGCGCGCCGCCAGCAGCCTGCCGAAGCCCTCCGTCGACTGCCGCAGCGCGGCCACCATCAGCTCGTCGAGGCCGGCGAAGTGGTAGGTCGTGGAGCCGAGCGGTACGTCCGCCTCGGCGGCGACGCTGCGGTGGCTCAGCCCGGCCAGCCCCTTGTCGGCCACGACCCTGAGAGCCGCGTCGATGATCCGCTGCCGGCGTTCGGGGTCGTACCGCCGGGCCATCAGCGGGCGCCTCCGAGATTGAGCACGGCCACGCCCAGGATGATCAGCACGATCCCGGCAATCTTCGCCGCGCCCAGTGCCTCTCCGAAGAAGACGAGCCCGATCACCGCGATGCTCGCGGTGCCGAGCCCCGACCAGATCGCGTAGGCGGTGCCGACCGACACCGACTTCAGGGTCTGGGCGAGCAGGACGAAGGAGAGGACGTACCCCACCGCGGTCAGCACGGAGGGCCACAGTCTGCTGAAGCCGTCGCTGTACTTCAGGGCCGTGGTCGCGGCCACCTCGGCGGCGATGGCGGCGACGAGCGTGAGGTATCCCATGTGTACGACCGTACACAACGGGGTGCGGCGGCACGAGAGCGGACACGGAAAAGGGCGACACCCCGAGGGTGTCGCCCTTCCGCGGCCGGTGACCGTCAGACGTTGAAGCCGAGCGCCCGCAGCTGGTCGCGGCCCTCGTCGGTGATCTTGTCGGGCCCCCACGGCGGCATCCAGACCCAGTTGATGCGCAGCTCGTTGACCAGGCCGTCCGTGGCGGACTTCGCCTGGTCCTCGATGACATCGGTCAGCGGGCAGGCCGCCGACGTCAGGGTCATGTCGATCGTCGCGATGTTCGCGTCGTCGATGTGGATGCCGTAGATCAGGCCGAGGTTGACGACGTCGATGCCCAGCTCGGGGTCGACGACGTCGTACAGCGCCTCGCGGAGTTCCTCCTCCGAGGCCGGCTTCATCTCAGCGGTCTCGCTCATGCCGTCTTCCTTTCGGCGTCGGCGCCACCCAGTGCCTGGGCCGTCGCGTCCTTCCACGCCATCCAGCTGAGGAGGGCGCACTTGACCCGGGCCGGGTACTTGGACACCCCGGCGAACGCGACCGCGTCCTCCAGGATGTCCTCCATCGCGTCGTCGGGCTCGATCTTGCCCTTGGACTGCATCAGCTCCAGGAAGGTCTCCTGGATCCTCTGCGCCTCGGACAGCTCCTTGCCGACCAGCAGCTCGTTCAGGACGGACGCGCTGGCCTGGCTGATCGAGCAGCCCTGACCCTCGTACGACACGTCCGCGACCTTGCCGCCGTCGTACTTCACGCGGAGCGTGATCTCGTCGCCGCACGTCGGGTTCACGTGGTGGACCTCGGCGTCGCCGTCCCGCAAGCCCCGCCCGTGCGGGTTCTTGTAGTGGTCCAGGATGACTTCCTGGTACATCGAGTCCAGCTTCACGGTCTTGAATTCACGCCCCTCAGCCGAAGAAGTTCCGTACGTGCTCCAGGCCGTCGACCAGAGCGTCGATCTCGGCCGGCGTGGAGTACAGATAGAACGACGCTCGCGTGGTCGCAGGAATTCCGTAGCGCAGGCACACGGGGCGCGCGCAGTGGTGACCGACGCGCACCGCGATGCCCTGCTCGTCGAGGACCTGGCCCACGTCGTGCGGGTGTATGTCACCGAGCGTGAAGGAGATCGCCGCGCCGCGGTCCTCGGCCGTGGTGGGGCCGATGATCCGCAGGTCGGGGACGTCCGCCAGCCGCTTCACCGCGTACTCGGTCAGGGCGTGCTCGTGGGCGAGGATCTTGTCCATGCCGATCGAGTTCAGGTAGTCGATGGCCGCGCCCAGACCGACCGCCTGCGCGATCGGCGGGGTGCCCGCCTCGAACTTGTGCGGCGCCGGGGCGTACGTCGAGGAGTGCATCGACACGGTCTCGATCATCTCGCCGCCGCCGAGGAACGGAGGCAGGTCCTCCAGCAGCTCCTGGCGGCCCCACAGCACACCGATGCCGGTCGGGCCGCACATCTTGTGGCCGGTGAAGGCCACGAAGTCGGCCTGCAGCGCCTGCACGTCCACCGGCATGTGCGGCGCGGCCTGGGAGGCGTCGATGCACACCAGTGCGCCGACCTCCTGGGCGCGGCGCACGATCGCCTCGACCGGGTTGAGCGTGCCCAGGATGTTGGAGACCAGCACGAAGGAGACGATCTTCGTCTTCTCGGTGATGACCTCATCGATGTTGGACAGGTCGAGGCGGCCGTCGTCGGTGAGGCCGAACCACTTCAGCTTCGCGCCCGTGCGCTGCGCCAGCAGCTGCCACGGCACGATGTTGGAGTGGTGCTCCATCTCCGTGATGACGATCTCGGTCTCGTGGTCCACCCGGTAGGGCTCGTCGGCCCAGCCAAGCATGTTCGCCACGAGGTTCAGCGACTCGGAGGCGTTCTTGGTGAAGATCACCTCGTCGCGGCTGGGCGCGTTGATGAAGTCCGCGACCTTGTCACGCGCGCCCTCGTAGAGCGCCGTGGCCTCCTCGGCGAGGACGTGCACGCCGCGGTGGACGTTGGCGTTGTGCTGCTCGTAGTACTCGGCGAGTACGTCGAGGACCTGGCGCGGCGTCTGCGAGGTCGCCGCGTTGTCCAGGTACACCAGCTTCTTGCCGTCGTGGATCACGCGGTCCAGGATCGGGAAGTCCTTGCGGATCGCCTCGGTGTCGAGGAGGCCCGGCATCTGTGTCACGCGGATGCGCCACCCTTCACGTACGACTCGTAGCCCTCGTTCTCCAGCTTGTCGGCGAGCTCGGCGCCGCCGGACTCGACGATGCGGCCCGCGGAGAACACGTGCACGAAGTCGGGCTTGATGTAGCGCAGGATGCGCGTGTAGTGCGTGATCAGCAGGGTGCCGACCTCGCCGGTCTCACGGACGCGGTTGACGCCCTCGGACACGATCCGCAGCGCGTCGACGTCCAGGCCGGAGTCGGTCTCGTCGAGGATCGCGACCTTCGGCTTGAGCAGCTCGAGCTGGAGGATCTCGTGGCGCTTCTTCTCACCGCCGGAGAAGCCCTCGTTGACGTTGCGCTCGGCGAAGGAGGGGTCCATGTTGAGGCGCTCCATGGCCTCCTTGACCTCCTTCACCCAGGTGCGCAGCTTCGGGGCCTCGCCGCGCACGGCGGTGGCGGAGGTGCGAAGGAAGTTGGAGACCGAGACGCCGGGGACCTCGACCGGGTACTGCATCGCCAGGAACAGGCCGGCGCGGGCGCGCTCGTCGACGGACATCTCCAGGACGTCCTCGCCGTCGAGCAGCACGGTGCCGCCGGTGATCGTGTACTTCGGGTGACCCGCCAGCGAGTAGGCGAGGGTCGACTTGCCCGAGCCGTTGGGGCCCATGATGGCGTGCGTCTCGCCCTGCTTCACGGTGAGGTCGACACCCTTGAGGATTTCCTTCGTGCCGTTCTCGACCTCGACGGTGACGTGCAGGTCTCGGATTTCAAGCGTTGCCATGGGTGCCTCAGGACTCCTGGGAGAGGGAGACGAGCACGTCGTCCCCTTCGATCTTTACGGGGTATACGGGGACGGGACGCGTCGCCGGAAGACTGTCGGGCTTTCCGGAGCGCAGGTCGAAGCGCGAGCCGTGCAGCCAGCACTCGATGTGGCAGTCGTCGACCTCGCCCTCGGAGAGGGAGACGTTCGCGTGCGAGCAGATGTCGTGGATCGCGTAGACCTCGCCCTCGGTCCGCACGATGGACAGGGGCGTGCCGTCGAGTTCCACCCGCTTCGGGGTGTCCTCCTCCAGCTCGCTGACGCCACAGGCGCGTACGAAGGTCATGCGACCGAGGCCTCCAGCTCCTGCTCGATCTTCGAGATCAGGCGCTCCTCGATGTCCGCGACGCCGATCTGCTGGACCAGCTCGGCGAAGAAGCCGCGCACGACCAGGCGGCGGGCCTCGTGCTCCGGGATGCCGCGGGCCATCAGGTAGAACAGCTGCTCGTCGTCGAAGCGGCCGGTGGCGGAGGCGTGGCCGGCGCCGACGATCTCGCCGGTCTCGATCTCCAGGTTGGGGACCGAGTCGACCCGGGCGCCGTCGGTGAGGACCAGGTTGCGGTTCATCTCGTACGTGTCCGTGCCCTCGGCCCTGGCCTCGATGAGCACGTCGCCGATCCAGACCGCGTGCGCTTGCTCGCCCTGCAGCGCGCCCTTGTAGACGGCGTTGGACTTGCAGTGCGGCACGTTGTGGTCGACCAGGAGGCGGTGCTCCTGGTGCTGGCCGGCGTCGGTGAAGTACAGGCCGAACAGCTCGGCCTCGCCGCCGGGGCCGGCGTAGGTCACGCGCGGGTGCAGACGGACGACGTCGCCGCCGAAGGTGACGACGACCGACTTGAAGGAGGCGTCGCGGCCGACGAGGGCGTTGTGCTGGGCCACGTGCACGGCCTTGTCGTCCCAGTCCTGCACGGAGACGACGGTCAGCTTGGCGCCGTCACCGAGGAGGTAGTCGACATTGGCGGCGAGCACCGCGTCACCGGTGTGGTCGATGACCACGACGGCCTCGGCGAACGCGCCCAGCTCGATGACCTGGTGGCCGTAGGCGGTACCGCCCTCGCCGTGCACCGCGATGCGGATCGGCTCGGTGAGGACGGTCTCCTTCGGCACGGTCACGACCGAGGCCTTCTCGAAGGCGGAGTACGCCTGGGCGGCGACGCGGTCCACCGGGGTGCCGGCCTTGCCGAGCCGCGCGTCGTCGCGGCCGACGGTCTCGACGATGACGCCCTCGGGGGCCTGCACGTCGACCTTCACGCCGTCGCCGGTGGCGGTGGCGGTGCCGTCGTGCAGCCCGCGCAGGCGCTCCAGCGGGGTGAACCGCCACTCCTCCTCACGGCCGTGCGGGACCGGGAAGTCCGCGACGTCGAAGGAGGGCGGGGCGCTCATGCGGGTGGCGACGGTGGACTCCCCGGCCACCGCGATGGCGCCGGAGGTCGTCGACCCCACGGGGATGTTCTGGGCCTCAGCCATGGCTGTCGTAGTGCTCGCTTTCCGTTACGTGTAGGGCTTGATGGGCAGGGGCGGCGGGCTGGGTCAGCCGACCGCGCCTTCCATCTGCAGCTCGATCAGCCGGTTGAGCTCCAGCGCGTACTCCATGGGCAGCTCCTTGGCGATCGGCTCGACGAAGCCGCGCACGATCATCGCCATCGCCTCGTCCTCGGCGAGACCGCGGCTCATCAGGTAGAAGAGCTGGTCCTCGGAGACCTTGGAGACGGTGGCCTCGTGGCCCATGGACACGTCGTCCTCGCGGACGTCGACGTAGGGGTAGGTGTCCGACCGGGAGATGGTGTCCACGAGCAGCGCGTCGCACAGCACGTTGGACTTCGATCCGGCGGCGCCCTCACCGATCTCGATCAGACCGCGGTAGGACGTACGGCCGCCACCGCGCGCCACCGACTTGGAGACGATGTTGGACGAGGTGTTCGGCGCCATGTGGACCATCTTGGCGCCGGCGTCCTGGTGCTGGCCCTCGCCCGCGAAGGCGATGGACAGGGTCTCGCCCTTGGCGTGCTCGCCCATGAGGTAGACGGCCGGGTACTTCATCGTCACCTTGGAGCCGATGTTGCCGTCGACCCACTCCATGGTCGCGCCCTCGTAGGCCACGGCACGCTTGGTGACCAGGTTGTAGACGTTGTTCGACCAGTTCTGGATGGTCGTGTAGCGGCAGCGGGCGTTCTTCTTGACGATGATCTCGACGACCGCGGAGTGCAGCGAGTCCGACTTGTAGATCGGGGCCGTACAACCCTCGACGTAGTGCACGTAGGCGCCCTCGTCGACGATGATCAGGGTCCGCTCGAACTGGCCCATGTTCTCGGTGTTGATCCGGAAGTAGGCCTGGAGCGGGATCTCGACGTGCACGCCCTTCGGCACGTAGATGAAGGAGCCGCCGGACCACACGGCGCTGTTGAGCGACGCGAACTTGTTGTCCCCGACCGGGATCACCGTGCCGAAGTACTCCTTGAAGAGCTCCGGGTGCTCCTTCAGCGCGGTGTCGGTGTCGAGGAAGATGACGCCCTGCTCCTCCAGGTCCTCGCGGATCTGGTGGTAGACGACCTCCGACTCGTACTGGGCGGCGACACCGGCGACGAGGCGCTTCTTCTCGGCCTCCGGGATGCCCAGCTTGTCGTAGGTGTTCTTGATGTCCTCGGGCAGGTCCTCCCAGGACTCCGCCTGCTTCTCCGTGGAGCGCACGAAGTACTTGATGTTGTCGAAGTCGATCCCCGACAGGTCCGAGCCCCAGTTCGGCATGGGCTTCTTCTCGAAGAGCCGCAGGCCCTTGAGACGAAGCTTCGTCATCCACTCCGGCTCGTCCTTCTTGGACGAGATGTCACGGACGACGTCCTCGTTCAGGCCACGCTTCGCCGACGCACCGGCCACGTCGCGGTCGGCCCAGCCGTATTCGTACTTGCCCAGGCCCTCGAGCTCAGGGTGGGCAGTCTCCGTGGGGAGAGTCATGCGGGGTTCCTCCCGGCCGTGCTTGCAGATGCGTTAGGGGAAATCTTGGGGTCGTTCGTGGGAATGAACGTCGTGCAGACGCCGTCGCCGTGGGCGATCGTCGCGAGCCGCTGCACATGCGTACCGAGGAGGTCGGCGAAAAATTCCGTCTCGGCCTCGCACAGCTGCGGGAACTGCTCGGCGACGTGGGCGACCGGGCAGTGGTGCTGACACAGCTGCTCACCGATGGGCGCGCTCCGCGCGGTAGCAGCGTACCCGTCGCCGCTCAGGGCCTTGGCCAGCGCTTCGGTCCGCTTCTCCGGGGGCGCGGCCTCGACCGCCTTGCGGTAGGCGCCGGCCTGCGCGGCGATCCGGGCGCGGGCGAAGGCGGCGACGGCGTCCGGGCCGCCCTCCTGCTGTGCGATCCAGCGCAGGGCATCGGCGGCGAGCTTGTCGTACGACTGGTCGAAGGCGTCCCGGCCGCAGTCGGTGAGCGCGAAGACCTTCGCGGGGCGCCCGCGCGTGCGCGTGCCGTACACCCGCTGCTCGCGCGCCTCCACCACGTCGTCCGTGACGAGGGCGTCCAGATGGCGTCGTACGGCCGCCTGGGTCAGGCCCAGTCGCGTGGCCAGCTCGGCGACGGTCGACGGGCCGTGGTCCAGGATCGACCGCGCGACCCGGTTGCGCGTCGAGCGCTCCCCGGTCGCGAACTCCTCCTGCGGGGTCCCCGTGGGGGTCTCCCGAGCCTCGCCGACGTTTTTCACAACGCCATTGTTGCGTAATTCCTCGGAGCGTGACAAGCGGTGCCCGAACGGGCCGGCGGTGCCCTGCGTCACTTAGGCCTACCTAATGTGACCTGCGGAAACGGTCGGTGATCGATCAAAAGGCCGGCGTTCGCGCAGGTCGCGGGCACGACGGCGGACCCTTGCCGGCAACGCCGCCGACCGGCCCATTTGTCCCACGGGACACTCCGGCCACACAGTTACGCCACTGGGCGTGGCGCCCTTCGCCCACGGGGAGAAACCGCGCCTGCCCGTCCGACCGGCAGTCCGGTACCCGGGGGTCGGAGACTGCCGGCGGCTCCCTAGACTCGGGTGTCATGCAAAGTGAGCCCGTGGTCCAGGTCCAGGCCCTGGTGAAGCGGTACGGCACGAAGACCGCGGTGGACGGCCTCGACCTGGTGGCCCGGGCGGGCGTGACCGCCGTCCTCGGTCCCAACGGCGCCGGCAAGACGACCACGGTCGAGACCTGCGAGGGGTACCGGAAGCCGGACGCCGGCACGGTGCGCGTCCTGGGCCTCGACCCGGTCGGGGACTCCGCCGCCCTGCGGCCCCGGATCGGCGTGATGCTCCAGTCCGGCGGCGTCTACTCCGGCGCGCGCGCCGACGAGATGCTGCGGCACATGGCCAAGCTGCACGCCCACCCGCTGGACGTGGACGCGCTCATCGAACGGCTCGGGCTCGGCTCGTGCGGCCGGACGGGTTACCGGCGTCTGTCCGGCGGCCAGCAGCAGCGGCTCGCGCTCGCCATGGCCGTCGTCGGCCGCCCCGAGCTGGTCTTCCTGGACGAGCCGACCGCCGGTCTCGACCCGCAGGCCCGCCGGGCCACCTGGGACCTCGTGCGCGATCTGCGCACCGACGGCGTCTCCGTGATCCTCACCACGCACCACATGGACGAGGCCGAGCAGCTCGCCGACGACGTCGCCATCATCGACGCCGGCAAGGTGATCGCGCAGGGCTCCCCCGAGGAGCTGTGCCGCGGCGGCGCCGAGAACACCCTGCGCTTCTCCGGCCGCCCGGGCCTCGACGTCGCCTCCCTCCTCAAGGCCCTCCCCGCCGACTGCTCGGCCGCCGAGCTGACCCCCGGCTCGTACCGGGTGAACGGCAAGGTCGACCCGCAACTGCTCTCGACGGTCGCCTCCTGGTGCGCCCAGCACGGTGTGATGCCGGACAAGATCTCCGTCGAGCGGCACACCCTCGAAGACGTCTTTCTGGAGCTCACCGGCAAGGAGCTGCGCTCGTGACCGCCACCGGCACCTACGCCCCGAACCCCGGGGCCGCGCCGCTGTCCCGCATGATCGCGGCCCAGGCGGCGCTCGAGACCCGCATGCTGCTGCGCAACGGCGAGCAGCTGCTGCTCACCGTGATCATCCCCACGCTGCTGCTGGCGCTCTTCAGCTCCGTCGACATCGTCGACACCGGCGCGGGCAAGGCCGTCGACTTCCTCGCCCCCGGCATCCTGGCCCTGGCCGTGATGTCGACGGCGTTCACCGGGCAGGCCATCGCGACGGGCTTCGAGCGGCGCTACGGCGTACTGAAGCGGCTGGCGTCCTCGCCGCTGCCCCGCTGGGCGCTGATGACCGCCAAGACGGCGTCCGTGCTGGTCACCGAGGTGCTCCAGGTGATCCTGCTGACGGTGATCGCCTTCGCTCTGGGCTGGTCGCCGCACGGCAACCCGTTCGCCGTGCTGCTCCTGCTGATCGTCGGTACGGCCGCCTTCTCCGGACTCGGCCTGCTGATGGCCGGCACGCTCAAGGCCGAGGCCACCCTGGCCGCCGCCAACCTCGTCTTCCTGCTGCTGCTCGTCGGCGGCGGCGTGATCGTGCCGCTGGACAAGTTCCCCTCCGGCGTCCAGGACGTACTGGGCCTGCTGCCCATCTCCGCCCTGTCCGACGGTCTGCGCGACGTGCTCCAGCACGGCGCCGGCATGCCCTGGGCCGACCTCGGGATCCTCGCCGCGTGGGCGGTCGTGGGGCTCGCGGCCGCGGGGAAGTTCTTCCGCTGGGAGTAGCTCGCGATGGACCCTCGTGAAAGCGTGCACAAGCAGGCGCCTACCATGGAGCCCGTGCCCAAGCTGACCCGCGCCGACGCCACCGCGGCCGTGCGCAACCCGCTCGCCTTCATCGCCGCACGCTGGACGCCGACCCCGAGAACGGTCCAGCGGGCGGCTCTGTCCGCCGTCGTGATGGCCGTGATCATCGTGGTCACCGGCGGTGCCGTCCGGCTGACCAGTTCCGGACTCGGCTGCCCGACCTGGCCCAAGTGCACCGACGACTCGCTCACCGCGACCAGCGCGATGGGCTTCCACGGCGCCATCGAGTTCGGCAACCGGATGCTGACCTACGTGCTGTGCGCCGCCGTCGGCTGGGCGATCATCGCCGCACGCGCCCAGAAGCCGTGGCGGCGTGGTCTGACCCGGCTGGGCTGGGCCCAGTTCTGGGTGGTCATGGGCAACGCCGTGCTCGGCGGCATCGTCGTGCTCGTCGGCCTCAACCCGTACACGGTCGCGGCGCACTTCCTGCTCTCCACCGCGCTGATCGCCGTGGCGACGCTGATGTGGCAGCGCAGCCGCGAGGGTGACGGGGAGCCCCGGCCGCTGGTCGGCAAGTCCGTCCAGCAGCTGGTGTGGTTCCTGGTGGTCGCCTCCGTGCTGCTGATCGCGATGGGCACCGTGGTGACCGGCGCGGGTCCCCACGCGGGTGACTCCAGCAAGGTGGACCGCATCCCCGTGGACTGGGAGGCCGTTGCCAAGCTGCACGCGGTCCTGGCGTGGATCGTGGTCACGCTGACCTTCGCGCTGTGGTTCGTGCTGAAGGCGGTCGACGCGCCCAAGGGTCCGCTCGCGCGGACGCGGGATCTGTTCCTGATCCTGCTGGCGCAGGGTGTGATCGGCTATGTCCAGTACTTCACCAAGCTCCCCGAGCTGCTGGTCGGACTGCACATGCTCGGCTCGGCGCTGGTGTGGATCGGGGTGCTGCGGGTCCTGCTGGCCCTGCGGGAGCGTCCCGAGGCCGCGAAGGCGGACCTGCCGGGGCCGTCGGCCGAGGCGAAGCTGGCGACGGCCTGAGATCTCCGGGACGGGCTGGTCATCCCAGCCCGTACACCCGCCGTGCGTTTCCCGACGCCAGCATGATCGCGACCCGTTGCGCGTCCTCCAGGGACCAGGAGCCCTCGGCCGCCCAGCCGCCCAGCACGTGGCCGAGGGCCTCGCGGAACAGGCGGGCCGCGACGACGTGCAGCTCCGGCAGCCCCCGGGCTCCGCTGGAGAAGAGGATCTTGCCGAAGGGGGCCAGTTCCAGCACCTCGGCGAGCACGGTCGCCGCGCGGGCGCCGGTGCGTACCAGCGCGGCGCCCACGTCGGCATACACATGCGGGAAGACACCCGCGAGGTGGGCGGCGTGCCGGTGGTAGGGGTAGCCGTGCAGCAGGACCAGGTCGGTGCCGAGCCCCGCGGTCGCCCGGACGAAGTCCGTCAGCAGCACCGGATCGGTGCGGTCGGTGCGCTGCCCCGGCTCCCCGAGCCCCGCGTGCAGCTGGAGCGGCAGCCCGGAGGCCACCGCGATCCACAGCAGGTGCCGTAAGAGCACCGGGTCGCTCAGCTCGCCCCCGACCCGGCGCCCGGCCAGCCAGCGCCCGGCTGCGCCGCGCACCTGTCCCGGCCCGGGCGGCTCCGGCGCGAGCGCCAGTCCGTGCCGTACGCCTGCCACGGAGGTGAAGGCGACCGCGTGCGCGGCGGCGCCGTGCACCGATTCGGCGAGGTTGGCGAGGAAGGACCCGACGGTCCCCGAGGTGTCGGCGACCTGCTCGGCGAGCAGTTCGAGGCGCACGATCTCGTGGGCGTCGGCGTCCCCTGCGGTGGCCATCTCGCCGGGCCCGGTGAGGCCGCCGGGCAGTCCCGTGTCGACGAGGTACGTGGTGATGCCGCTGCCGCGCAACAGCCTGCGGCCGGCCTCCAGGACGCCCAGTTCACGGCGGCGGGCGAGATAGCGGGCCGGCGCGCAGTGCGGTTCCAGGCCGAGCAGGGGCGGGCACCAGCGGCGTACGGCGAAGCCTGTCTGGGTGTCGAAGAGGGTGGTGCCGGGGGCGGGTGGTCCCTCGGTGCGGGCCAGCTGGGCCTCGAAGGTGCCGAGGCCCAGCTCCGTTCTCAGTACGCCGTGGCAGTACTGGTCCACGAGGGACGGCGTGTCGATCATCCGGGTTCCCCCTGACGGACGCGGTGCGCTACCCGTCCTAACGGGTGAACCGGGGATGAGGTGTTGCTCAGCCGCCGATCTGAATACCGGCCATCCGCTTCCACTCGTACGATCCGGTCTTCACCTTGGCCGCGAACTCGCCGTCGAAGGACTCGTGGGCGGTGATGCCGGACTTCTCGACGGCCTTCCCGGCGATCTCGTACGACGGGGCCACCAGGTCGCCCCAGCCGCCGTCCTCGCCGACGAGGACGATCCGCGCGCCCCGCTCGCCGATGTAGGACACCTGGCCCTCGGCTCCGCCGTGCGCCTTGGAGAAGGCGCTGATCCGCCGGGCGAGCTTGTCCGCCGCGCGCTCGGCCTTCGCGTCAACCTGCTGCGTGTCTGCCATGGGCAGGATGCTACCGATGGGTAGATCGAACGGCGACGGGCGGGGTGCGTGGGATAGCCCACACTCCCCGCCCGGAATGTCCAGAAATGAGCGTTACCGCAGGAACGGGTCCACGGCCACCGCCACGAACAGCAGCGACACGTAGGTGATGGACCAGTGGAACAGCCGCATCTCCTTCAGCTTCCCGCCCGTCACCTCGGCCTTCGCCCGGTTCTGCAGGGCGTGCGCCTCCCACAGCCACCAGCCGCCCGAGGCCAGCGCCACCGCCGTGTAGAACCAGCCGGTGTAGCCCAGCGGGGTCAGTAGCAGCGAGACGGCCACCATCACCCAGCTGTAGATCACGATCTGCTTGGCGACGACCTTGTTCGAGGCGATCACCGGCAGCATGGGCACGCCCACGCGCGCGTAGTCGTCCTTGACCTTCATCGACAGCGGCCAGTAGTGCGGCGGCGTCCAGAAGAAGATGACCAGGAAGAGGATGACCGGCGCCCAGGTCAGCGAGTCCTTCACCGCCGTCCAGCCGATCAGCACCGGCATGCAGCCGGCGATGCCGCCCCACACGATGTTCTGCGCGGTGCGGCGCTTGAGGATCATCGTGTAGACGACGACGTAGAAGAGGAGCGCGCCGAGGGAGAGCCAGGCGCTCAGCCAATTCACGGTGAGGCCGAACAGAAGCGTCGAGACCACCGCGAGGGTGATGCCGAAGGCCAGGCACTCCGGGGGGCTCACCATGCCGGTGACCAGCGGACGCTGCGAGGTGCGGTCCATCAGCGCGTCGATGTCGCGGTCGATGTACATGTTGAGCGCGTTGGCGCCGCCGGCCGACAGGTAGCCGCCCAGGCAGGTGAGCAGCACCAGCTTCAGATCCGGCACGCCCTGCTGCGCCAGGAACATCACCGGAACCGTGGTGATGAGCAGCAGCTCGATGATCCGCGGCTTGGTCAGCGCCACGAACGCCTTGACTCGGGCCCCGAACGGCCGGTGGGTCGGGCGCTCACCACTCCCAAGGACCCCCGCTGGACGGGATTCAACGGCCGTCACGCACACCCCTGACAGAGACATCCCAGCAAGCCTCCCCGTGTGAAGTGGCGGTAAAGGCTCGCGCGTACCACGCCACTTTAGACGTTGCCCATACCCCGGCCTTCGCGGGGGTCGGGTCGTGTTGGCAGGAGTGATCGTTGCGGACAGGCCGGCGCCCCGCCGGAGGGTGATCGTTCCCGACCCCGTCGGCGCGTTTACGGAATGCGTTCTTCCGGGCGAACCGAAGCTCGATTGAGCGGTCAGATGAGCGCCCCCGTATTCATGTGCTGAATGCCTTACGGCCCAGTCGGGAGGCGGATCGCACTCAGTCCCGGCAGTCTGTAATGACGGGGAAAAACGCACGTCTTCACGGGGGTAGGCTCGACAGCGGCCGGTGGGCGCCCAGTGCACCGGCGACCGGTGGGCACACGCCCGACCAGACCGGTATTCGACATGTGGAGAGGAGCCCTGAAAAGGGTGAGCACCAAGCCGACCACCACAGACTTCGAGTGGACCGAACTGGACCAGCGGGCCGTGGACACCGCCCGCGTCCTGGCCGCCGACGCCGTACAGAAGGTCGGCAACGGCCATCCCGGCACGGCGATGAGCCTGGCTCCGGCCGCCTACACCCTCTTTCAGAAGGTGATGCGGCACGACCCCGCCGACGCGGACTGGGTCGGGCGTGACCGCTTCGTGCTGTCCGCCGGACACTCCTCCCTGACCCTGTACACCCAGCTGTACCTGGCCGGCTTCGGCCTGGAGCTGAACGATCTGAAGTCGTTCCGCACCTGGGGCTCGAAGACCCCCGGTCACCCGGAGTACGGCCACACCACCGGCGTGGAGACCACCACGGGCCCGCTCGGACAGGGTGTCGCCAACGCGGTCGGCATGGCGATGGCGGCCCGCTACGAGCGCGGCCTGTTCGACCCGCAGGCGCCGGCCGGCGAGTCCCCCTTCGACCACTTCGTCTACTGCATCGCCGGTGACGGCTGCCTGCAGGAGGGCATCTCCGCGGAGGCGTCCTCGCTGGCCGGCCACCAGAAGCTCGGCAACCTGATCCTGCTGTGGGACGACAACCACATCTCGATCGAGGGCGACACCGAGACGGCCGTCTCCGAGGACACGGTCAAGCGGTACGAGGCGTACGGCTGGCACGTGCAGCGCGTGGACGCCAAGGAGAGCGGCGACCTGGACCCGGAGGCGATCTTCGCCGCGATCCAGGAGGCCAAGGCGGTCACCGACCGGCCGTCCTTCATCGCCATGCGCTCGATCATCGCCTGGCCCGCCCCGAACGCGCAGAACACCGAGGCCGCCCACGGCTCGGCGCTCGGCGAGGACGAGGTCGCCGCCACCAAGCGCGTCCTCGGCTTCGACCCGGAGAAGACCTTCGAGGTCGCCGACGAGGTCATCGAGCACACCCGGCAGGCGCTGGAGCGCGGCCGCCAGTTCAAGGCGGAGTGGGAGAAGTCCTTCCAGGAGTGGCGGGACGCCAACGCCGAGCGCGCGGCCGAGTTCGACCGCATCGCCAAGGGCGAGCTGCCCACCGGCTGGGAGGAGAAGCTCCCGGTCTTCGAGACGGGCAAGGGTGTCGCCACCCGGGCCGCCTCCGGCAAGGTGCTGCAGTCGCTCGGCGCGGTGATCCCGGAGCTGTGGGGCGGCTCGGCCGACCTCGCGGGCTCGAACAACACGACGATCGACAAGACGTCGTCGTTCCTGCCCGAGGGCAACCCGCTGCCGGAGGCCGACCCGTACGGCCGCACCATCCACTTCGGCATCCGCGAGCACGCGATGGCCGCGGAGATGAACGGCATCGCCCTGCACGGCAACACCCGCATCTACGGCGGCACCTTCCTGGTGTTCTCCGACTACATGCGCAACGCGGTGCGCCTGTCGGCCCTGATGCACCTGCCGGTGACGTACGTGTGGACGCACGACTCCATCGGTCTCGGCGAGGACGGCCCGACCCACCAGCCGGTCGAGCACCTCGCCTCGCTGCGCGCGATCCCGGGCCTGAACATCGTCCGCCCGGCCGACGCCAACGAGACCGCCATCGCCTGGCGCGAGATCCTCACCCGCTGGACGAAGGAGTTCGGCAAGGGCCAGCCGCACGGCCTGGTCCTCACCCGCCAGGGTGTGCCGACCTACGAGCCGAACGACGACGCGGCCCGTGGTGGCTACGTGCTGTTCGAGGCCGACGGCGGCGAGGCGCAGGTGCTGCTGATCGCGACCGGCTCCGAGGTGCACGTGGCCGTCGAGGCCCGTGAGCAGCTCCAGGCCGCGGGCATCCCCACGCGAGTCGTGTCCATGCCGTCGGTGGAGTGGTTCGAGCAGCAGGACCAGGGGTACCGGGACAGCGTGCTGCCCCCGTCCGTGAAGGCTCGTGTCGCCGTGGAGGCCGGTGTGGGTCTCACGTGGCACAAGTACGTCGGGGACGCCGGCCGCATCGTTTCCCTGGAGCACTTCGGTGCTTCCGCGGACGGCAAGCTGCTCTTCCGCGAGTTCGGCTTCACGGCCGAGAACGTGGCCGCCAAGGCCCGGGAATCCCTCGAAGCCGCTCAGCGCTGACGCTCATATACGACACGTAGGAGATGTAATTTCCATGACAGACGCACTCAAGCGCCTCTCCGACGAAGGCGTCGCGATCTGGCTGGACGACCTGTCGCGCAAGCGGATCACGTCCGGCAACCTGGCCGAGCTGATCGACGAGCAGCACGTCGTGGGCGTCACCACCAACCCGACGATCTTCCAGAAGGCGATCTCCGAGGGCGACGGCTACGACCAGCAGCTGTCCGACCTCGCCGCCCGCAAGGTGACCGTCGAAGAGGCCATCCGCATGATCACCACGGCGGACGTCCGGGACGCCGCCGACATCCTGCGCCCCGTCTTCGACGCCACCGACGGCCAGGACGGCCGGGTCTCCATCGAGGTCGACCCGCGCCTCGCGCACGACACCAAGGCGACCGTCGCCGAGGCCAAGCAGCTCGCCTGGCTGGTGGACCGCCCGAACGCCCTGATCAAGATCCCGGCCACCCGGGCCGGCATCCCGGCGATCACCGAGGTCATCGGCCTCGGCATCAGCGTCAACGTCACGCTGATCTTCTCGCTGGAGCGCTACCGCGAGGTCATGGACGCGTACCTGGCCGGCCTGGAGAAGGCCAAGGAGCGCGGCCTGGACCTGTCGCTGATCCGTTCCGTGGCGTCCTTCTTCGTGTCCCGCGTGGACACCGAGATCGACAAGCGGATCGACGCGCTGGGCACCGACGAGGCCAAGGCGCTGCGTGGCAAGGCCGCCATCGCCAACGCCCGCCTGGCCTACCAGGCGTACGAGGAGGTCTTCTCGTCCGAGCGCTGGCAGGCGCTGGAGAAGGCGGGCGCGCGCACGCAGCGTCCGCTGTGGGCCTCCACCGGTGTGAAGGACAAGGCGTACAAGTCCACCATGTACGTCGACCAGCTGGTCGCGCCGAACACCGTCAACACGATGCCGGAGGCCACTCTCTTCGCCACCGAGGAGAGCGGGGAGATCACCGGCAACACCGTCGCCGGCACCTACGAGCAGGCCCGCGCGGACCTCGACGGGCTGGAGAAGCTCGGCATCTCGTACGACGAGGTCGTGCGGCTGCTGGAGGACGAGGGCGTCGAGAAGTTCGAGGCGTCCTGGAACGACCTGCTCAAGTCGACGCAGGCGGAGCTCGAGCGCCTGGATCCCTCGGAGGGCTGACAACTTGTCAAGCAGCAACCCGCTGCGTGACCCCGCAGACCGACGGCTCCCGCGTATCGCGGGGCCGTCGGGTCTGGTCATTTTCGGCGTCACGGGCGATCTGTCGCGTAAAAAGCTGATGCCGGCCGTGTACGACCTCGCCAACCGGGGTCTGCTGCCGCCGGGTTTCTCGCTGGTCGGCTTCGCCCGCCGCGACTGGGAGCACGAGGACTTCGCCCAGGTCGTGCACGACGCCGTCAAGGAACACTCCCGCACGCCGTTCCGCGAGGAGGTCTGGCAGCAGCTCATCCAGGGCATGCGGTTCGTCCAGGGCACCTTCGACGACGACGACGCCTTCGAGCGGCTGCGCGGCACGATCGAGGAACTGGACAAGGCGCAGGGCACGGGCGGCAACTTCGCCTTCTACCTGTCGGTGCCGCCCAAGTCCTTCCCCGTCGTGATCCAGCAGCTCAAGAAGCACGGGCTCGCGGACCAGAAGCAGGGCTCCTGGCGGCGGGCGGTCATCGAGAAGCCCTTCGGCCACGACCTGAAGTCGGCCGAGGAGCTCAACGCGATCGTCCACGAGGTCTTCGCCTCCGACCAGGTCTTCCGCATCGACCACTATCTGGGCAAGGAGACCGTCCAGAACATCCTGGCACTGCGCTTCGCCAACCAGATGTTCGAGCCGATCTGGAACCGCTCCTACGTGGACCACGTGCAGATCACGATGGCCGAGGACATCGGCATCGGCGGCCGCGCCGGCTACTACGACGGCATCGGCGCCGCGCGGGACGTCATCCAGAACCACCTGCTGCAGCTGCTCGCGCTGACCGCGATGGAGGAGCCCGCCTCCTTCGGCGCCGACGCGCTGGCCGCGGAGAAGACCAAGGTGCTCGGCGCGGTCCGGCTGCCCAGGGACCTGGGCCGGGACACCGTGCGCGCCCAGTACACGGCCGGCTGGCAGGGCGGCGCGCAGGCGGTCGGTTATCTGGAGGAGGAGGGCATCGACCCCGGCTCCACGACCGACACCTACGCGGCGATCAAGCTCGGTATCGACAACCGCCGCTGGGCGGGCATCCCCTTCTATCTGCGCACCGGCAAGCGGCTCGGCCGCCGGGTCACCGAGATCGCGGTGGTCTTCCAGCGCGCTCCCCACTCCCCCTTCGACACCACGGCGACGGAGGAGCTCGGCCAGAACGCGGTCGTCATCCGGGTCCAGCCGGACGAGGGCGTGACGGTCCGCTTCGGGTCGAAGGTGCCGGGCACCTCGATGGAGATCCGGGACGTGTCCATGGACTTCGCCTACGGCGAGTCCTTCACCGAGTCCAGCCCGGAGGCGTACGAGCGTCTGATCCTGGACGTGCTGCTCGGCGACGCCAACCTCTTCCCGCGCACGGAGGAGGTCGAGCTGTCCTGGAAGATCCTCGACCCGATCGAGGAGTACTGGTCGGCCCACGGCCGGCCGGCGCAGTACGAGGCCGGGACCTGGGGTCCGGCCGAGGCCGAGGAGATGCTGGAGCGGGACGGACGGAGCTGGCGCCGGCCATGAGGATAGACCTGACGGACACCACGGCCAGCAAGGTCAACAAGGCACTGGTGCAGGGCCGCCGTGCCATCGGCACACCGGCCGTCGGCATGGTGCTGACCCTCGTCATCGTCACCGACGAGGAGAACGCCTACGACGCGCTGAAGGCCGCCAGCGACGCCTCGCGCGAGCACCCCTCGCGCACGCTGGTGGTCATCAAGCGGGTCTCGCGCACCCCGCGCGACCGCACCCAGTCCCGCCTGGACGCCGAGGTGCGGGTGGGCGCTGAGGCGGGCACCGGCGAGACGGTCGTGCTGCGTCTGTACGGCGAGGTCGTCGACCAGGCCCAGTCGGTGGTCCTGCCGCTGCTGCTGCCGGACGCGCCGGTCGTCGTGTGGTGGCCGGTGAGCGCGCCGCTCGACCCGGCGAACGACCCGCTCGGCGCGCTGGCGCAGCGCCGGGTGACGGACTCCTACGCGGCGGAGGAGCCGGTACGGGAGCTGGCGGCGCGCGCCCGGACCTACGCGCCCGGCGACACCGACCTGGCCTGGACCCGGCTCACGCCGTGGCGCTCGATGCTGGCGGCCGCGCTGGACCAGGTCACGTGCGAGGTCCAGGCGGTCGAGGTGGAGGGCGAGGAGTTCAACCCGAGCTGCGAGCTGCTGGCGATGTGGCTCGCGGACCGGCTGGACGTGCCGGTGAAGCGGTCGCCGTCGGCCGGCCCCGGCCTGACCGCGGTCCGTATGGAGACCGACTGCGGTCCGATCAAGCTGGACCGCGCGGACGGCACTCTCGCCACGCTGTCCATCGAGGGCCAGCCGGGCCGTGCGGTGGCGCTCAAGCGCCGGGAGACCTCCGAGCTGATCGCGGAGGAGCTGCGCAGGCTGGACCCGGACGACACGTACGCGTCCGCGCTGCGGTTCGGGGTGGAGAAGCTGAACGCCGCCCCGGCCTCCGACGAACCGGCTCCCGCCGAGGAAGCCACCGCCTCCGAGGAGCCCGCCGAGGCCGGCAAGGCCGCCGAGGACGCCGTCGCTGTCGAGACCCCCGTCGAGGAGGCCGCGAAGGCGCCGGCGAAGAAGGCTGCCGCCAAGTCGGCCCGGAAGTCCCCGACGAGGAAGGCGGCGGCGAAGTGAGCACTCCGCAGCTGGTCGTGCACCACGACAAGGAGCTGATGGCGCAGGCCGCCGCGGCCCGCCTCATCACGAAGATCGTGGACGCGCAGACGTCCCGCGGCTCGGCGTCGGTCGTCCTCACCGGCGGCCGCAACGGCAACGGCGTCCTCGCGGCGCTCGCCGCCGCGCCGGCCAGGGACGCCATCGACTGGGCCCGCCTCGACCTGTGGTGGGGCGACGAGCGGTTCCTGCCCGAGGGCGATCCGGAGCGCAACGTCACCCAGGCGCGCGAGGCCCTGCTGGACGCCGTGCCGCTGGATCCCAAGCGGATGCACGCCATGCCCGCCTCGGACGGGCCGTACGGCACCGACGCGGACGCGGCGGCCGCCGCCTACGCGGAGGAGCTGGCGCAGGCGGCGGGCCCGGAGAACCATGGCCCGGTCCCGGTGTTCGACGTGCTGCTGCTGGGCGTCGGCCCGGACGCGCACGTGGCGTCGCTGTTCCCGGAGCTGCCGGCGGTCCGGGAGACCGAGCGGACGGTGGTCGGGGTGCACGGTTCGCCCAAGCCGCCGCCGACCCGGATCTCCCTGACGCTGCCCGCGATCCGGGCGGCCCGGGAGGTGTGGCTGCTGGCGGCCGGCGAGGACAAGGCGCAGGCCGCGGCGATGGCGCTGTCGGGCGCGGGCGAGATCCAGGCACCGGCCGCGGGTGCCCGGGGCCGCTCCCGCACCCTGTGGCTGCTGGACACGGCGGCGGCCGCCCAGCTGCCGAGGTCGCTGTACCCGCCGGCGTCGCCGTGAGCGCGGGTCGTTGACGCGGGGCGCCGGGCGGACCGGAACATCGGTCCGCCCGGCGCCTTTTCCGCCCGGTCGGTTCGGGGTGGGGCCGGGGCTACTTCACCGACCCCGCCATCACGCCCTGCACGAAGTGCCGCTGGAAGGCGAAGAAGACCACCACCGGGACGATCAGGGACAGGAACGCGCCCGGTGCCAGGACGTCGATGTTGCTGCCGAACTGGCGGATCTGGGACTGGAGTTGCACGGTGAGCGGCTGGGAGGAGCTGTCGGCGAAGAGCAGCGCGACCAGCATGTCGTTCCACACCCACAGGAACTGGAAGATGGCCAGTGACGCGATCGCCGGGCGCCCCACCGGGAGCACCAGGCGGATGAAGATGCGCCACTCGCTGCCGCCGTCCATCCGGGCCGCCTCCAGCATCTCCTTCGGCATCTCGGCGAAGTAGTTGCGCAGCAGGAACACGGCGAACGGCAGCCCGTAGGCGACGTGGAAGAGGACGACGCCGGGGATCGTGCCGAACAGGCCCAGTTGGCCGAAGAGTTTGGCGACCGGCAGCAGGCCGATCTGCACGGGCACCACCAGCAGCGCCACCACGAGCAGGAACAGCGGCTCGCGCAGCGGGAAGTCCAGCCAGGCGAAGGCGTATCCGGCCAGTGCCGCCAGGACCACGACCAGGACGGTCGTCGGCACCGAGATCATGACGGTGTTCCAGAACGCCTGGGTGATGCCGGCGTTCTTCAGCAGTGCCGAGTAGTTGTCGAAGGAGAGCTCGCCGGGGCTGGCGAACACCGTCCACCAGCCGCCCTTGGCCGTGTCCGAGGCCGACCTGAGCGAGGACAGGAACAGTCCCGCGAGCGGGGTCACCCACATCAGGGCGATCACCACGAGGAAGGCCTGCACCACGGCGCTGCCGAGGCCCCGCCTGACCACGTTCATCGCTGACTCCTTCGGAAGCGGCGGACGTTGAAGACCATCGCGGGGATGACCAGGAGCAGCAGCAGGACGCCGAGGGCGCTGCCGAGGCCCTGGTTGTTGCCGCCGCCGAAGGACACCAGCCACATCTGGGTGGCGAGCACGGTCGCGTCCTCCTGCACCGGTCCGGGCGCGATGATGTAGACGAGGTCGAACACCTTCATCACGTTGATGACGAGGGTGACGAAGACGACCGTGAGGACCGGCGCGAGCAGCGGCACGGTGATCCGGCGGAAGATCTGCCACTCGTTCGCGCCGTCCATCCGCGCCGCCTCCAGGGCGTCGCGGGGCAGCGTGGACAGCCCGGCGCCGATGAGGACCATGGCGAAGCCGGTCCAGATCCACAGGTACGCCCCGATGATCGCCGGGGTGACCAGGGTCGGCCCGAGCCAGGAGACGCCCTGGTAGGGCGGGGCGAAGTTGGCCTTCGGCAGCTTCAGCCGGTAGGTGCCGTCGTCGAGCCCCGAGAAGCGGAAGGAGCCGTCGGATCCGGTCGTCGCGCTCGCGACCGTGCGGCCGTCGCGGACCGCCTCGACCTTCATCCCGGGCAGGCCGCTCTCCTTGGGGTCGACGCGGCCCTGCTGTCCTCCCCCGCCGGGGGTGAAGTCGAGGTAGACCACCCCGCGCACCTCGTCGGCGCCGGCCGTGTGCGCGGCGGCCCCGTAGGCGGGACGGACGTCCTTGGGCAGGTCCCCTGGCAGCACGCCGACCAGGCCGAGCGCCGCCGACTGTCCCGGCCGCACGCTCGCGGTCGTCAGGTAGGAGCCGTCGCGCCCCTGCTCGAGGCCCTGTCCGTCGCGGACGCGGGCCGTCGGGTAGGTCGAGGTGCCGGTGAACGCGTCGTGGACGGAGACGACGGCCGCGTTGAGGACGCCCTTGTCAGGGTCCTCGTCGTAGGCGAGGCGGAAGATGATGCCGGCGGCGAGGAAGGACACGGCCATCGGCATGAACAGCAGCAGCTTGAAGGCGGTGGCCCAGCGGACCTTCTCCACCAGCACGGCCAGGATCAGGCCGAGCCCGGTGAGCAGCGCGGGGGCCACCACCACCCAGATCGTGGTGTTGCGGATGGCTTTGAGGGTCGCCGGGTCGTGGAACATCTCGGTGTAGTTGTCGCCGCCGACGAAGCGGGTGCCGGAGGCGTCGAAGAAGCTGCGGCCGACGGAGAACAGCACCGGGTAGACGACGAGCGCGCCGAGCAGCAGCAGCGCCGGGAAGACGAACAGCAGGGCGATGACCCGCCCGCGCCGCTTCAGCCGCCGGGCGCGGGCGGCGGGCGGCGCGGTGCGGGGCGGCCCCGCCTCTGTGGTCAGGGTGGCGGTCATCGTCGATCAGCCCTGGTACGCCTTGGCCGCCGCGGCCTCCAGCTTGGCGGCGGTGCCCTGCGGGTCGGACGGGTCGCGCAGGAAGTCCTGGAGCAGCTTCCACTCGCCGACGCCCTTGGTGCCGCCGAAGGAGGCGGGCGCCTGGTCGGACATGTCGAAGCGGACCGAATCACCGGCGGTGATCAGCGACTTGGCGGTGGCGCGGGTGACGTCGTCGCCGTACTGGGCGAAGTCGAGCTTCTTGTTCGGGGACAGGAAGCCGCCCGCCTTCGCCCACACGGCCGCCGCCTCGGGGGTGGCCAGGTACTCCAGCAGCTTCATGCCGGCCTCGGCGTTCTTGCCGTCCTTGAGGACGACGGCCGCGTCGCCCCCGCTGACGACCGGGGCCTTGCCGCCGTCGACCGCGGGGAAGGGGAAGAAGTTCGCGTCCGTGCCGATGTTCTTGCCGAACTGGTCGTGTGCGACGCCGGCCACGAAGTCGCCCTCGTAGACCATGCCGGCCTGCGGCTTGGGCCCGAACACCTTCTCCACCGAGCCGGGGAAGTCGGTGTTCAGGGCCTCCTTCTGGCCGCCGGCGATGAGCTGCTTGTCCTTGAACAGCTTGCCGAGCGTCCCCAGCGCCTTGACCACGCTCGCGTCCGTCCACTTCAGCTTGTGAGCGGCGAGGGCGTCGTACTTCTCGGGTCCGGCCTGGGAGAGGTAGATGTTCTCGAACCAGTCGGTGAGGGTCCAGCCGTCCTGCCCGGCGACCGCGAACGCGGCGCGCCCGGAGTCGGAGACGGTGTGCCCGGCCTTGAGCATCTCGTCGTACGTCGTCGGCGGCTTGACGCCGGCCTGGGTGAGCGCGTCGGGGCTGTACCAGACGGTGGACTTGTGGGCGGCCTTGAAGTAGAGGCCGTACAGCGTGCCGTCGACGCTGCCGTACGTCTTCCACACGGGCGCGTAGTCGGCGCCGATCGTCTGCTGGGCGGTCGCCGACAGCGGCTTGAGCCAGCCCTTCTTCGCGAACTGCTGGAGCACGCCGACCTGCGGGACCATCACGACGTCGGGGGCGTTGCCGCCTTCGATCTTGCTGCCGACGACCGTGGAGACGTTGTCGCCGGTGGAGACGAACTGCGTCTTGGCGCCGGTCTTCTCGCTGAACGCGTCCAGCACCTTCTGGAAGTTCTTCTGCTCGCTGCCCGACCAGACACCGGCGACGGTGACGGTCTTGCCGCTGAGCGCCTTGTCGCCGCCGCCGGCGGAGACCGGCGTGCTGCCGCCGCAGGCGGTGGCGCCGAGCGCGAGAACGAGGGCGGTGCAGCCGGTGAGCAGGGTGGTACGTCGTCGCATCATCGTCGATGTCCTTCGAAGGGTGGGGAACGAACGGGCGGGTTCAGAGGTCGGCGATCCACCAGGCGGCCGTGGAGCCGGGCAGTTCGCCGGGGGTGGGGCAGGGGCCGCTGGACAGCAGCGGGGTGCCGGGGGCGGGTGCGGCGGCCGGGGCCGTGGTGAAGTTGACGGCGCAGACCAGGCCGTCGCCGCGGGTGAAGGCGAGCACGCCGGGCGGGGTGTCCAGCCAGCGCAGCTCCCCCTCGCCCAGTTGCGGGAGGTCCTTGCGCAGCTGGAGGCCGTCGCGGTAGAGGTGCCAGAAGGAGCGGGTGTCGGCGAGGGCCCGGTCGGTGGCGTACTCGGCGAAGTAGTCCGGCTGCGGCAGCCAGGGCTTGGCGCTCTCGGCCCCGGAGGTGAAGCCGAACGGGGACGCCTGTCCGGACCAGGGCAGCGGCACCCGGCAGCCGTCACGGATCCGGGCCCGGCTGCCGGTGCGGCGGAAGATCGGGTCGGTGAGCACGTCGTCGGGCAGGTCGACGACCTCGGGCAGGCCCAGCTCCTCCCCCTGGTAGATGTACGCCGCGCCGGGCAGGGCCAGCATCAGCAGGGCGGCGGCGCGGGCACGGGCGGCGCCGAGGCCGCTGCCGTGCGGGGTGGGTTCGCCGTAGCGGGTGACGGTGCGGACCTGATCGTGGTTGTTGAGGACCCAGGTGACCGTGGAGCCGGTGCCGGCGATGTCCTGCATGGCCTCGGAGATGACCTTGCGGAAGGCGTCGGCGTCCCAGGGGGCGCCGAGCAGGTCGAAGAAGAAGGCCTGGTGCAGTTCGTCGGGTCGCACGTACTGCGCGTGCTCGCGGGCGGTGGGCACGGAGACCTCGCCGACCAGGAGGCGTTCGCGCCCGTCGCGCCCGGCGTACTCCTCGCAGACCGAGCGCCAGTGCCGCCACACCTCGTGCACCTCGGGCTGGTTCCAGGCGAGCGGGTTGACCGAGTCGCGGGTGCGGGCGTCGGCCTCCGGGTCGTCGGAGTCGGGCAGCTCGGGGTGCTTGTACAGGCCGGCGGCGACATCGATGCGGAAGCCGTCGACGCCGCGGTCCAGCCAGAACCGCAGGACCCGGTCGAACTCGGCGGTGATCTCGGGGTTGCGCCAGTTCCAGTCGGGCTGCTCGGGCGTGAACATGTGCAGGTACCACTGGCCGTCGCCGACCCGGGTCCACGCGGGCCCGCCGAACATCGCGTGCCAGTTGTTGGGCGGCTCGCCGCCGTCGGGGCCGCGGCCGTCGGCGAAGTGGAAGCGGGCGCGGGCCGGGCTGCCGGGCGCGCTCGCCAGCGCCTCGCGGAACCACGGGTGCTCGCTGGAGCAGTGGTTCGGGACGATGTCCAGCAGGACCTTGATGCCGAGGCGCCGCGCGGCGGCGATCAGCAGGTCGAACTCGGCGAGGTCGCCGAAGAGCGGGTCGACGTCGCAGTAGTCGGCGACGTCGTAGCCGTGGTCGTGCTGCGGCGAGGGGTAGAAGGGGCTCAGCCAGATCCCGTCCACGCCGAGCTTCTTCAGGTACGGCAGTCCGGCGCGCACGCCCGCGAGATCGCCGATGCCGTCGCCGGTGCTGTCCAGGAAGCTGCGGACATACACCTGGTAGATCACCGCGTCACGCCACCAGCGGTACTTACTCAACATGCATGCATGTTATGTAACCATGTCGCGAGGGTGTCAATGAAAAGAACAGAAGCTACTGCCGAGTTGACGAGGCAAAGACGGACAGATCAGGGCATCCTGCGAGCAGATGAGATGTCCGCGTTACCTAACAGGTAACTATCGCCGGGAGGTGGCAGCCAGCTCCCGGGCCAGGCGGCGTACCGCTGCCGCGGGCGTCTGGCGCCCGGTCAGCGCGTCGTGCACGACCGCCTGCACCACCAGGCTGACCTGGTCGTAGTGCGGGCTCTTGGGGCGCGGCGCGGCGTTCAGCACGCTCTCGCGCAGGGTCGGCAGATACGGGAACTGCCGCGCCAGGGCCGGATCGTCGTAGAGATCGGCGCGTACGGGCGGCAGCGCGCCCCGCGTGAGGACCTGGCGCTGGACGCGCTCGCTGGTCAGGTACGCGATCAGGCGCTCGGCGGACTGCGGATGCCGGGCATGGGCGTTCACGGCCAGGTTCGACCCGCCGAGCACGCTGGTGCCGGGCCCGTCAGGACCCGGCAGCGGTACGACGCCGATCTTCCCGGCGACCTTGGAACCGGGGGCGGAGGCGACGGCGTAGGCGTAGGGCCAGTTGCGCAGGAAGAGCAGCCGGCCGTCCTGGAACGCCTGCTTGGACTCCTCCTCCTTGTAGGTCAGCGCCGCCTTCGGGATCCAGCCCTCGCGCAGGCCGCGCACCAGGAAACCGATGCCCTCGCGGGCGGCGGCGGAGTCCACGGTGACCCGGGCGCCCTCGTCGCCGAGGATGGTGCCGCCGGCCGAGTAGACCGCCTCGGCCGCGTTCACGGTCAGCCCCTCGTAGGGCAGGAGCTGGCCGGCGTACCCGTCGAGGCCGTACTTCGGTGCGATCGTCTTCGCGTCGCGCTCCAGCTCGGCCCAGGTACGCGGCGGGGGCAGACCCTCCTTGGCGAGGACGTCCTTGCGGTACAGCAGCAGGCCGGCGTTGGTGACGTACGGCACCGCGTACAGCCGGCCGTCGTAGGTGGCCGTGTCCACGACCGGCGGCAGGAAGGTGTGCAGCGGGAAACGGGCGCGCGGCAGCGGGGCGATCCAGCCGGCCGCGGCGAACTCCGAGGTCCAGTCGACGTCGATGTTGAGCACGTCGAACCGGCCGCGGTCGCCGCCGCGCAGGTCGGTGACCATCTGGGCGCGGGTCTCGTCGGCGGAGTCGGGCAGCTCGACGAGCGTGACCTTCTCGCCGGGGTGAGTGCGGTTCCAGCCCTGGAGAAGGGGGCCGAGGTAGCCGGTGAGATCCCCGGCCGTGGCCAGCGTGAGCGGCCCTCGGCCGGCCGCGGGCCCCTCGTCGGCGCGGGCTCCGGAGGCGACGTAACCGGTGAGTACGACGGCGAGAACGAGGAGGCCCCTACCGGCGGCGCGTATCCACCGCATAGGTTCCTCCCTGTACACCGGCCACGGGCATCTTTGCCCGGGGTCAGAGGCCATGTATACCTGTTAGGTAATGCGCGATACTAGGGCCTGGAGCACATTGGGCGAGACAGGAGGACTGACGGCGTGCGCCTGCCCCTCCTGGCACTCCTGGCCCGTGGTCCGGCCCACGGCTACGAGCTGAAGCAGGACCTTGAGCAACTGCTCGGCTCCGCGTACCCTCAGCCGAACATCGGCCAGATCTATGTGACCCTCGGCCGTCTCGAAAAGCAAGGGCTGATCGAGGGCGAGGAGGTCGAGCAGTCCAGTCGGCCGAACAAAAAGATCTACCACCTCACCGACGCCGGCCGGGAGGCGCTGAGCACCTGGTTCGAGGACACCGAGGACGAGCCTCGGGTGCGGGACGAGTTCTTCATGAAGCTCGCGCTCGCCCCGCAGACCGGTCTCGCCGACCAGATCGCCCTCATCAACCGCCAGCGGCGCCAGTACCTCAACACCATGCGGAGCCTGTCGAAGCTGGCGGCGGCGGAGAGCCGGGAGAACCGCGTAGCCCATCTGCTGATCGAGGGCGCGATGCTGCATCTGCAGGCCGACCTGGACTGGCTGGAGCGGTGTCAGGAAGAACTGGAGGAGCTGGAGTGAGCGAGAGCACGCAGACTTCGGCTCCCGTGCTGCGCGCCGAGGGGCTGGTCAAGACCCACCACGGCGAGGGTGCCCCCGCGCACGCCGTGCGCGGCGTCGACCTGAGCGTCGCGGCCGGTGAGTTCGTGGCCGTCACCGGCCCGTCCGGCGCCGGCAAGTCGACGCTGCTGCACCTGCTGGGCGGGTTGCAGCGGCCGGATCAGGGCAGCGTCTGGCTGGGCGAGGCCCGCACGGACACCTGGAGCGAGGCCCGCTGGGCGGTGGAGCGGCGCAAGCGCATCGGCATCGTCTTCCAGTTCTTCAACCTGGTGTCCAACCTGTCGGTCGCCGACAACGTGGAGCTGCCCGCGCTGCTCGCCGGAGTGCCGCCGAAGCGGGCCCGCGCCGAGCGGGAGGAGCTGCTGGGCGAGCTGGGTCTCGCCGGCAAGGAGCGCAGCATGCCGGGCGAGCTGTCCGGCGGCGAGCAGCAGCGCGTCGCCCTCGCCCGGGCCCTGGTCAACCACCCGCCGCTGCTGCTGGCCGACGAACCCGCCGGCAGCCTGGACAGCAAGGGCACCCGTGAGGTGATGCGGCTGCTGTCCCGCTTCCACCAGCGCGGCCAGACGATCGTGCTGGTCACCCATGACGCCCGGCTGGCGAGCGCCGCGGACCGGGTGATCAGCTTCTTCGACGGCCGGATCGTGGACGACGCGACCCTGGACGGCGCCCCGCCGGCCCGTGGGCGCGGCACCTCGGGCGTACTGGAGCTGACGGAATGATCCCGGTGAACGGACGTGCGCGACACGGCGCCGGGGCGCGGGCCGGGCTCGTCGGGGCAGGGAGCTGACGGCGGTGCGAGCGACTCTGCGCTGGGCGCACTCCGATCTGCGCGCGCACCGCGGCGAGGCCCTGTTCATCGTGCTGGCCACCGCGGGGATCGTCGCGTCGCTGCTGCTGGCCACGGCCCTGTTCGGGTACGCCACCAACCCCTGGCAGCGGGTCTTCACCCAGTCCCGCGGCGCCCACGTGTGGCTGCACACCACCGCCACGGCCGACACCCACCGGCTCCCCGCACTCGACGGTGTCGCCTCCGTCGCCGGCCCCTACGCCACCGAGCCGGTCACCGTCGCCGCCCGCGGCACCCGCGCCGCGGTCGAACTGCGCGCCACGGACGGCCGCCCCTCGGTGGGCCGCCCGCTGCTCACCTCCGGGCAGTGGCTGCGGCCGGCGGACCCCGACGGGGTGGTGCTGGAGAGCCGGCTCGCCCACGCGCTGCTGGCCGAGCCCGGGGACACGCTGACCGTGCCCGGCACCCGCCGCACGCTGACCGTCGTCGGCATCGCCGACAGCGCCGAGCCCGGCTACCGCCCCGGTGAGCGGCCCGGCCTGGTCTGGGCGCCACCGGCCGCACTCCACTCCCCGTACGGCCGGGTCGTCGGCCTGCGGCTGACCGACCCGGGCGACACGGACTACGCCGTGCAGCGGGCCGTGACCGCGCTCGGCGCCGGCACGGTCGGCGAGGTCGCCACCTGGCAGCAGGCGCGGGCCGAGGCGCAGGGCGACACCCGGCTGCTGGGCCAGGTGCTGGGGCTCTTCGGCCTCGGCGCGCTGCTCGCCGCGGGCCTGGCGGTGCACGGCGCGCTGGCCACGCGGATCCGCGGCCATCTGCGGGACATCTCGGTGCTGAAGGCGATCGGCTTCACCCCCGGCCAGGTGGTACGGATCTTCCTGCTCCAGCACGTGGCCTACGCCCTGCTCGGCGCGGTGGCCGCCGCCGTGCTGGTGCAGGGCGTCGGCAGTGGCGTGCCGGGCCGGCTGGGGGACGCGGTCGGCGTGTGGCAGGGCCTGCCCGGTCACACCGCGGCGCTGATCGGGGTGCCGGTCGCGGCGGTGCTGTTCATCGCCGCGGTCACCGGGCTCGCGGCCTGGCGGGCGGGGCGGGTCCCGCCGGTGCCGGTACCGCGCCCGGCGGCCCCGGCGGCCGGCCGGCTGACGGGCCCGGCCCGCCGGGCCCTGGGTCTCGGCATGCCGCCCGGCCTGGTCCTGGGCTGGCACCGCGCGTTCACCCGGGGCCCGCGCAGCGCCGCGACGATCGCCCGTCTGACGCTGCCGCTGCTGCTGATCGTGGTGGCGCTGGGTGCCTGGACGACCATCGACCGTTTCCACAGCGCACCCGAGCGGATGGGCCTGCCGGCGGCGCTGACCGTCCGCACGGACGCGAGCATGACCGACACCGCCACGCGGACCCTGCTCGCCCGCACCCCGCAGGTCGCCGCGGCCTACCCGGGGGTCGAGGTGGCGGCGCTGGTCCCCGGCCAGACGGCGACGATCGCGCTGCGCGGCCTGGGCACCCATGCCTCGCCCTACCCCTACACCCTCGCCGAGGGCCGCGCCGCGCACGGCCCGGACGAGGCGGTGGCCGGTCAGGGTCTGCTGGACCTGCTGGACGTCCGCGTCGGCGACTGGGTCCGTATGACCGTCGGCGACCAGCCGCAGATCCTGCACATCGTGGGCCGCAGCATCGAGCCGGAGAACGCCGGCCGGGTCATCTCCACGTCCCTGGACACCCTCCGCGAGAACGACCCGGACCTGCGCCCGAGCCTGTACCAGCTCCGGCTGCGCGAGGGCGCCGACCCCGGCGCGGTCGCCGCCTCGCTGACGACGGCGGCCCACGGCCACCTGGACGTCCACCGGGTGACGAACCCGGCGGACGGCCTGTCGCCGCTGCGCGGGGTGGTCGCGGGCCTGATCGCGATCCTGGCCCTCATCGGGGTCGTCGAACTCCTCACCGCGATCGGCGCCACGGTCCGCGAGAGCGAGCCGGACCTGCTCGCGCTGAAGGCGATCGGCCTCTCCCCGCGTCAGATCACGACGATCACCGTCACGGCGACGGCCCTCACCACCCTCACGGCGGTCGTGGCGGCGCTGGCGCTGGGCGTCCCCCTGTCCCACTGGCTGGTCGACACCCAGGGCACGACGAGCGGCATCGGCGCGGGCATCGCCCAGACCCCGTCGCCGACGGTCCTGCTCCTGCTGTCGGCGACCGCGACGGCGGGTGCCGTGGCCCTGGCCGCGCTTCCGGCGGCACGCGCGGCGCGCCGGCGCCTGGCGGACACGCTGAGCGCGGTGGCGTAGGGGCGTACGGCCTCCGCGCTCAGACGATCGGGGGTCAGCGCCGGCGCAGTGCGCGGTAGGCGGACACCAGGTTCTTCGTCGACGCGTCCAGGCCCGCCACGTCCGCTCCCCGCGTCAGCGCCGGCTCGATCCGCTTGGCCAGGACCTTGCCCAGCTCCACACCCCACTGGTCGAAGGAGTCGATGTTCCACACGGCGCCCTGCACGAACACCTTGTGCTCGTACAGCGCGACCAACTGGCCCAGCACCGACGGCGTCAGTTCGCGCGCGAGGATCGTGGTCGTCGGGTGGTTGCCCCGGAACGACTTGTGGGCGACCAGTTCCTCCGGCACCCCCTCCGCGCGCACCTCCTCGGGCGTCTTGCCGAAGGCCAGCGCCTGCGTCTGCGCGAAGAAGTTGGCCATCAGCAGGTCGTGCTGCACCTTGAGGCGGTCACTCAGCTCCGCCACCGGTTCGGCGAACCCGATGAAGTCCGCCGGGATCAGCTTGGTGCCCTGGTGGATCAACTGGTAGTACGCGTGCTGTCCGTTGGTGCCGGGCGTCCCCCACACCACAGGCCCGGTCTGCCACTGCACCGGCTGCCCGTCGCGCTGCACCGACTTGCCGTTGGACTCCATGTCCAGCTGCTGCAGATACGCCGTGAACTTGGACAGGTAGTGCGAGTACGGCAGCACCGCGTGCGACTCGGCCCCGTGGAAGTTGCCGTACCAGATGCCCAGCAGCCCGAGCAGGAGCGGCACGTTGGCCTCGGGCGGCGCCGTGCGGAAGTGGTCGTCGACGATGCGGAAACCGTCGAGCATCTCCCGGAAGCGGTCCGGGCCGATGGCGATCATCAGCGACAGGCCGATCGCGGAGTCGTAGGAGTACCGCCCGCCGACCCAGTCCCAGAACTCGAACATGTTGGCCGTGTCGATGCCGAACGCGGCGACCTTCCCGGCGTTCGTCGACAGCGCGACGAAGTGCCGGGCGACCGCGGCCTCGTCACCGAGCGCGTCCAGCAGCCAGGCCCGCGCGGACGTGGCGTTGGTGATCGTCTCGATCGTGGTGAACGTCTTGGACGCGACGATGAACAGCGTCTCGGCCGGGTCCAGGTCGCGGACGGCCTCGTGGAGATCGGCGCCGTCGACGTTGGACACGAAACGGAAGGTCAAGTCCCGCGCCGTGTAGGCGCGCAGCACCTCGTAGGCCATCGCGGGACCCAGGTCCGAGCCGCCGATGCCGATGTTGACGACATGACGGATGCGCCTGCCGGTGTGACCGGTCCACTCCCCGGAGCGCACCCGCTCGGCGAAGTCGCTCATCCGGTCGAGGACGGCGTGCACCTGCGGTACGACGTTCTCCCCGCCGACCTCGACGACGGCGTCCCGCGGGGCGCGCAGCGCGGTGTGCAGGACCGCCCGGCCCTCGGTGACGTTGATCTTCTCGCCGCGGAACATGGCGTCCCGCAGGGCGAACACGTCCGCCGCGGCGGCCAGCTCGCGCAGCAGGCGCAGGGTCTCGTCGGTGACCAGATGCTTGGAGTAGTCGATGTGGAGGTCACCGACGCGCAGCGTGTACCCGGTGCCGCGCCCGGGATCGGCGGCGAACAAGTCCCTCAGATGCGTCTTGGCCAGCTCTTCGCGGTGCTTGGCGAGCGCGGCCCATTCGGGTGTCCGGTGGAGCCTCGTGCGGCCGTCTGCGTTCATGTCCGACGTCAGCCTTCTTTCGTACCTGTCCCAGCGGTCCCAACCTATTCGATCACCGCGCGGCACGAGCCGTCGTGGCGTGGTCGTCCGGCGCAACAAGGGGTACGTCCGGATGGCGCGCCGGTGTCAGGGAGGCGACCGCCGGGGCGGCACACACGTCCGGCCGGGCGCCCCCGAGGCGCCCGGCCGGTCGTCAAGTCCTAGATTTCGCCCCGCAGTTTGGCGAGCGCCTCGGCGAGGATCGCCTCACCGTCCGCGTCGCTGCGCCGCTCGCGTACATACGCCAGGTGCGTCTTGTACGGCTCGGTGCGCGGCGGGTCAGGCGGGTTGTCCCGGTCCTGTCCGGCCGGGAAGCCGCAGCGCGGGCAGTCCCACGTGTCGGGCACCTGCGCGTCGCTGGCGAAGCTCGGCTGCGTCTCGTGCCCGTTGGAGCACCAGAAGGAGATGCGCAGCCGGGGCGCGGACTCGCCGCGCTCGGCTTCGCCCATCGGCCCAGCCCCGACCCGGCTACCTCGGATCGCGTTGCCACTTGCCACGGTCGTAACTCCCTGCGTGATGGTGCCGCGAAGCTAGTCGGCGTTTCGCTTCGCCGCGAGCGCCTCAGTTTACGTAAGGCCCAACGCGCGTCCAGTGAGGGGAGTTACAGCCCCCCGGCACGCAGACGCAAGCCCCATGATAGGCCGCGCTCCGCGGCGCGTACCGACCATGGGGCCTTACGTATCGGAATGTGCGTGATGCGCGTGATGCGTGCCGTCAGCTGTTCGACTTCATGACCATGCCGAGAACGATGATGCACGCGAGCCACAGCAGGCCGACCACGACGGTGATGCGGTCGAGGTTGCGCTCGGCGACCGAGGAGCCGCCGACGGAGGACTGCACGCCGCCGCCGAACATGTCGGAGAGGCCGCCGCCCTTGCCCTTGTGCATCAGCACCAGCAGCATCAGCAACAGGCTGAAGACGATCAGGGCGATCGAGAACCCCAGAACCACGGCTGGACCAACTTCCTCGGAATCGGATGGACGACGGGGGCCGGCGGACATCCTCCGGCCCCCGCAAGGGTACGACGAAACGCCGTCACCGCATACTCACAGCTCGCCTCACTGATCGCGGAAGCGCACGATCTTGACGAACTCGTCGGCGTCGAGCGAGGCGCCGCCGACCAGGGCGCCGTCGATGTCGGCCTGGGCCATGATCTCGGCGACGTTGCCGGCCTTGACGGAACCGCCGTACTGGATGCGGACCTTCTCGGCCAGCTCCTGCGAGTACAGCTCGGCGAGCTTGCCGCGGATCGCGGCGCAGACCTCCTGGGCGTCCTCGGCGCCGCAGACCTTGCCGGTGCCGATGGCCCACACGGGCTCGTAGGCGATCACGACGGACTCGGCCTGCTCGGCCGGGACGTCCTTCAGACCGCCCTCGACCTGGGCGAGGGTGTGGGAGACGTGGTTGCCCGCCTCGCGGACGTCCAGCTCCTCGCCGACGCACAGGATCGGGGTCAGGCCGTGCTTGAAGGCGGCCTTGACCTTGGTGTTCACGATCTCGTCGGTCTCGTGGTGGTACTGGCGGCGCTCGGAGTGGCCGGCGGCCACGTACGTGCACTTCAGCTTGGCCAGCATCGAGCCGGAGATCTCACCGGTGTAGGCGCCGGAGTCGTGCGCCGAGATGTCCTGGGCGCCGTACTTGATCTTCAGCTTGTCGCCGTCGACCAGAGTCTGCACGGAGCGCAGGTCGGTGAAGGGCGGCAGGACGGCGACCTCTACGGCCTCGTAGTCCTTGTCGGCCAGGGCGAAGGCGAGCTTCTGGACGTGCGCGATGGCCTCGAGGTGGTTGAGGTTCATCTTCCAGTTGCCCGCCATCAGCGGCGTGCGAGTGGTCATACGGGGTCAGTCCTCCAGTGCGGCGAGGCCGGGGAGCGTCTTGCCCTCGAGGTATTCGAGGGAGGCGCCACCGCCGGTCGAGATGTGGCCGAACGCGTTCTCGTCGAAGCCGAGCGTGCGCACGGCGGCGGCGGAGTCACCGCCGCCGACGACGGTGAAGCCCTTGGACTCGACGAGGGCCTGGGCGACGGCCCGGGTGCCTTCGGCGTAGTCGGGGTGCTCGAAGACGCCCATGGGACCGTTCCAGAAGACGGTCGCGGCGTCGGCGAGCTTCGAGGCGTACAGCTCTCGGGTCTTCGGGCCGATGTCCAGGCCCTCCTGGTCGGCCGGGATGGCGTCGGCGCCGACGGTGGTGAACGTCGCCGGGGCCTTGGTCTTCAGGTCCGGGAACTCCGTCGAGACCAGCACGTCGACCGGCAGGACCAGCTCGACGCCGCTCTTCTCGGCGCGCTCCATGTACTCCTTGACGACCGGAACCTGGTCCTCCTGAAGGAGGGAGATGCCGACCTCGTAGCCCTTGGCCTTGAGGAAGGTGTACGCCATGCCGCCGCCGATGAGGAGGCGGTCGGCCTTGCCGAGGAGCTGGTCGATGACGGCGAGCTTGTCGGAGACCTTGGCGCCGCCGAGGGCGACGACGTAGGGCCGCTTCACGTCCTCGGTGAGCTTCTTCAGGACGCCGACCTCGGTGGCGATGAGGTAGCCGGCGTAGTGCGGGAGCTGCTTCGGCAGGTCGAAGACGGAGGCGTGCTTGCGGTGCACGGCGCCGAAGCCGTCGCCCACGTAGACGTCGGCGAGCGCGGCGAGCTGCCCGGCGAAGGCGGCGCGCTCGGCGTCGTCCTTGGACGTCTCACCGGCGTTGAAGCGCAGGTTCTCGATGACCGCGACCTGGCCGTCGGTCAGGCCCGCGACGGTGGCCTCGGCGGAGTCGCCGACGGTGTCCGTGGCGAAGGCGACGTCGCCGCCGAGGAGCTCCCCGAGGCGAGTGGCGGCCGGGGCGAGGGAGAAGGCGGGGTCCGGCGTGCCCTTGGGGCGGCCGAGGTGGGAGGCGACGACCACCTTGGCGCCCGCGTCGGCCAGGGCCTTGACGGTGGGCAGTACGGCGCGGATACGGCCGTCGTCGGTGATGGTGCCGTCGGCGAGCGGCACGTTGAGGTCGGCGCGGACGAAGACCCGCTTGCCGCTCACGCCGTCGGCGAGAAGTTCGTCGATCGTCTTCATTGCTGGGGACTCTCCTGAGGAGGGCTCGTGGTGCTCCGTGATCGTAAAGGGGGCCGGTCCTGTACGTGCGTCAGGGCCCGGCCGGTGCGCGACGGTGCGCACCGACCGAGCCCTGCTGGCGCATCGAGATGCCTACAAAGAGGCGATCAGAGCTGGTTGCCGACGAAGACCGTGAGGTCGACGAGGCGGTTGGAGTAGCCCCACTCGTTGTCGTACCAGCCGATGACCTTCACGTTCTTGCCCTCCTGGACCATGGTCAGGGAGGAGTCGAAGGTGCAGGACGCCGGCTCGTTGACGATGTCGGAGGAGACGATCGCGTCCTCGGTGTACTCGAGGATGCCCTTGAGCTCGCCCTCGGCGGCCTTCTGGAAGGCGGCGTTGACCTCTTCCTTGGTGACCTCGCGGGACAGCTCGACGACGAGGTCGGTGACCGAGCCGGTCGGGACCGGGACGCGCATGGCCATGCCGTCCAGCTTGCCCTTGAGCTGCGGCAGCACCAGGGCGGTGGCCTTGGCGGCACCGGTGGTGGTGGGGATGATGTTCTCGGCAGCGGCACGGGCGCGGCGCAGGTCGCTGTGCGGGAAGTCCAGGATGCGCTGGTCGTTCGTGTACGCGTGCACCGTCGTCATCAGGCCCTTGACGATGCCGAAGTTCTCGTCGAGGACCTTGGCCATCGGCGCCACACAGTTGGTGGTGCAGGAGGCGTTGGAGATGACGTTGTGGTTCGCCGGGTCGTAGGTGTCCTGGTTGACACCCATGACGATGGTGACGTCCTCGTTCTTCGCCGGGGCGGAGATGATGACCTTCTTGGCACCGCCGGCGATGTGCTTCTCGGCGTCTTCCTTCTTGGTGAAGATGCCCGTCGACTCGATGACGATGTCGACACCCAGCTCGCCCCACGGGATGTCGGCGGGGTTGCGCTCGGACAGGACCTTGATGGTCTTGCCGCCGACGGTGATGGTGTCCTCGGTGTGCGTGACCTCCTGCTTGAGGCGGCCGAGGATGGTGTCGTACTTCAGCAGGTGTGCGGTGGTCGCGGTGTCACCCAGGTCATTGACAGCCACGATCTCGATGTCGGCGCCCTGCTCAAGCAGTGCGCGGAAGTAGTTCCGACCGATGCGGCCAAACCCGTTGATGCCTACGCGGATCGTCACGAACCGATCTCCTCGCTGGGTACGCCGGCCATGCGGAGCCGGCGAGCTCTGTTTGGGATGTCCCCGACCACCCCCGACCCTACCTCTCCGAGACCCCCGGAGTGACATCGAGATGCCACATACGCGGGCAGGCGGTCCGTACCCGCCGGTAGGGGTACGGACCACGTGGATCGGCGATGGATTCGCCCGGGTTTACTGCGAAATGCCTACCCTTGTTGACGCCGTTGTCACTCGTTCGTGAGCGGGTCGGCTCACCTGATGCGGCCCCTTTTCGTGCACCCCTGAGACGGGCTGCGCTCACCTGTGGAACAAAGGGAGCCGCATCTGTCAACGTTGCCTGCGTCACCCACTCGAAACATCAGCGCCGAAGGGCAGCGAACGCCCTTCCGAGGAGTGCCGCGCGGTCGGCCGCGGACGTCAGGTGCTCCAGTCCGAAGCCCAGCAGCACGGTGTCCCCGGTGGTGACCGCGCCATAGGTGCGGAACAGCACTCCGCTGCGGGTCCAGTCCTTCAGGACGGCCGGACTGCCCGCCGGCGGACCGGCGACCCTCCAGGCGCCGAGCGACGTCTCGAACCCCTCGGTCTCCCGCACGCTCCCCCCGGCGACCAGCTGCACGTCGTCGGCGAGCATGCCGTGCCCGCCGGTGCCCGGGTCGGTGACATAGGCGAGTGAGACCTCGACGCTGCGCCCGGCGTAGGCGCTGAGGTCGAAGCTCACCTGCTGCCAGCCGCTGGAGGCGCCGGTGAGGCTGTTCCAGGCCCCGGTGGTGCCGGTCGCGGTGCAGCCGTTCGCCGTCAGGGTCAGGTAGTGCTTCAGCCACGGGTGCTCACCGACGTAGAAGCCGCCCCCGCACTCCTCGGGCACGGCCCGGCTCGTCGCCCCGCCGGACTCCGGCAGCGTCGTCCAGTCGTCGGCGCCCACGCCGTGCGCCTCGAGCAGCGCGTGGTCGTAGCCCGGTTCGGTGTCCCACAGCAGGCGCATGCGCAGGGCGGGCTGCTCGGCGGCGGTCACACCGGTCAGGTCGATGGTGCGGGTGAGCCGCTTGTAGGCGTCGTCGGTGTGCACGGCGGCCGCCATCGACGCCCCCGCGTACGGCCCGTACGGATTGACGGTCCCGGCGAACTGGCCCGCCCCCGCGCTCGCGAACTGCGGATAGGTGCCGACGGGCAGCTCCTCGGAGGTCACGCTGTACGTCCCCGCCTTGTCCAGCGGGTTGCCCGGGGCCTCGGCCAGCGGGCCGGCGAACCCGTTCAATGCGCCGGAGCCGGTGAATCCGGTGGCGCCCAGGGTCGACGTACGCGAGTACGCGCCCAGGTAGTACTGGCTGAAGTCGTCGGACAGGGTGCCGCCACCGAGGTCGACGCTGCCGCCGGCCCGCTCCCCCGCCTCGATCAGCTTGCCGCCCTCGTTGAGGTAGGCGCGCAGCTGGAGCTGGGTGGCGTTGCCGGGGACGGCGGCGCCCGTGTAGTGCACGACGGTCCGGAAGTGCTTCAGCACGCCCAGCGCGTCGGGCGCGCCCGTGGTGGCCACGTCCCACACGACGGCCCGGTGCCCGGCGGCCTTGAGCGCGTCGGCGTACGTCTGCGCCTGCGTGGCCCTGGCGCCCTCCTCCGCGACGACGAGGGTGTCGGCGCGGGGCCGCTCGGCGACGGTGTAGGTGAAGTGCCCGCTCGACGTGGGTCTGCCGCTCTTCGTCTCGCCGGTGAACCACACCTCGACCTTGTCGCCCGGGTCGCCGTCCTTGATCGTGGCCCGGTACTCGTCGAAGTACAGGTTGTCGGCGCCGCCGTAGCGCTCACCGCCCTTCCACGGCCGCAGCGTCATGTCGTGCACCCGGCCGCCGTCGACGCGGTACTTCAGTTCCTTCTCCCGCACCGACTTGCGGACGACGACGGAGACCTCCTGGTCCGCGCCCCGGGAGTACGACGTGGTGAACGGCGCCGGGGTGAAGTCGGCGGCGCTCAGGCCGACCGAGGACGACGGGCGGTCGGGGTGGGCGGCCGTCTCGGCGACGGACAGCGCGAAGGGGACGTTCTTGGCGAACTCCTGCTGGATCAGCTTCTCGTCGTCCGGGAAGGTGAAGACCGAACGGCAGTCGGCCGCGTTCCAGGCGTCGTTCGGGTCGGCGTCCGACGCGGTCTGGCAGGTCGACATCTCCGGGGTGAACATCGCCGTGCCGTTGACGTTCCCCGCGTGGCCGTCCGCCTCGCCGTTGGTGGTGTACAGCTCCGAGGAGACCTGCGGGTGGTAGCCCGGGATCGCGGAACGCTCCGGCGTGCCCGCGAGCGCCTTGTACAGCACGTCGTCCGGGGTCGGGGTGGCGACCTGCCAGCCGACGCCGTAGAGCAGCAGCTCGGCGGCGGAGTGGTAGTTGATCGCGTACCGGAAGCCGACGCGTTTCTCGAAGGCGTCCAGCGCCCGGGTCTCGGGCTCGGAGGCCGGGGCGGCGCCGCGGTAGGTCTCGCTGGTGGGGTTGGGCGACGAACCCTCGTCGTCGTAGCCCCACTTGTAGGGGAAGTTGCGGTTGAGGTCGACGCCGTCGCCGGTGGAGATGACGCCGTCGCCGTTGACGTCCCGCAGGTTCTTGCGCCACAGGCGCGTGCTCGCGTCCTTGAAGGTGTAGTCGTAGCCGTCGGGGTTGGCCGAGATCACGAACCACAGCTCGGTGGAGTCGACGATCTTCCTGATGCGCCGGTCGGTGGCGTAGTGGTCCAGGTAGTGGTGGAGCAGCCGGCGCGTCATCTCCGGCGTGATCCACTCGCGCGCGTGCTGGTTGGACATGTAGAGCACGGCCGGCCTGGCGCCGTCCCTGGTCCTCTTCGCGTTCCTGGTGAGCTTGAGCGCGAGGATGTCCTGGCCGTTGACCGTCTTGCCGATGGAGACGACCTTGGTCAGGCCGGGGTGCTGCTGAGCGGTCCGGACGATCTCCTCCTTGAGGCCCCCGGGCCCGCTGTACGGCCGGAAAACGCCCTGAGCGGCGCTCTGGAGGCGTTGGTCGGAGCGGGCGGGCAGGGTGTGCTCGGTGAGCGCGACGCCCTGCTCGCGCAGCTTGTGGGCCTGCTCGTCGGTGAGGTAGACCTCGACGGCGGTCCTTGCGTGCCGCGGGGCGCGCGCGCCGAGTTCGTGGGCGTCCTGTCCGGCGGCCAGCAGCAGGGGTACCTGCTCGCTGGTCACGTCGGCGCGGAAGACCTTGACCTCGTCCGCGTCGTGGGCGGGTGAGGGCTGTGCCTGGGCGATGGGTGCGAGGCTCGCTCCGCCGAGCAGGAGCGCGCCGACAGCGAGGATCGATCTCGCTCTGGGTCTCATGAACCCCCCTAGCAGTGGTTCGCCACGGCGGCGAATGGTTGCCAGGCTCATGTCACCGGATGATCGAGTCAAGAGCGCCTCACGGACACGCAAACGCCGGTGTCTGGGACCTGAACGGCCCAAGCCACCGGCGTTTGTGAGGGACGGTCAGCCCACGAGGTTGTCGGCCAGCTCGTCGCTGAGGTTGGCCTCCGTGCCCGGGATGCCGAGGTCGGAGGCGCGCTTGTCGGCCATCGCGAGCAGCCGGCGGATACGGCCCGCCACGGCGTCCTTGGTCAGCGGCGGGTCGGCGAGCGCGCCCAGCTCCTCCAGGGAGGCCTGCTTGTGCTCCATGCGCAGCCGGCCCGCGGCCGCGAGGTGCTCGGGCACGTCGTCGCCGAGGATCTCCAGCGCGCGCTGCACCCGGGCGCCGGCGGCGACCGCGGCACGGGCGGAGCGGCGCAGGTTGGCGTCGTCGAAGTTGGCCAGCCGGTTCGCCGTGGCGCGCACCTCGCGGCGCATCCGGCGTTCCTCCCAGGCCAGCACCGACTCGTGCGCGCCGAGCCGGGTGAGCAGCGCGCCGATCGCGTCGCCGTCGCGGACCACCACCCGGTCCACTCCGCGCACCTCACGGGCCTTCGCCGCGATCGACAGCCGGCGGGCGGCGCCGACCAGGGCGAGCGCGGCCTCCGGACCGGGGCAGGTCACCTCCAGGGAGGAGGAGCGGCCGGGCTCGGTGAGCGAGCCGTGCGCGAGGAAGGCGCCCCGCCAGGCCGCCTCTGCGTCGCAGGTGGCCCCCGAGACCACCTGCGGGGGCAGCCCGCGGATCGGCCGGCCCCGGCCGTCCACCAGGCCCGTCTGGCGGGCCAGCTGGTCACCGCCCGCGACGACCCGCACCACGTACCGCGAGCCGCGCCGCAGCCCGCCCGGGGCCATCACGATCAGTTCCGAACTATGGCCGAAGATCTCCAGGATGTCCCGCTTGAGCCGGCGGGCCGCCATCGCGGTGTCCAGCTCCGCCTCGATCACAATGCGCCCGCTCACCAGGTGGAGGCCGCCGGCGAACCGCAGAATGGCGGAGACCTCCGCCTTCCTGCAGCAGGTCCGGGTGACGGGAAGCCGGGAGATTTCGTCCTTCACCGCTGCCGTCATCGCCATGGGCCGATCCTTCCATGCATCCGAAAAATACGGTCGTACGCGGCGGCCAGCAGCTCGGGGTCGTGCCGGGGAGTTCCGTCCGTCCGCGCCACCGGCGCCAGCTCGACCGCGGCGCCGAGCCGCTTGGCGGCCTCGGTGAGCGAGTCGCGGTCGGGCACGGCGGCCTCGTCGGCCAGCACCACGTCGAGGGCGAGTTTAGGGGCGTGTCGGCCCAAAACCTCCAAATGACGCTGCGGTGAGAAGCCTTCGGTTTCTCCGGGCTGCGGAGCGAGGTTCAGCGACAGCACCCGGCGTGCCTTGGTCTGGGTGAGCGCGTCCAGCAGTTCGGGCACCAGCAGATGCGGGATGACCGAGGAGAACCAGGAGCCCGGGCCGAGGACCACCCAGTCCGCGTCCAGGACCGCCGCGACGGCCTCGGGCACGGCCGGCGGGTCGTGCGGCACCAGATGCACCGACTGCACCTCGCCGGGCGTGAGCGCCACGGTGGCCTGCCCGCGCACGGTGTCCACGTCCTCGGGGCGCTGCGGGTCGTGCCCCTTGACCAACGCCTGCAGCTCCAGCGGCACGGCCGACATGGGCAGCACGCGGCCGTGCGCGCCGAGCAGCTTGCCGACCAGGTCGAGCGCCTTGACGTGGTCGCCGAGCTGCTCCCACAGGGCGACGATCAGCAGATTGCCGACCGCGTGCTCGTGCAGCTCGCCCTGGGACTGGAAGCGGTGCTGGATGACCCGGGCCCAGGTCTGCCCCCACTCGTCGTCACCGCACAGCGCGGCCAGGGCCTTGCGCAGGTCGCCGGGCGGCAGCACACCGAGCTCGTCGCGCAGGCGCCCGCTGGAACCGCCGTCGTCGGCGACGGTGACGACGGCCGTGAGGTCGCCGGTGATCCGGCGCAGTGCGGCGAGCGAGGCGGACAGGCCCATGCCGCCACCGAGGGCGACCACCTTGGGCTGGGCGCCCCGGCGGCGCGGGCGGGCGCCGCGGACCTCGACGGGCCGGCTCGCACGCCCTTCCGGCATGACCCGGCGCAGCCGGCTCAGCCGCGGAGTACGTCGCGTCATTCCCGTCCCATGTCCCGGTGTACGACCACCGTCTCCACACCCTCGGCCGCGAGCCGCGCGGCGAGCTTCTCCGACATGGCCACCGAGCGGTGCTTGCCGCCGGTACAGCCGACGGCGATGGTCACATAGCGCTTGCCCTCGCGCCGGTAGCCCGCGGCGACCATCTGCAGCAGCTCGGTGTAGCGGTCCAGGAACTCCTTGGCCCCGGGCTGGTTGAAGACGTAGGCGGCGACCTCCTCGTTGAGCCCGGTGAACGGGCGCAGCTCGGGCACCCAGTGCGGGTTGGGCAGGAACCGCATGTCCACGACCAGGTCGGCGTCGACCGGGAGGCCGTACTTGAAGCCGAAGGACATCACGGTGGCCCTCAGCTCGGGCTCCTCGTCGCCGGCGAACTGGGCGTCCATCTTGGCGCGCAGCTCGTGCACGTTGAGGCTGGAGGTGTCGATCACCAGGTCGGCGTCGCCGCGCAGCTCGCGCAGCAGCTCGCGCTCGGCGGCGATGCCGTCGACGATCCGGCCGTCGCCCTGCAGCGGGTGCGGGCGGCGCACGGACTCGAAGCGGCGCACCAGCGCCTCGTCGGAGGACTCCAGGAAGACGATCCGCCGGGTGACGCCCTTGCTGTCGAGGTCGGCGAGGGACTCGCGCAGGTTGTCGAAGAAGCGCCGGCCGCGTACGTCGACGACGACGGCGATCCTCGCGACGTTGCCCTGCGAGCGCGCGCCGAGCTCCACCATCGTGGGGATCAGCGCGGGCGGGAGGTTGTCCACGACGAACCAGCCGAGGTCCTCCAGACACTTGGCCGCGGTCGAGCGGCCCGCTCCGGACATGCCGGAGATGATCACCAGCTCGGGGATGGCCGCGTCGGGGACCCCGGGCGTCTCGCCATTCGTGCCCGTACTCACGTGTGCTCCGTCTCCGCCTTGGCCCTGTTGCTCGTCGTGCTTGTTCACGGTCATGTCTCCTGCCCCCGTCGTTCGTCCGGGGCGCCCGTCGTCACGGGTTCCCCGCCGGAACCCATGGTGCCGGGTTCCTCTTCAATGATCTCTCCGGTCGCCGTGTTCACGGCGGGTGCGGCCGGGGACGCCTGGGCGAGGGCCACGGCGACCGTCTCGGCCGTCTTGCGGCCTATGCCGGGGACCTCGCAGATCTGGTCGATGGTGGCGGAGCGCAGCTTCTTCAGCGAACCGAAGTGCTTCAGCAGGGCCTGCTTGCGCGTCTCGCCGAGGCCCGGCACGTCGTCCAGGGGGCTGGCGCGGAACCGCTTGGCCCGTTTGCTGCGCTGGTAGGTGATCGCGAAGCGGTGCGCCTCGTCACGGACGCGCTGCAGCAGGTAGAGGCCCTCGCTGGTGCGGGGCAGGACCACCGGATCGTCGTCGTCCGGCAGCCAGACCTCCTCCAGCCGCTTGGCGAGGCCGCACACGGCCACGTCGTCGATGCCCAGCTCGTCCAAGGCCCGCTTGGCGGCCGCGACCTGCGGCTGCCCGCCGTCGACGACGACGAGCTGGGGCGGGTAGGCGAACTTCCTGGGGCGGCCTTCCTCGTCCTTGAGGCCGTTCGCCTCACCGGGGCTCTCGGGGAGGCTGTCCGCCCCGTCGACGCCGCCGTCACCGTCGCCGTTCTCGTCGGCCCACTCACCGGTGCGCTCCTTCTCGGCGAGATAGCGCCGGAAGCGGCGGCTGATCACCTCGTGCATGGAGCGGACGTCGTCCTGGCCCTCGAAGCCCTTGATCTGGAAGCGGCGGTATTCACTCTTGCGGGCGAGTCCGTCCTCGAAGACGACCATGGAGGCCACGACGTCCTGCCCCTGCAGGTGCGAGATGTCGTAGCACTCGATCCGCAGCGGGGCGCTGTCGAGGGACAGCGCGTCGGCGATCTCCTCCAGCGCGCGCGAGCGCGTGGTGAGGTCTGAGGCGCGCTTGGTCTTGTGCAGCACGAGCGACTGCTGGGCGTTGCGCTGCACCGTCTCCATCAGCGCCTTCTTGTCGCCGCGCTGCGGGATGCGCAGCGACACGTTCGACCCTCGGCGGCCGGTCAGCCACTCCTGCACCGGTTCCAGCGGGTCGGGCAGCGCCGGGACGAGGACCTCCCTTGGTACGGCGTCCCCGCTCTCCTCGCCGTAGAGCTGCTGCAGGGCGTGCTCGACGAGGGCGCCGGTGGTGACCTCCTCCACCTTGTCGGTGACCCAGCCGCGCTGGCCGCGCACGCGTCCGCCGCGCACGTGGAAGATCTGCACGGCCGCCTCCAACTCGTCCTCGGCGACGGCGATGAGGTCGGCGTCGGTCGCGTCCGCGAGCACGACCGCGTTCTTCTCCATGGCCTTCTTCAGGGCCCCTATGTCGTCCCGCAGACGGGCGGCCCGCTCGTACTCCATCTCCTCGGCTGCCTCCATCATCTGCTTCTCCAGACGACGCAGGTAGGTGCCCGTGCGGCCGGCCATGAAGTCGCAGAACTCCTCGGCCAGCTCCTGGTGGTCCTCGGGGGCGATCCGGCCGACGCAGGGGGCGGAGCACTTGCCGATGTAGCCGAGCAGGCAGGGACGGCCGGTGCGGGAGGCGTTCTTGAAGACGCCGGCCGAGCAGGTGCGCACCGGGAAGACGCGCAGCAGCAGGTCGACGGTGTCGCGGATGGCCCACGCGTGTGCGTACGGGCCGAAGTAGCGCACGCCCTTCTTCTTGTGACCGCGCATCACCTGCACCCGCGGGAACTGCTCGTTCATCGTCACCGCGAGGTAGGGGTAGCTCTTGTCGTCGCGGTACTTCACGTTGAAGCGCGGGTCGTACTCCTTGATCCAGGAGTACTCCAGCTGCAGCGCCTCGACCTCCGTGGACACCACCGTCCACTCCACGGACGCGGCCGTGGTCACCATCGAGCGGGTGCGGGGGTGCAGGTTCGCCAGGTCCTGGAAGTAGTTCGCCAGGCGCTGGCGCAGGCTTTTCGCCTTCCCGACGTAGATCACCCGGCGGTGCTCGTCACGGAACCGGTACACCCCCGGGGAGTCCGGGATCTCACCCGGCCTGGGGCGGTAGCTGGAGGGGTCGGCCATGTCTCACACCCTACTGGCGTGCAGTGACAGCGCGGCGCGGCTGTGGACAACGCCGGCCGGGTGCCCGGGGGCGTCGGACGCGGCGGCGTTCCGACGCGGCCGTCCGGGGTCTCAGGCCGACGGGTTCGCCACGATCCGGCCGTTCTTGACCTGGACCGGCAGCTCCTTGAGCGGCTCGGTGGCCGGGGAGTGCAGCACCTTGCCGGTGGTGGCGTCGAACTGGCTGCCGTGGCAGGTGCAGGTCAGCGTCGTGCCGTCCAGCTTGGCGATGGGGCACTGCGCGTGTGTGCAGATCGTGCTGAACGCCTTGAGCGTGCCGGCGGAGTCGCGTCCGACCACCACGTTGTGCTTGCGGTCCAGCTTCGCGCCGCCCTTGGGGACCTCGGTCTCGGGGCCGACGTCCACGGGTCCCTCGGACTCGGACGGTCCGGAGCAGGCCGCGAGGCCCAGGCCGGCGGCGGGGACGGCGGCGGCACCCTTCAGCAGGGTGCGGCGGCTGGGGACCGGGCTGCCGGACATGAGGCTCTCCACAGGGTCGGACGGTGCTGCGTGCTGCACGATACCGCCCTTGATCGGGGCCCAGGTCCGTGGGCTCCCTGGCCGTGGGACGTCGGAACGCGGCCCGGAAGGGTGACGTAAACGCTTGCGTAAACGTTTACGTCTGGGGCTGGGATCGGATAGCTTCCCTCCCAGGTCCGTACCGAGAGCCGGGAAGGGAACCCCTCGCATGCCCACCATGGCCGATGTCGCGCGCTCGGCCGGCGTCTCCGTCGCGACCGTCTCGCACGTCCTGAACGGCACCCGGCCGGTGCTTCCGCAGACCCGCCAGGCGGTGCTGGACGCCATCGACGAGCTCGGGTACACCCCGAACACCCTGGCCCGCTCGCTGGTGACCTCCCGTACCCGCTCCATCGGCCTCGCGGTCTCCGCGATCAGCAACCCGTACTTCACCGAGATCCTCCAGGGCGTCGAGGCGGCCGCGCTGGAGGAGGGCTACAGCCTGCTGATCGCCGATCCGCACGACGACCCCGGGCACGAGCGCCGCGTGGTGCAACTGCTGCACGAGCGCCGCGTCGACGGTGTGATCGTCGCGCCGTCGGCCCGCCCCGACGGCCTGGTCGGCTACCTCGCCCGCCACGCCGTTCCCGCCGTCTTCCTCGACCGGGCCGTCGACGCCCCGACGGACCCGGCCTTCCGCTTCGACCAGGTGTACGCCGAGAACACGGCGCCGACCGCCCGGCTCGTCGCCCATCTCGCCGAGCTCGGGCACCGCCGTATCGGCCTGGTCGCCGGGCTGCCCGGGCTCAGCACCACCCGGGAGCGGATGAGCGGCTACCGGCACGGTCTCGCGGCCGCCGCTCTGCCCTACGACGAGCGGCTCGTCGTCCACGGCGACTCCGCGGCCGGCGGTGCCGAGCGGGCCACCGCCGAGCTGCTGGCGCTCGCCGTGCCGCCCACCGCTCTGGTCAGCGCCAACAACGCGATGACCATCGGCGCCCTGCGTGCCCTGCGCGCCCGGGGCCTGACCGTGCCCGACGACATCGCACTGGGCTGCTTCGACGACTTCGCCTGGGCGGACGTGTTCTCCCCCCGCCTGACCGCGATCGCCCAGCCCAGCAGGGAGCTGGGCGCCACCGCCGTCCGCGTGCTGCTGGAGCGGCTCGCGCAGCCGGAGCGGCCCGCGCGGACCGTGCGGCTGCCCTGTTCCTTCGTCCACCGCACCTCGTGCGGCTGCCCTGAACAGCCGTGCGCATGAAAGTCCTGCACCGAAGAGCCCAGAGAGGAACCCGTCGCATGATCGTCGTCGCCGGTGAGGCCCTGATCGACCTGGTACCGCAGGGCACGGGTGCCCTCGCCGCCCTCCGGCCGGCGCTGGGCGGCGGGCCGTACAACACGGCGGTCGCCCTGGGGCGGCTGGGCTCCCCCACCGCCTTCTGCTCGCGGGTGTCGCGGGACGCCTTCGGCGAGGCCCTGCTCGACGGGCTGCGCGCGGCCGGGGTCGACGTCTCCGCCGTACAGCGCGGCTCCGAGCCGACGACCCTGGCCGTCGCCACGATCGACCCGGGCGGTTCGGCCGCCTACTCCTTCTACGTCGAGGGCACCGCCGACCGGCTCTTCTCGACGCCGCCCGCGCTGCCGGCCGGGACCCGGGCGGTGTCCTTCGGGACGTGCTCGCTGGTGCTGGAGCCGGGGGCGAGCGCGTACGAGGAGCTGATGCGGACCGCGGCAGCGCAGGGCGTGTTCACCGCCCTCGACCCGAACATCCGGCCGGGGCTGATCCCCGACGCGGACGCCTACCGGGCCCGGTTCAAGAGCTGGCTGCCTTCCGTGACACTGCTCAAGCTCTCCGAGGAGGACGCCCTGTGGCTGGGCGGCACCCCCCGGGAGTGGTTGGCGGCCGGTCCGTCGGCCGTGGTGATCACACAGGGCGGCGACGGTCTGACCGCGTTCACCGCGGACGGCGCGGTGCACACCGTGCCCGGTGAGACGGTGGACGTGGTGGACACGATCGGCGCGGGCGACACGGTGAACGCGGCCCTGCTGCACGGTCTGGCCGCCCGCGACGCCCTCTCCCCCAGCGCCCTGGCGACCCTGGGCCCCGACGGCTGGCAGCAGCTGCTCCGGTACGCGGCCCGCGCGGCGGCGGTCACCTGCTCCCGGGCGGGCGCGGAGCCGCCGTACGCCCGGGAGCTGGAGGACTGACCGGCCCCACGCCTGAGAACCGGCGCCCGCCGCCCCGGTGTGTGGCCCCGCGAGAGCCCGGCAGCGTTCAAGGCGGCCGGAACGGCAACGGGCGGCGCCCCTGCGGAGGAGCTCCGCTGAGGCACCGCCCGTCGGTGGGCGAGCGTCAGGCCTTGCGCGAGCGCGTCGTCTTCGCCGCGGCCGTCTTCCTGGCCGTGGCCGCCGTCTTCTTGGCGGCCGCGCTGCCGACCGCCTTGGTGGCGGTCTTGCGGGTCCCCGCTGCCGCCGCCAGCGTCTTCGCCGGGGTCTTCCGGCGTGCCGCGGGCACGGTGGCGTCGCTGATCCGGTCCGCGTCGAGGATCTCCCGCAGGAACTTGCCGGTGTGGCTGGCCGGGACCGCGGCGACCTCCTCGGGCGTGCCCTCGGCGACCACCAGACCGCCGCCGGCGCCGCCCTCGGGGCCCATGTCGACGAGCCAGTCGGCGGTCTTGATCACGTCGAGGTTGTGCTCGATGACGATGACCGTGTTGCCCTTCTCCACCAGGCCGGAGAGCACCTTCAGCAGCTTGCTGATGTCCTCGAAGTGCAGACCGGTGGTCGGCTCGTCCAGGACGTAGACCGTACGGCCGGTGGAGCGCTTCTGCAGCTCGCTGGCGAGCTTGACGCGCTGCGCCTCACCGCCGGACAGGGTGGTCGCGGACTGGCCGAGGCGGACGTAGCCGAGGCCGACGTCGTTCAGCGTCTTGAGGTGGCGGTTGATCGCCGGGACGGCCTCGAAGAAGTTCATGGCTTCCTCGATCGGCATGTTCAGGACCTCGGCGATGGACTTGCCCTTGTAGTGGACCTCCAGGGTCTCCCGGTTGTACCGGGCGCCGTGGCAGACCTCGCACGGGACGTAGACGTCCGGGAGGAAGTTCATCTCGATCTTGATCGTGCCGTCGCCCGCGCAGTTCTCGCAGCGGCCGCCCTTGACGTTGAAGGAGAAGCGGCCCGGCATGTAGCCGCGGACCTTCGCCTCGGTGGTCTCGGCGAACAGCTTGCGGATGTGGTCGAAGACGCCGGTGTAGGTCGCGGGGTTCGAGCGCGGGGTGCGGCCGATCGGCGACTGGTCGACGTGCACGACCTTGTCGACGAGGTCGTCGCCCTCCACGCGTGTGTGCCGCCCGGGAACGCCTCGCGCGCCGTTCAGCTCGCGCGCCAGGTGGGTGTAGAGGATGTCGTTGACCAGGGTGGACTTGCCGGACCCGGACACGCCGGTGACCGCCGTGAACAGGCCCAGCGGGAAGGACACGTCGATGTCCTTGAGGTTGTTCTCGCGGGCGCCGTGCACGGTGAGCTGCCGGGACGGGTCGCGCGGGCGGCGCACGTCGGGCAGCGGGATGGCCTTGCGGCCGGAGAGGTACTGGCCGGTCTGCGACTCCTTGTTGGCGAGGAGTTCCTTCAGGGAGCCGCTGTGCACGACCTTGCCGCCGTGCTCACCGGCGCCGGGGCCGATGTCGACGATCCAGTCGGCGACCTTGATGGTGTCCTCGTCGTGCTCGACGACGATGAGCGTGTTGCCCATGTCGCGCAGCCGGACCAGGGTCTCGATCAGCCGGTGGTTGTCGCGCTGGTGCAGGCCGATGGACGGCTCGTCGAGGACGTACAGGACGCCGACGAGGCCGGAGCCGATCTGGGTGGCCAGCCGGATGCGCTGGGCCTCGCCGCCGGAGAGGGTGCCGGCCGCGCGGTTGAGCGAGAGGTAGTCCAGGCCGACGTCGACGAGGAACCGCAGCCGCTCGTTGACCTCCTTCAGGACCCGCTCGGCGATCTTCTTGTCGCGGGCGGTCAGCTTGAGCCGTCCGAGAAAGTCCGCGCAGTCGCTGATCGACATCGCGGAGACCTCGGCGATCGACTTCTCCATGATCGTGACCGCGAGGACGACCGGCTTCAGGCGCGTGCCCTCACAGGAGGGACAGGGCACCTCGCGCATGTAGCCCTCGAAGCGCTCACGGCTCGCGTCGGACTCGGCCTCGCTGTGCCGGCGCTTGACGAAGGGCACCGCGCCCTCGAAGGGCGTGGTGTACACGCGCTCGCGCCCGTAGCGGTTGCGGTAGCGGACCTCGATCTGCGTCTTGTGGCCGTGGAGCAGGGCCTTCTTCGCGCGCTGCGGCAGGCCCGCGAAGGGGATGTCGGTGCGGAAGCCGAGGGCGTCGGCGAGCGCGCCGACCAGACGGTCGAAGTAGTCCCTGGTGTGACCGTGCGACCAGGGGTGGATGGCGCCCTCGTCGAGGCTCTTGTCGGGGTCCGGGACGATCAGCTCCGGGTCGACCTCCATGCGCGTGCCGATGCCGGTGCACTCGGGGCAGGCGCCGAAGGGCGAGTTGAAGGAGAAGGAGCGCGGCTCCAGCTCCTCGAAGGACAGGTCGTCGTACGGGCAGTACAGGTGCTCGGAGTACATCCGCTCGCGCTCGGGGTCGTCCTCGGGGAGGTCGACGAAGTCGAGCACGATCATGCCGCCGGACAGCCCGAGGGCGGTCTCCACGGAGTCGGTGAGGCGGCGCTTGGCGGAGTCCTTCACCGTGAGGCGGTCGACGACCACCTCGATGGTGTGCTTCTCCTGCTTCTTCAGCGTGGGCGGGCTGGAGAGCTGGATCGTCTCGCCGTCGACGCGCGCGCGGGAGTAGCCCTTGGCCTGGAGGTCGGAGAAGAGGTCGACGAACTCGCCCTTGCGCTCGCGCACCAGCGGCGAGAGCACCTGGAAGCGGCTCCCCTCCGGCAGCTCCAGCACCCTGTCGACGATGGCCTGCGGCGACTGGCGCGTGATGGGACGGCCGCACTCGGGGCAGTGCGGCTTGCCGATGCGCGCGAACAGCAGACGCAGGTAGTCGTAGACCTCGGTGATGGTGCCGACCGTGGAGCGCGGGTTGCGCGAGGTCGACTTCTGGTCGATGGAGACGGCCGGGGACAGTCCCTCGATGAAGTCGACGTCCGGCTTGTCCATCTGGCCGAGGAACTGGCGCGCGTACGAGGAGAGCGACTCCACGTAGCGCCGCTGGCCCTCCGCGAAGATCGTGTCGAAGGCCAGGGAGGACTTGCCCGACCCGGACAGGCCCGTGAAGACGATGAGCGAGTCACGGGGCAGGTCGAGCGAGACGTTCTTCAGGTTGTGCTCGCGCGCGCCACGGACGATGAGACGGTCGGCCACGCCGGTCCGCACCTTTCTTGAGAGAAGTGACAGGGGCGGGGCCCCCGTCTTTCCCAGACTAGGGGGAGCCACTGACAACGCCGGTCGGATTCATGTGTTGCCAACAAACCCCGGCTCTCCAGCATGCCCGACGCCACGACCGACCATATAGCACGTGCATTCGAATTACAGCACTGCTTCGCCGACTTCACCCGAAGGTGTGGCGCGGCTAATGTCAGCACCATGATTGATCACGCGCATGACCTGGCGTCTGTACGTGGCGCCACCGACCGACTGCTCAGCGCAGTCGCCGAACTGGACAACGCATCGGTGGCCGAGCCGTCACGGCTGCCCGGCTGGAGTCGCGGACATGTCCTGGCTCACATCGCCCGCAACGCCGACGCCCTCGTGAACGTCCTCGAGGGCCGGCCCATGTACGTCTCCGCCGAGGCCCGGGACGCCGACATCCAGCGGGACGCGCCGCGTGCCCTGGACGCCCAGCTCGCCGATCTGCGCGAGAGCGGCGCGCGCTTCCAGGCGGCCGGTGCGGCGCCCCAGGACTGGTCGCGGACGGTCGAACTGCGCAACGGCGTGACCGACGCCGCCGCCCGGGTGCCGTTCCGGCGCTGGGCCGAGGTGGAGCTGCACCACGTGGACCTGGGGATCGGCTACGAGCTGGAGGACCTGCCGGCCGACTTCACCGAGCGGGAGATCGACTTCCTCGCGGCCCGGTTCAGCGGCCACCCCGAGGTGCCGGCGACCCGGATCACGGACGGCACGCGCGTGTGGCGCACCGGACGGGGTGATCGGGAAGGCGCCGGCACCCAGGCCACGGGCACCGAGGGCGCGGACGCCGAGGTCACCGTCTCCGGCGAGCCGGCCGACCTGCTGGGCTGGCTGGCCGGGCGTCGCGACGGGGCCGCGCTCAGCGTGGACGGCGGCGCGCTGCCGGGCCTGCCGCCCCTGTAGGGAGCGGCTCCGGCGTTCTCCTGCGGCGTCCCGGCGATAGGCTGACGGTCATGACGTACAGCGGACAGGTGACGGTCGGCGGCCCGGCGGACGTGCACGAGCTGAAGGACCTGATGATCACCAAGATCGCGGTCGGCCCCATGGACAACAACGCCTATCTGCTGCGCTGCCGGGCCACGGACGAACAGCTCCTGATCGACGCGGCCGCCGACGCCCACACGCTGCTCGGCACGATCGGTGACGACGGCATCGCGTCCGTCGTCACCACCCATCGCCACCCCGACCACTGGCAGGCGCTCGCCCAGGTCGTGGCGGCCACCGGCGCCCGGACCTACGCGGGCCGCGACGACGCGGAGGGCATCCCCGTGGCCACCGACGTCCTGATGGACGACGGCGACACCGTCCGGGTCGGGCAGGTGGAGCTGACCGCCCGCCACCTCGTGGGCCACACGCCCGGCTCGATCGCGCTCGTCTACGACGACCCCCATGGGCATCCGCACGTCTTCACCGGCGACTGCCTCTTCCCCGGCGGCGTGGGCAACACCCGCAAGGACCCGAAGGCGTTCGCCAGCCTGATCCACGACGTCGAGACCAAGATCTTCGATGTCCTGCCCGACGAGACCTGGGTCTACCCGGGCCACGGCGACGACACCACGCTGGGCTCGGAACGGCCGCATCTGCCGGAGTGGCACGCGCGCGGCTGGTGACGGGCGGAGGGTTGCGCCGAAGGTCCGCGCGCCCCGCGTGAACGCCGTGCACGCGGGGCCGTTCACGAGACTGCAACACCCGTTCCCACCATGCGGACAGGTGTGGGCGTGACCTCGACAAACGCGGTGATCGCTGCCACTCTCCCGCCATGCACCCTGCCCTCCGCGCCGTGCGCGGCGCCGTCGCCGCCGCCTCCGTAGCCCTCCTCGCCACCGCCGTCGGCTGCGCGCCGCAGCCGGAAGGGGACGCCACGGCCAAGCCGTCGGGGTCGGCCGGCGGATCGTCCTGCGCCCCCGGGAAGTTGGCCACGAAGACGCCGGGCAAGGTCACCGTCGCCACCGACGACCCCGCCTACGAGCCGTGGTTCAAGGACGGCAAGCCCGCGAACGGCAAGGGCTTCGAGTCGGCGGTCGCCTACGCCGTGGCGCAGCGGCTCGGCTACGGCACGCACGCCGTGGTGTGGCAGAGCGTGCCGTTCAACAAGGCGTTCGCGCCCGGCGAGAAGACCTTCGACTTCGACATCAACCAGGTCTCCATCAGCGACGAGCGCAAGAGGGCCGTGGACTTCTCGTCCGGCTACTACGACGTTCGCCAGGCGGTCATCGCGCTCAAGGAAGGCAAGGCCGCGAAGGCGAAGAGCATCGCCGACCTGAAGGGCCTCAAGCTGGGCGCCCAGGTCGGCACCACGAGCCTGAACTACATCGACGACGTGGTGCGGCCCACCCGGCCGGCGGCCGCGTACGCCAAGAACGACCAGGCCAAGTCCGCGCTGAAGAACGGTCAGGTGGACGCCATCGTCGTCGACCTGCCCACCGCCTTCTACATCACCTCCGCCGAGGTGACGGACGCGGAGATCGTCGGCCAGTTCGAGAACCAGGGCGCCGCGCCGGAGCAGTTCGGCCTCGTGCTCGACAAGGGCAGCGCGCTCACCCCGTGCGTGACCACCGCGGTGGACGCCCTGCGCAAGGACGGCACGCTGGCGAAGCTCGAGCAGCAGTGGCTTTCCGACGCGGTCGACGCGCCGGTGCTGAAGTGACGGAGCCGCGATGACCGTCATGAAGGAGGAGTCGGGAGAGGACTCCGGCAGCGGTTCCGGCGACGGCCTGCCCGACGGGTACACCCCGTCGCGGCGCCGGCTGGAGCGGGAGCGTTTCCGGCGCATCCGCGCCCGGCGCGCCACCGCCGTCGCGGCGCTCTCCACGCTCGTCACGGGCGTCCTGCTCTACATGGTCGTCGATAGCGCGCCCGGCTGGCCGCGCACCAAGGAGACGTTCTTCAGCGCGCGGTACGCGCGTGAGGCGCTGCCCAAGGTGCTCGACGGGCTGTGGCTGAACGTGCGCCTGCTGCTGGTCTGCGGGGCCGCGGTGCTCGTCCTCGGCATGCTGATCGCCATCGCCCGCACACTGCGTGGCCCGGTGTTCTTCCCGCTGCGGGTGCTCGCGGCGGCGTACACGGACTTCTTCCGCGGGCTGCCGCTCATCATCAACCTGATGATCGTGGTCCTGGGTGTGCCGGCCCTGCGGCTGCAGGGCGTCAGTGTCGATCCGGTCCTCCTCGGCGGTACGGCGCTGACGCTGACGTACTCCGCGTACGTCGCCGAGGTGTTCCGCGCCGGCATCGAGTCCGTCCATCCCTCCCAGCGCGCCGCCGCCCGCTCCCTGGGCCTGAGCAACCGTCAGGCGCTGCGGTACGTGGTGCTGCCACAGGCCGTGCGCCGCCAGGTGCCGCCCCTGCTGAACGACCTGGTGTCCCTGCAGAAGGACACCGGCCTGGTGTCGATCGGCGGCGCCGTGGACGCCGTACGCGCCGCGGACATCATCGTCGGCCGCAGCCTCAACTACACGCCGTACATCGTCGCGGGGCTGGTCTTCGTGGCCCTGACCATCCCGATGACCCGCCTCACGGACTGGGTGACGGCCCGGATGGACCGTCAGCGGGCACAAGGAGGTTCCCTGTGAGCGACGCGCCCGTGCTGCGCATGGAGGCCGTCCGCAAGACCTTCGGCGGCTCGGTGGTCCTGCGGGACGTCGACCTCGAGGTCGCACCGCATACGGTGACCGCGCTGATCGGCGCCTCCGGCTCCGGGAAGTCGACCCTGCTGCGGTGCGTGAACCTGCTGGAGGAGATCGACGACGGCGCGATCTGGCTGGACGGCGAGGAGATCACCGACCCTCGGGTGGACCAGGACGCGGTGCGGCGCCGGATCGGCGTCGTCTTCCAGGCGTACAACCTCTTCCCGCACATGACCGTGCTGGACAACATCACCCTCGCCCCGCGCCGCGTCCACGGCGTCTCCCGCGCCGGCGCCGAGGCACACGCGCGTGAGCTGCTTGAGCGACTCGGGCTCGGCGACAAGGCACGCGCCTACCCGGACCGGCTGAGCGGCGGCCAGCAGCAGCGCGTGGCGATCGCGCGCGCCCTGGCCGTACGGCCCCGGCTGCTCCTGCTCGACGAGATCACCGCAGCCCTCGACCCGGAACTGGTCGGCGAGGTGCTCGACGTGGTGCGCGGACTGAAGGACGAGGGCATGACCATGGTCCTCGCCACCCACGAGATGGGGTTCGCCCGCGACGTCGCCGACCAGGTGTGCTTCCTGGACGGCGGGGTCGTCCTGGAACGCGGCACAGCGCAGGAGGTCTTCGGCGACCCGCAGCAGGAGCGCACCCGGCGTTTCCTGCGGCGGATCGTGGAGGCGGGGCGGCTGTAGGAACCGCCGGACGCCGATGGCCGGCCGGGCATCCGGTAAGGGGCGCCCCGCCATGGCCGGCGGGGCTTACGCGTCGGCCTGTGCCGCGCCCACCAGAGCGGCGACCCGTTCCACGCCGAAGACGTACCCCTGCACGCCGCACCCGGCGATGACGCCGTCGGCGCGCACCGAGATGTAGGAGTGGTGCCGGAAGGACTCCCGCTGGTGGATGTTGGAGATGTGCACCTCGATCACCGGCAGGCCGTCGCAGGTGTTGAGGGCGTCGAGGATCGCGACCGAGGTGTGCGAGTAGGCGGCCGGGTTGATGACGATCCCGCAGTGGTTCAGCCGTGCCTCCTGGATCCAGTCGACCAGCTCGCCCTCGTGGTTGGACTGCCGGAAGTCGATCGTGCCGCCGTGCGCGGCAGCCGCCTTGGCGCACAGCGCCTCGACGTCGGCGAGCGTGTCGGAGCCGTAGATCTCCGGCTGGCGCTGCCCGAGCAGGTTCAGGTTGGGGCCGTTCAGGATCATGATCGGGGCGTTGGCCAGGGTGCGGGGCACGGTTCCTCCGGTCCGTTCGGGGTCGGCGGCCCGGCGGGGCCGCTGCTCGCTCCTCGGTCTATCACGGTGCCCCGGCCCGCCGACGGGCCCTCCCCCGCACTCACTCCCTCTCCCGGCGCATCACCGTCGCCCGCCGAGAGCCCCGTGCCCCCACGCGCCCCGTAACCGTGGGTGAGCGCGGGTGGTTGACGCGGCATGCACGACGTACGCAGCGCGAGGACACCGTCCATGCCACGGCTCGCGGTCGCCTCGCTCGCGGGCATGGCCATCGAGTTCTACGACTTCTTCGTCTACGGGACCGCGGCCGCTCTGGTCCTCGGCCCGCTGTTCTTCCCGGCCTTCTCACCGCTGGCGGGGACCATGGCCGCCTTCGCGACGTTCGGCGTGGGATTCGTCGCCCGCCCGCTGGGCTCGGTGCTCTTCGGGCACATCGGGGACCGACACGGACGGCGTCCGGTGCTGATGGCCTCCCTGCTGCTGACGGGCGTGGCGACGGTGGGGGTCGGCTGTGTGCCGACATACGGCACGATCGGCGCCGTCGCCCCGCTGCTGCTGGTCGCCCTGCGGTTCCTGCAGGGGCTCGGGCTCGGCGGCGAGTGGGGCGGTGCGGTGCTGCTCACCGCGGAGCACGCCCCGCCGGCGCGCCGCGCACTGTGGTCGAGCTTCCCGCAGGTGGGGCCGGCGGTGGGGTTCCTGCTCGCCAACGCGATGGTACTGGCGCTCTCCGCGGTGCTCACGGACGCCGAGTTCGCCACCTGGGGATGGCGGGTGCCGTTCTGGGCGGCGGGTGTGCCGGCGCTAGCAGGGCTGTGGCTGCGGTCGTCGCTCGCCGAGAGCCCCCGGTTCCTGGAGATCGACGACCACGCGCGCGTGCCGCTCGCCGAGCTGGTGCGCCATCACGGGCGGCTGGTGCTGCTCACGGCCGGTGCGCTCGCCGCCGGATACGCGATCTTCTACGCCGTGACGACCTGGTCGCTGGCCTACGCGACGGAGCGGCTCGGGGTGGGCCGCCCCGTGATGCTGGGCTGCATCATGGCGGCCGTGGTGCTCAAGGGCGCGCTGACGCCGCTGGCGGCGATGCTCGGCGATCGTTTCGGGCGGCGGCCACTGTGTCTGACGGGGTGCGCGGCCTCCGCCCTGTGGATGTTCCCGATGGTCGCGCTGCTCGCCACGGGCGAGCCGCTGGCGATGTTCCTCGGCATCGCGGGCGCTCTGATCGCGTTCGTGACCATGTTCGCCGTCATCGCCGCCTACCTGCCCGAGCTGTACGAGCCGCGGGTTCGCTGCACCGGCGCGGCGGTCGGCTACAACCTCGGCGGGGTCCTCGGGGGCGCGCTGACCCCGATCGTGGCGACCGCTCTGGCCGGGCAGGACGGCCGGGTGCCGTGGGGCGTCGGCGCGTATCTGACCGGGATCGCCCTGCTCAGCCTCGGCTGTTTCGCCCTGCTGCCGGAGACCCGCCCCGTACCGGTGCCGCCGGTCGTCAGCCCGGCCGCCGGCACTATGGATTGATCGCCAACTCCAGATATGCCGCGAAGAGCACCAGGTGCACGCCTCCCTGGAGCGGTGTGGCCCGGCCCGGCACGACGGTCAGCGAGGCGACCACCACGGTCAGGGCCAGCAACACCATGTGGAGGGAGTTGAGGCCGAGGACCAGCGGCCCGGACAGCCAGACGGACGCCAGGGCGACCGCGGGAATGGTCAGGCCGATGCTGGCCATGGAGGAACCGAGGGCCAGGTTCAGGCTGGTCTGCACCCGGTCGCGGCGCGCGGAGCGCAGCGCGGCGATGGTCTCGGGCAGCAGTACCAGCAGCGCGATGATCACGCCGACGACAGCGTGATGGAGCCCGGCGGCGGCCACGCCCTTCTCGATCGTCGGCGACACCCCCTTGGCGAGACCCACCACTCCGATCAGGGCGAGGCCCAGCAGGCTCAGGCTGATCTTCGCGGTCCGGGCGGTGGGAACCTGCGCATGGTCGTCCTCGGTGATGACCTGGCCGTCCCGGGTGAGCGGGAGGAAGTAGTCGCGATGTCGCATGGTCTGCGTCGCCACGAACAGCCCGTACAGGATCAGGGAGGACAGCGCGGCGAAGGTGAGCTGTGCCGTGGAGAACTCCGGTCCCGGCTTGCTCGTGGTGAACGTCGGGAGCACCAGGCTGAGCGTGGCCAGGGTCGCCACCGTGGCGAGGGCGGCGCCGGTGCCTTCCGGGTTGAAGATCGCGGTGCCGTGGCGCAGCGAGCCGACGAGCAGGCTGAGTCCGACGACGCCGTTGCAGGTGATCATCACGGCGGCGAACACCGTGTCCCGGGCGAGGGTGGCGGACTTGTCGCCACCGTCGACCATCAACGTGACGATCAGCGCGACCTCGATGATCGTGACGGCGACGGCGAGGACGAGCGATCCGAAGGGTTCGCCGACCCGGTGGGCGACCACCTCCGCGTGGTGTACGGCGGCCAGAACGGATCCGGCGAGGACGACCGTCATCAGAGCGACGACCGCGCCGGGCATGTCGCGTCCCCAGGTGAAGACCAGCAGCACGACCGCGAGGACGGGCACGAGGGACGTCCACTGGGCGGTGAGCGACCTGAGCCGAGCGATCATGGGCCGATCGTCACAGAGGGGGCCGGGCTTCGCATTCCGGTGATCCGGTGCGTGCACCGGTCCGGCGCCTTCCGGGGTCGGAGTCGGGATGGTGGGGTTCTTGCTACGCCGGATAGGGCGTCTCCTCTCGGTCGCCGTCGGTGAGGTACGGAGGGGCGCACCCGACGGGCGGGGCGGGCCGCGGTCGTCATGCGGGACCGGCCGCGGTGGTCCGACGCGGCCGGCCGGCGTTGTCAGGCGTGGCCGGCCGTGTCGGAAGCGACCGGCCGCCGCTGTCAGGCCTGGACGTTGTCCTTCGGGGCCTCGGCGCTGTGCTGCTCCGCCGCCTCGACGGCCGCCTGCTTGCGGGAGGCCCGCAGGCTGGTGAGCGTCGTGACGAACAGGACGGCGACGATGACCCCGAGGGAGACCGGGATGCTGATCTCCGGCACATGGACGCCCGACTCGTGCAGCGCGTGCAGCACCAGCTTGACGCCGATGAAGCCCAGGATGATCGACAGGCCGTAGCTCAGGTGCACCAGCTTCCTCAGCAGGCCGCCGATGAGGAAGTACAGCTGCCGGAGGCCCATCAGCGCGAAGGCGTTGGCCGTGAAGACGATGTACGGGTCCTGGGTCAGACCGAAGATCGCGGGGATGGAGTCCAGGGCGAACAGCACGTCGGTGGTGCCGATCGCGAGCATGACCACGAGCATCGGGGTCATGACCCGCTTGCCGTTCTGCCGGAGCCACAGCTTGGTGCCGTGATAGCGGTCCGCGACACCGAACCTGCGCTCGACGGCCTTCAGGAGCTTGTTCTCCTCGTACTCCTCGTCCTCCTCGTCGGCTCGGGCCTCCTGGATGAGCTTCCAGGCGGTCCAGATCAGGAAGGCCCCGAAGAGGTAGAAGACCCACGAGAAGCTGGCGAGGATCGCGGCACCCGCGGCGATGAAGACGGCCCGCAGGACCAGGGCTATGAGCACACCGACGAGGAGCACCCGCTGCTGGTACTGCGACGGGACCGCGAACTTCCCCATGATCAGGACGAACACGAAGAGGTTGTCGACGCTCAGCGACTTCTCGGTGATGAAACCGGCGAAGAACTCGCCGGCGGGCTGTCCGCCGCCGAAGACGAACAGGCCGAGTCCGAAGAGCGCCGCGAGGGCGATCCAGACGACCGTCCAGATCCCGGCTTCCTTGACGGACACGTCGTGCGGCTTGCGGCCGATGAAGAAATCGACCGTGATCAGGGCGGCGAGGCCCACGATGGTCAGGACCCACAGGGTCATCGAAACGTCCACTGCACCTCCGGCAGTCATCACGGCACGTAGCCGGCGTCTTCGCTACCGGAGGTCTCTTCCACCCGCGAACGGGCCGGCGCCCCGGGATCAGTGGTGATCCGTATTGACGGGAACGCCGCAGCGACAGGGAGTACTCCCCTCCGTGCCGTCAACAGTACCGAATCACCAAGGAAAGGTAAAGCGATAGGCAAAGGAAAGGCCAAAATCACTGGTGGGAGGCGCTTTACGCGTACTTGGTGCGTTCGGCGGACACGTGGGTCAGGACCTGACGGAGCACCTGACTGCCGGGCGGCACGAGCGCGGGCTCGTACGTCCAGGCGTGCCCGACCCACGGGTCGGCCAGGTGGTCGTCGGGCACCGGAGTCAGCCGCAGCAGGGCCCGCCACAGCGGATCCAGCAACGGACCGTAACCGGCGGCGTCCTCACGGTCGGCGACCATCATCAGATGCACCCCGACGGAGGGCCCCTCGTCGGCGAGGTAGCGCAGCTGGGTCACGGCGCGGTCGTCGAAGCCGTGCGGGAAGTCGTTGACCACCAGCAGCTGCTGGGCGGTGTCGAAGCCGGGCGGCAGGGAGTCGGCCGCGCCTCCGCGCACCGCCATCTGCACCAGGTCCACGCGCTGCGTCAGCCGGCCCAGCACGTCCGCCACACCGGCGGCGCCCACGGCCGGCGGCCCGGCGAGCACGCCGGTGTCCGTCAGCGGCGCCAGGGCGGATGCCGCCGCACCGGCCGGGTCGATCACGTGCACGGTGAACTCCCCCGCAGGATGCGCGGCGAGCAGCCGCGCGGCATGCGCGACCGCCGCCTCCATGGCCAGCCGTCGCCTGTCGTGGTCGTCGGTGAAGACCCCCGCCGGCGACGCCACGCGCCCGCTGTCGATCCACAGGCCGCGCTCCAGCGGCAGCCGCACGAGCATCGGGATGCGCAGCCGGTCGCTCTCGGGCAGGGTCAGATCGCCCAGACGCAACGCCATCGGCATCTCCATCGGCATCCGGTAGCCGTGCCAGACCGGGCTGTCCCAGCGGGCGTACGCGGGCGGCAGGGCGGGCTCCACGACCTCGGCCTCGGCCATCAGCTGGGCCACGTCCCGGTCGAACGCCTGCCGGGCCTGCTCGACGAGCGCGCCGTAGCGGACACGCGCCTCCTCACGGGCCGCGTCCCCCTGGCCGCCGATCCGGCTGCGGGGGTCGGACAGGATCCGGTCGAGCTCCTGCTCCTGCCGGGTCTCCGCGAAATCGACGGCGCTGCGACAGGCGGCGGCCGTGCGGGCGAAGTCCTCGAACATGCCCCACACCTGGTTGTAGAGCCGCTCGTCCATCGTCCAGCCGGTCGCGTCACCGGCGACGGGCTGGGCGGGCTGCCCGGGCGGCGGGGCCGGTGCGCTCGGCGGGGGCGGGGGCGGGGCGGTGTGCCGCCGCCCGGGGTGGGTGTAGTCGATCGGGCCACCCGTGGCGGCCGACGGCCGCTCCGATACGGCGGGCGCCGGCCGGTCCGTCACGGCGGCCGGTTCCCCCGCGACTCCGGGCGTCTGCGGGGGAACGCCGGCAGGCTGCGGAGGTACGGCCCCCGGCGTGCCCTGCGGGGCGGGGCCGCCCTGCGGAGCCGAGCCGCCGGCGGTGGCCGGGTCCGCCTGAGCGGCGAGGCCGCCCTGTATCGGGGCCGCCGTCTGACGGGTGGGCGCGCCGTCCGGGAGGCGCGGCGCCTGGACGGAGCGGGTGAGCCCTTGTGCCACCGCCTCGTTGATGCCGTTCGCCAGCTGCCGGGCCTCGGCCAGGCCCTGGTCGGCGAGGAGTTCCGCGAGCCCTCCGGCGTATCCCTGGCCGACCGCGCGGACCTTCCAGGCGCCCTGTCTGCGGTACAGCTCCAGGGCGATGACCGCGGACTCGGCGTCCAGGCCGGTGAGGGTGAAGGTGGCGACCTCCCCGCCGTCGAGGCCGGTGACCGCGACGAACGGGGCGGCGACCGCGCCGAAGCGGTCCGGGCCGCCGGTGCCCGTGGGCAGGGCGATCACTACGTTGACGCGGTGCACGGCGTCCGGGACGGCGTCCAGGTCCACCGCGAGACGGTGGGCGGCGGCGGCCTGCCGCGGGACTTCGAGGCCGGGCAGGGCGGGGGCGCCGGGGTGGACCACGCACTGCGGTCCGCGCACTGTGCCGGACTCGTCGACGAGCGTCGCGGCGGCCACGACCGGGGCCGCGGCCGAGACCCGGATCTCCAGGCGCACCTGATCCAGCGGATGGTTCTGCCCCCGCACCAGCTCCGCGGTCATCGCTCAAGTCCCCCTCGGTGTCACCGTGTCGTGTGGCGCGCCGCCCGCGCCCGCCCCGTTATGCGCCTACAGCAGCGGCCAGATGGTCGGCATCAGGTCCTGGAAGGTGCGGCCGTTGGCCGGGGATCCCAGGGCCGTCATCGTCCAGCCGCTGCCCGCCCGGTGCACCTTCGCCATGATCTGGGCCGTGTAGGCGCCGCCGCCCGCGAGCGTGTAGCGGGCCAGCTCCTGGCCGTTGGTCTCGTCGACCAGGCGGCAGAACGCGTTCTGCACCTCCTGGAAGGTCTGCCCGGTGAAGGAGTTCACCGTGAAGACGATCTGGTCGATGTGGACCGGGACGCGCTGCAGGTCGACGAGGATGGCCTCGTCGTCACCGCCCTGGCCGACGCCGCCGACGAGGTTGTCTCCGGTGTGGCGCACGGAGCCGTCGTCGCTCACCAGATGACGGAAGAAGACGACGTCGACCGGCTGCTTGTCCGCGAAGAGGACGGCGGAGGCGTCGAGGTCGATCTCGCGGGTGCGGGAGCCGAACAGGCCGCGGCGGGGGGCCGCCTGCCAGCCGAGGCCCATGCGCACCGCGGTCAGGCTGCCACCGTCGTCCTTCTGCAGACTGATGGCCTGACCCTTGGTCAAGTTGACGGTCACGCGCTGATTCCCCTCTCGAGCAGTCCCCTGTTGCCGCAAAGTCCGCGGTTGATCAGAACCCTACGCAGCCGCACTGACAGTGCCGAACCCCGGCGCGTGCTTTGTGTCGGTCTTGCAACACAGTGCGTGCGCACCGGGGTCCGGGTGGGAGGGGTGACTCCGGCCGTCAGGCCAGGCCCGCCTCCTTCATCTGGCGCAGCTCCTTCTTCATCTCGGAGACCTCGTCGCGCAGCCGGGCGGCGATCTCGAACTGCAGGTCCGCGGCGGCGGCCCGCATCCGCTCGGTGAGCTCCTCGATCTGCCCGGCGAGCTCGGTGGCCGGCTGGTCGGTCGGCACGGTCTCCTTGGCCTTGCCCTTGGCCGCCTTGGTGCTCTTGGCTACCTTGGTGGTGTGCGCGCCGAGGGAGGGCACGGGTGCCTTGGTGCCGCGGCCGTCCTTCTTCGCCCGGTAGCCGGTGCCGAGCAGCTGCTCGGTGTCGACGTCCTCGCGGGCGATCTGGGCGACGATGTCGTTGATCTTCTTGCGCAGCGGCTGCGGGTCGATGCCCTTGGCCTTGTTGTAGGCGACCTGCTTCTCCCGGCGGCGGTTGGTCTCCTCGATGGCCTTCTCCATCGCCGGGGTGATCTTGTCGGCGTACATGTGGACCTCGCCGGAGACATTGCGCGCGGCGCGGCCGATCGTCTGGATCAGCGAGGTGCCCGAGCGCAGGAAGCCCTCCTTGTCGGCGTCGAGGATCGCCACCAGCGAGACCTCGGGCAGGTCCAGTCCCTCACGCAGCAGGTTGATGCCGACCAGGACGTCGAACTCGCCGGAGCGCAGCTCGCGCAGCAGCTCGACGCGGCGCAGGGTGTCGACGTCGCTGTGCAGATAGCGCACCTGGATGCCGAGCTCCAGGAAGTAGTCCGTGAGGTCCTCGGCCATCTTCTTCGTGAGCGTGGTGACCAGGACGCGCTCGTCCTTGTCGACCCGCTTGCGGATCTCGTGCACCAGGTCGTCGATCTGCCCCTCGGTGGGCTTGACGACGACCTCGGGGTCGACCAGGCCGGTGGGGCGGATGATCTGCTCGACCACGCCCTTGGAGCGCGACAGCTCGTAGGTGCCGGGGGTGGCCGACAGGTAGACCGTCTGCCCGATGCGCTGCTGGAACTCCTCCCACTTCAGCGGCCGGTTGTCCAGGGCGGAGGGCAGCCGGAACCCGTGCTCGACGAGGGTGCGCTTGCGGGAGGCGTCGCCCTCGTACATGGCGCCGATCTGCGGGACCGTGACATGTGACTCGTCGATGACCAGGAGGAAGTCCTCGGGGAAGTAGTCGAGCAGCGTGTTCGGCGGGGTGCCCGGGGCGCGGCCGTCGAAGTGCATCGAGTAGTTCTCCACGCCGGAGCAGGTGCCGATCTGGCGGAGCATCTCCAGGTCGTAGGTGGTGCGCATCCGCAGCCGCTGCTCCTCCAGGAGCTTGCCCTGCTTGCGCAGCTCGGCCAGGCGCTCCTCGAGCTCGCTCTCGATCCCCTTGATGGCGCGCTCCATGCGCTCGGGGCCGGCGACGTAGTGGGAGGCGGGGAAGACGTACAGCTGCTGCTCGTCGCTGATGATCTCGCCGGTGATCGGGTGCAGCGTGGTGAGCGCCTCGATCTCGTCGCCGAACATCTCGATGCGGACGGCCAGCTCCTCGTAGACCGGGAAGATCTCGATGGTGTCGCCGCGGACCCGGAAGGTGCCGCGGCTGAAGGCCATGTCGTTGCGCGCGTACTGGATGTCGACGAAGCGGCGCAGCAGCTCGTCGCGGTCGATCTCCGCGCCGACCTTCAGCGGGACCATGCGGTCCACGTACTCCTGGGGGGTGCCGAGGCCGTAGATGCAGGACACGGAGGCGACCACGACGACGTCGCGGCGGGTGAGCAGCGAGTTGGTCGCGGAGTGGCGCAGCCGCTCGACCTCCTCGTTGATCGAGGAGTCCTTCTCGATGTAGGTGTCCGACTGCGGGACGTACGCCTCGGGCTGGTAATAGTCGTAGTACGAGACGAAGTACTCGACCGCGTTGTTCGGCAGGAGCTCGCGGAACTCGTTCGCCAGCTGGGCGGCCAGCGTCTTGTTCGGCGCCATCACCAGGGTGGGGCGCTGGAGCTTCTCGATCATCCACGCGGTGGTGGCGGACTTGCCGGTGCCGGTCGCGCCCAGCAGGACGACGTCCTTCTCACCGGCCTGGATGCGCCGGGCCAGGTCGGCGATGGCCGCCGGCTGGTCGCCGTTGGGCTGGTAGGGGCTGACGACCTCGATGGGCGCCACCGTGCGTTCGATGTGGGAAACGGGCCGCATGACATCAACCGTACGACCCGCCACTGACAACGGGGTCCGCTCAGCGGTTCTGCGGGGCCCGCGAGCGGTCTCGGACCAGGTCGCGGCCGGGGCTCAGGCTCGCGCGGCGGGCGGGCCGGTGGGCCGTCGTGTGGGCGGGGACTCCGGGCCGGGGCTCGGCGGCGGGCCGGGAGAGCCGGCCCGCGGCCATCTTCGGATCGAAGATCACCACGGCCGCGGCCAGGCAGAGGAGGGCGAGCGGCCCGATCAGCATCGGGGCGAGCAGGGACGCCGGCGAGTCGCCCTCGCCGGGGGCGCCGGTGCCGTGGAGGTGAACGCTGAGGGCGGCCATGCCGGTGTAGTGCATACCGCTGACGGCGAGGCCCATGACGAGGCTGGCGCCCACGCTCCACAGGAAGCCGCGTACCTGCCCGGCGGCCCACAGCGCTGCGGTGGCGGCGGCCATGCCTATGACGACGGAGGCGGCGACGGTGACGGTGTTGTACTCCAGCCGCCCGTCGAAGCGCAGACCGGCCATGCCGAGGTAGTGCATGGAGGCGATGCCCAGGCCGGTGATGGTGCCGCCGGTGAACAGCGCCGTTCCGGTGGCGCCCCGGTAGCCGACGATGAAGATCCCGATGCCGACCATGACGACGGCGACGCCGAGGCTCGCGTAGGTCATGGGTTTGTCGTAGTGGATCGGGGCCTGGTCGATGGTGAAGCCCATCATCGCCACGAAGTGCATCGTCCAGATGCCGGAGCCGATGGCCGTCGAGCCGAGGGCCAGCCAGCCCGGGCGCCACGAGTGGGCGAAGAGGAGCGCGCGAGTGGTGCAGCGCAGGCCGAGGGCGCCGCCGAGGCAGGCCATGAGGTAGGCCACCACCGGTGTGACGAGTCCGTAGCTGAATCCGTCGACCGTGCCCTGCATGCGCGGCTGCCCTTCCGCCCTGTTCCGCCCGGAATCTCCTGAAATGCACCCCCTCCCGGGCGCGCACCAGCGGCCAGGGTTGAGGCAGAGAGTATGGCCCCCACCGGAATGGTCGAACGATTTTCCGGCAAAGAAACACGCCCTTACCTCAGATGTGCGCCCACAGTGAGCGGACTTGAGCAACTCCATTCAATCTGTGGCCATTCTGCGTTCCTCCGTCGCTGACGCTCTGCTGTCAGAGTTGAGCTGTCTGTGATCGTTATCTGTGATCGTCCGACGCGAGGAGTCCGCATGCACGCGCGCGCACTTGCCGCCACGACCACCGCGCTCCTGGCCAGCGCCATCCTCCTGTTCACCGCGTCCGGCACCCATGCCGCCGCCGACGAGCCCCCCGTGGTCATCGCGCACCGCGGCGCCTCGGCCTACGCCCCCGAGAACACCCTGCCCGCCATCGACAAGGCGGCCGCGCTCGGTTTGCGCTGGGTGGAGAACGACGTCCAGCGCACCAAGGACGGCAAGCTCGTCGTGATCCACGACGACAGCCTCAAGCGCACCACCAATGCCGAGGAGCTCTACCCCGACCGCGCGCCCTGGAAGGTGAAGGACTTCACCGCCGCCGAGATCGCCCGTCTGGACGCGGGCAGCTGGTTCGGCCCCGAGTTCGCGGGCACGCGCGTGCCGACGCTGGCTCAGTACATGCGCCGGGTCGAGCACAACCATGAGCGTCTGCTGCTGGAACTGAAGAATCCGGAGCTCTATCCGGGCATCGAACGGCAGACCCTCAAGATCCTGGCCAACGAGGGCTGGCTCGACGCGCCGCATCTGACGGACCGCCTGATCATCCAGAGCTTCAGCACGGACAGTGTGCGCACGGTGCATGAGCTGAAGCCGGCGGTGAAGACCGGGTTCCTCGGCACCCCGAACGTGGCGGACCTGCCGGGTTACGCGGGCTTCGTCGACGAGATCAACCCGACGTTCAGCTCCCTCTCCACGTCCTACGTCGACGCCGTCCACGCTCTCGTCGGCGCGCACGGCAAGCCGCTGGAGGTATCCACCTGGACCGTCGACGACGCCGACAGCGCCCGCAAGGCCGCCGGGTACGGCGTGGACGGCGTCATCTCCAACAAGCCCGACGTGGTGCGCGCGGCGCTCGACGGGTAGGCGGGACGGGCCGCCAAGGTCCGCTCCGCGCGGCGTTGTCAGTGGCGGGTCGTACGGTGGTCGCATGAACAGCCATGGGGGTGACGAGCGGCGGGTCGTGTGGGCCGTCACGGACACCGGCATCGGCCCGCTGCTGCTGGCGGCGACCGGTGAGGGCCTGGTCAGCGTCGTGTTCCACGCGAGGGAGGCGGTCCGCGACCGGGCGCTGGAGCGCCTCGCGGACCGGCTGGGCGCCGAGCCCGTCGAGGCGCCCGGTTCGCCGCTGCTGGCCGAGGCGATACGCCAGGTCGGGGAGTACTTCTCCGGTACCCGACGGGCCTTCGCACTGCCCCTGGACTGGTCGCTGATCTCAGGTTTCAACCGGCAGGTGCTGCGCGAGCTGGCCGAGGGCGTGCCCTATGGAACGGTCGTCGGGTACGGCGACCTGGCCCGCCGGGTCGGCCAGCCGGGCGCGGCCCAGGCGGTCGGTATGGCGATGGGGGCCAATCCACTGCCGGTCGTGGTGCCCTGCCACCGAGTGGTGGAGAGCGACGGCGGGATCGGCGGTTTCGGGGGTGGGCTGGAGACCAAGCGCCGACTGCTCGCATGGGAAGGAGTGCTGCCCGAGCCGCTGTTCTGAGGCGCAGACGGCTGGGGCGCCGGTGTTTCAGACTGCGGGTCCCGGCTCAGTCGTAGTGCCGGGCCTCGAAGACGTTGCCGTCCAGGTCGCGGAAGTAGAAGCTGCGACGGGCCGCGCCGCGGGCGCCGAAGGAGTCGTGAGCGAGGTCGGAAACCGGGACGGCGCCTTCATGAAGACGTGCGCGCAGGGCGTCGAAGGCGTCCCGGGTCAGGGACAGGCAGATGTGGTTCACCGGGTGGCCCGCGCTGTCCGCGGCGCCGGGCAGCATCGTCATCCGCTGGGCCGTGCTCAGCGGCATCAGGTCGATGATCGTCTCCTCGTTGACCCGTACGGAGGGAAAGGGCGCCCGACCGTCGCAGAACTCGGCGAGCCGGACCGGTGCCAGGCCGACCGCATTCTCGTAGAAGTCGGCCGCGGCGACCGGGTCGCGCACCCAGACGACGACATGGTCGAGACGTGGCGAGTTGTCCGTCATGCGTCCAGGTTGATCGTCGTCCTCGACCGCCGCAAGGGTTTGGCCGGGGCCGCCGCCCGCCAGAGATGAGACAGGAGCGACAGACAGGAGGCTGAAGCCGTGGTGCTGGTGGTGTCCGAAGAGGTGCGGGAGTCGCTCGCCGCGCGACGACCGGTGGTGGCGCTGGAGTCCACGATCATCGCGCACGGGCTGCCACGGCCGCGCAACCTGCAGGTGGCGCTGGAGCTGGAGGCCGCCGTGCGGCAGGAAGGCGCGGTGCCGGCGACGATCGCCGTCCTGGACGGCACCCCGCTCGTCGGCCTGGACAAGGAGCAGCTGGAGCGGGTCGCGAACGAGGACGGCATCCGCAAGCTGGGCCACCGTGACCTGCCGCTCGCCGTGGCGTCGGGGGCGAGCGGGGCGACCACGGTGTCGGCGACGGCCCAGCTCGCGGCGCTGGCCGGCCTGCGGGTGTTCGCCACGGGCGGGCTCGGCGGCGTGCACCGGCAGTGGACCCTCACCCAGGACGAGTCCGCCGACCTGGGGCTGCTGGCCCGGACGCGGATCACGGTGGTGTGCGCGGGCGTGAAGTCGATCCTGGACGTCCCGGCGACGCTGCAGCGGCTGGAGACGCTGGGCGTGGCGGTGGCCGGGTACGGCACGGACCGCTTCCCCGGCTTCTATCTGTCCGACTCCGGCCATCCCGTGGACTGGCGGCTGGACACGCCCGAGCAGGTGGCCGCCGTGATGCGGGCGCAGGACGCCCTCGCCGCGCAGGAGTCCGCGCTGATCGTCGCCAACCCGGTGCCCGAGGCGGAGCAGCTCAATCCTCAGCTGCACGCGCGTGTGCTGGCCGAGGCGCTGCACGCGTGCGAGGCGGAGGGCGTCACCGGGCAGGCGGTCACGCCGTTCCTGCTCGACTACTTGGTGCGGCACACCGACGGCGCTTCGCTGAGCGCCAACCTCGCGGCGGTGCGCGGCAACGTACGACTGGCGGCGCGCATCGCGGCGGCGTGGACGCGGGCGTGAGCGGGACGGACCGCGCGGGCGCGGGCGGATCGGGGCACGGCAGCCGCGGTCCGGCAGGGCCGGGTGGGCTGCTGGTCGTGGGCGACGTGGTGACGGACGTCGTCGCCCGGCACCGCGGGGCGCCGGCCCGTGGCACCGACACGGCCGCCGCGATCCGGATCGTGCCCGGCGGCGCCGGCGCCAACGTGGCCTGCTGGGCGTCCCGTTGGGGATGGCACGACGTGCGGCTGCTCGGCCGCGTCGGGGCGGACACGGCGGAGTGGCACGCGCGGGAACTCCAGGCGTGCGGGGTACGACCGCGGCTGGTCGTCGATCCCGAGGCACCGACCGGGACGGTGATCTGCCTCGTGGACACCGTGGCCGCGGCGGAGCGGACCTTTCTCACCGACAGTGGCGCCTCCCTGCGCCTGGATCGCGGTGACTGGTCGGACGCCCTGCTGGACGGTGTGGCGTGGCTGCATTTGTCGGGCTACCTGCTGTTCTCCGAGCCGAGCCGCGGACTGGTGGCCGCCGCTCTGGACGCGGCACGCGCGCGGGGCGTGCCGGTCAGCGTGGATCCCGCGTCGTCCGGGTTCCTCACGGAGTTGGGCGTGGACCGGTTCCTGACGCTGGTGGAGGGGATCGATGTCCTGTTGCCCAGCCGCGACGAGGCGTGCCTGCTCACCGGGTTGTCCGACGCGGCCGACGCGGCGGCCGAGCTCAGCCGCCGGGTCCCGCTCGTAGTGGCCACGTCGGGTGTCGAGGGGGCGTTGGTGGCCCGGTCAGGGGTCGTGTGCGCCCGGGTTCCGGCGTTCCCGGCCACGGCCGTGGACACCACCGGCGCCGGGGACGCCTTCACGGGCGGTTTCCTCGCCGCTCTGCTGTCCGGTGCCGACCCGCGGGAGGCGGCGGCGGAGGGCTGCCGGGCGGGCGCGCTCGCGGTGACCCAGGTGGGCGGCCGCCCCGGACGGCCCGTCTGACGGCGCGCCAGGCCAGGCTCCTGCCCGACGAAGGCGTTACACCGTGCGCCCCCATGCGGAAATCATCGGAGCCGTCGCCAGGTCCATGGTGCCCGAGGCGACGTTGCCCAGATGGCGGTCGATGTCCTCGTCCGTGGCGAGTCCGGCCTCGACGAGCCGGGAGCGGATCTGGCGGACGGTGGCGGCCTCCAGGGCGGTGCAGGCGGGCGAGCTGAGCGGAAAGTAGGCGTCCGCCTCGACCTGCCGCAGACCCGCCTCGCGCAGCAGACGCGGAAGTTTGCGGCCGTAGGTCAGGTCGGCGCCGCGGTCGGCCAGCAGGGAGCGGAAGCCCTGGCGCAGCCGGTTGGCCAGTTGCTGCTCGGGGCCGTGCTCGTCGGGGCAGACCAGCGGTTGCAGGGCGGGGTCGGCGTCCTCGATCAGCAGCCGTCCGCCGGGGCGCAGGGCCCGCACCATCGCCGCCAAGGCCCGTTCCCGGTCCGGGACATGCACCAGGACGAGACGGGCGTGGACGAGGTCGAAGCCGGCCCCCGGCGGTTCCTCGGCGCCCACGTCGTGGACGCGGACCTCCACCGGGGGCCGGGCCGCGGCGGCGAGCCGGGTGGTGTCGATGTCGGTCGCGACGACCCTGCCGGTCGGGCCGACCTTCTTGGCCAGCCAGGAGACGACGGAGGTGCCACCGGCGCCGACCTCCCAGCAGCGCCAGCCGGGCCCGACGCCGAGCCGCTCCAGGTGCCGGAACGTGACGGGGTCGAAGAGATCGGTGAAGGCGTCGAAGCGTTCCGCCGCCTCGCTCTGCCGGTTGTCCAGGAGGTAGCCGTCGTCGTCGGTTCGCGTCATGCCGCGATCATCCCAGTCGTCCGGCTCGCAGGGAGCGGTCGACGCTCGGGTACCGGGCGCTCGGCCGTGCAGCTCGTTGTCCACAGGCGGGAACCAAGCGGAATTTCGTCCTCCCACAGGCCCGCCCGCCTGTCTAGGCGGACTGGCAGACTGGCGGCTCCGGCGCGGCTCCTCGTGCCGGCAGGGGGCGCGGCGATGCGGCGCGGGGAGATCCACACGAGGAGATCCGTATGTCGATGGCAGGGAATCTGCGGAAGGTCACGGGGCTGGGCAGGGTCGGCGGACTGCGCGGAGTGGCGCGGCTGGCGCGGCGGCGACCGAAGGTGGACCTGAGTCATCCGGCGCGCTCCCCGCTCGGTTCCTCGGTGGTCAACTGCGTGACGTACCTCGGCGGAGTGCGCGCGCCGGCCGCCGGGGATCTGGTGGAGGCCGTGCGGCAGGTACGCAAGAGCGGGGACGGCTTCGTCTGGCTCGGTCTGCACGCGCCGACGGACCAGGAGTTCGCGGGCATCGCCGAGCTGTTCGACCTGCACCCGCTGGCAGTGGAGGACGCGGTCGAGGCGCATCAGCGCCCCAAGGTCGAGCGGTACGGCGACGTGCTCTTCGCGGTGTTCAAGACGGTCTGCTACGTCGAGCACGAGCAGCTCACAGCGACCAGCGAGGTGGTCGACACCGGGGAGATCATGGCCTTCGTCGGACCGGACTTCGTCATCACGGTGCGGCACGGCCGGCACGGCTCGCTGGGCCCGGTGCGCGAGGGACTGGAGGCCGATCGGCAGCAGCTCGCCAAGGGGCCGTCCGCGGTGCTGCACGCGATCGCGGACCATGTCGTCGACGACTATCTCGGCGTCATCGACTCCGTGCAGGCGGACATCGACCAGGTGGAGACGGACGTGTTCGCGGAGACCGGTGCACGGGTCGATCCGGGACGCATCTACCAGCTCAAGCGCGAGCTGCTGGAGCTGAAGCGGGCCGTGGTGCCGCTCGGCCGGCCGCTGCTGGAACTCGCGGACCAGCCGATGCGGGTGATCGAGCCGGAGATACAGGCCTACTTCCGGGACGTCTCCGACCATCTGCTGCGTGCCACGGAGCAGATCGCCGCCTTCGACGAGCTACTGAACTCGATCCTCCAGGCGCACCTCGCGCAGGTCACCGTCGCGCAGAACGAGGACATGCGGAAGATCACGGCATGGGCCGCGGTGATCGCCGTACCGACGATGGTGTGCGGCGTGTACGGCATGAACTTCGACCACATGCCGGAGCTGCACTGGAGGTTCGGCTACGGGCTGGTCATCGCGGTGATATCCGTCGCCTGCATGGCGCTGTACCGGGGTTTCCGGCGCAACGGCTGGCTGTGACGACGGCCGCCGCGGCGCGCTGCGGACGGGGAGGTGCGGTCTGCCGGCCGGTGACGAGCGGGACCGCTCACCCCTGGGCGTAGACGCGCTCGGCCCAGGATGCGATCTGCCCATCGGACAGGTGCCGGACGAGGTCGGCCTCACTGATCATGCCGACCAGCCGCTTGTTGTCGATGACGGGGAGCCGGCGGATGCGGTGCTGCTGCATCTCGCTCAGGACCTCGCTGATGTCGGCGTTCGCGTCGATCCAGCGCGGGGTGCCCTTGGCCAGGTCGCCGGCCGTGACACGGGCGGGGTCGTGGCCCATGGCCACGCAGCCGACGACGATGTCGCGGTCGGTGAGGATGCCGCACAGCCGCTCGTTCTCGTCGCTGATGGGCAGGGCACCGACGTTGAGTTCGCGCATCAGCTGGGCGGCGCGGTCGAGGGTTTCATGGGCGGGGATCCACTGGGCACCTCGGTGCATGATGTCTCCGGCAGTGGTCATGGAGTACCTCCCTGAGCCGGACGGCCGGCGCGGCGCGGGTCGCACCGCGGTCTCGGCGTCGTCCATTCTCTCCGCGCCCGCCGTGCGCCGCACCTTCGACCACCCGGCCCGCCCCCGCGCGACCCGTCCGGTTCCCGTGCGGCGCTCACCCGCTCCACGCCGGGTGTCGTGGGTCGTCGGCGCGTACCAGGACGTCGGCGGTCCCGGCCGGGTCGGTCTCCTCGGCGTAGCGCTCGTAGGCGGGGAGCGTCCAGTGCTCGGCCTCCGGGGTACGGCGGCGCAGCGCTCCCGGGGAGAGGAGGACGTGGACGGTGAGATCGAAGGGGAACCAGTGCCGAAGGAGGAGAGGACCGTGCAGCAACAACGCCGCACCCGGCGGAAGCCGGACGTAGGGGCTGCGGGTGGCGCGGTCGGTGACCGGGTCCCACAGGTCCGGCAGCACGCGTCCGTTGCCGCCGGGTTCGAGCGGTCCGAACACCTCACGCCACAGGGCTTTGGTGTCGAACCAGCCGTCGTAGTACGCCTCCAGGTCATGCCGGCCGTACTCCAGACGCAGCGACGCGGGGCGCAGGAAGCCCTCGGTGCCGACGACGAGGGAGGGGCGGCCGCGGACCCGCAGAGCCTGGCTCACGCGCTCGGCGAGGTCGCCCGGGCGGGCGGCCGGGGCGCCGTCGAAGGCGATCCGCGGCCAAGGACCGCCGTCGGCCGGGGTCAGGCCGAGCAGCCGCTCCGCGAGCCGGTCGGCGAGCAGGTCCCAGGTGATCGCTTCGAGTCGCACAGGGCCCATGATGCGACACTCACCAGCACCGCTGCGCGGGGGTCCGGGCGGACGACGGCGCCGAAGGCAGCGCGCTCGCGCATGCCGTGCGGCACGCGCGCGAGGCCCGCGCAGCGCTCGCATCCGGGCGGTGGGGCGGGTGGCGTCGGGCCCGGTGGTGGGCATGAACCGGGTATGTCTTCCGCGACTCCCCCGACCGGTCCGGGCCTCGTCGTCGTCCAGCCGTTGCGGCACAAGCGGTGCGCGGCGTGCGGGCGCGGTCCGTTGCCGATGCTCGTCCTGGAGAGCGGCGTACCGCGCTGCCTGGACTGCGCGGACCTGGGGCATCTGGTGTTCCTGCCGCGCGGGGACACGGCGCTGACCCGTCGGTCGCGGGAGGAGAGCAGCCTGTCGGCGGTCGTCGTGCGGTTCAACCGGCGCAAGGCGCGCTACGAACGGCAGGGCGTCCTGGTGGAGGAGGTGGCGCTGGCCCGGGCCGAGGAGCGCTGCCTCGCGGACGCGGAGGCGCGGCGGCGGCGCCGGGCGCGGGACGCTCGCCGGCGGGCGGCCGAGGACACGCGGTTCACGGCGGCGTTCGCGGCCGAGATCCAGCGGTTGTTCCCCGGTTGCCCGGACGAGCGGGCGCAGGCCATCGCCGCCCACGCCTCGGTGCGCGGCAGCGGACGGGTGGGGCGCAGCGCGGCGGGACGGGCGCTGTCGCAGGACGCGGTGGCCGCGGCGGTGCGCGCGGCCGTGCGGCATCTGGACACGCCGTACGACCGGCTGCTGATGAGCGGGATACCGCGCCATGAGGCACGGCGGCGGATCGCGCCCCGCCTGGAGGCGGTGCTCGCGCGGTGGCGGTACGGGGAACTGCCGTCCGCCGGGTAAGGCTCGGCCCAGGCAAGAGGGGTGAGGCCCTCGAAGGATCACCCTCCGCGGGATCGGCACCCCGGCCCCTGGACGCTCGCGTATGCGTGCGCGCGGCTCGGCGATGGCCGTGCCCGGGCCGTGGCGCTTGGCTGGGGGTGACGGCGGGCGTTCGCCCGGGCAGGATCTACGGCATTTGCCACGGCGTGACGTGAGGTGGGGGAGCCATGATCGACGGACCGTACCTGGTGCTGGTGGTGGTGGGCGTGCTGGCGACGGCATTGATGGCCGGCGTCTTCTGCGCCTTCTCGGTGCTCGTGATGCGCGGACTCGCCGCGCTGCCGCCCGCGCAGGGCGTCGCCGCGATGAACGCGATCAACCGGGCGGCGATGACACCGGCGTTCATGGTGGTGTTCCTCGGGGCGTCGGTGGTGTGCGCGGTGCTCGCGGTCGTCACCTTCGTGCTGTGGCCGCGGGAGGGCACCGTGGAGCTGCTGCTGGGCAGCGCGTTGTATCTGTTCGGGGCGTTCGGTGTGACGGCGGCGGCGAACGTGCCGCGCAACGACGCGCTGATGGGGCACACGACGGGCTCCCCGGAGGCGGCCGCGTACTGGCCGTCGTATCTGCGGGAGTGGACGCGGTGGAACCACATCCGGACGATCGCCTCGACGGCATCCGCCCTGGCGTACCTGCTGGCGCTTGTCTGAGTCCGACCCCGCCCGCCGTACGGCTCGCCGCCGGCCCTGCGCGTCTGCCCGCCCTGCGCGTCAGTCCGCCCGGACGTATCGTGGCCGGAGGATGTGCCGCCCCGTGGCGCACGGCCTGTCGTACGCGACGCGAGGAAGACGGCCATGGCCGATCCCAAGGGATTCATGACGACCCCCCGCCAGGACTGGCCACGCCGGCCCGTCGAGGAGCGGGTGCGGGACTGGGACGAGGTGTGCGTCCCCGGGGCGCTGTTGCCGATCGTCAGCAAGCAGGCGGACCGGTGCATGGACTGCGGCATTCCGTTCTGCCACCACGCCTGCCCGCTCGGCAATCTCATCCCCGAGTGGAACGACCTGGTCTCCCGCGAGGACTGGCGGGCGGCGAGCGACCGGCTGCACGCGACGAACAACTTTCCCGAGTTCACCGGGCGGTTGTGCCCGGCGCCGTGCGAGTCGGGCTGTGTGCTGGCCATCGACCAGCCCGCCGTGACGATCAAGAACGTCGAGTGTGCGATCGCGGACCGGGCCTGGGAGGAGGGGTTCGCGCCGCCCCGGCCGCCCGAGCGGCTGTCCGGCAGGACGGTGGCCGTGATCGGCTCCGGACCCACCGGGCTCGCCGCGGCCCAGCAGCTCACCCGGGCCGGGCACACCGTCGCCGTGTACGAGCGGGACGACCGGCTCGGCGGGCTGATGCGGTACGGCATCCCCGCGTTCAAGATGGAGAAGCGCCATCTGGAGCGGCGGCTGGAGCAGATGCGGGCGGAGGGCACGAAGTTCCGCACGTCGACGGCCGTCGGGCGGGACATCGGGGCCGTCGACCTGCGGTCGCGCTACGACGCGGTCGTGATCGCCACCGGGGCCACGGCGTGGCGGGAACTGGACGTGCTCGGCCGGGAGTTGACCGGGATCCAGCAGGCGATGGAGTACCTCCCCCTGGCCAACCGCGTCTGCGAGGGTGACCTGGAGAGTTCACCGCTGTCGGCCGCCGGGCGGCACGTCGTGATCGTCGGCGGCGGGGACACGGGTGCGGACTGCCTGGGCACGGCGGTGCGGGAGGGCGCCGCCTCCGTCACCCAGCTGGACATCTACGGCCGGCCCGGCGCCGAGCGCGACGAGGACGCCGAGCCGTGGCCGACGTACCCGAAGACCTACCGCCTGTCCCCCGCGCACGAAGAGGCCCGTGACCTGCGGACGGCACCCGAGGCGGACGCCGACGCGCGGCTGTTCGCGGCGTCGACGCTGCGCTTCACCGGGGACGCGGAGGGGCACGTGCGGTGGCTGCACCTGGTCGATGTGGACGCGCACCGCCGTCCGCTGCCCGGCACCGAACGACCCGTGCCCGCAGATCTCGTCCTGCTCGCCCTCGGCTTCACGGGCCCCGACCGGCACGACGGCCTGATCGACCAGCTCGGCCTGGCTGTGGACGCGCGCGGCACGATCGCCCGGGACGCGGACTTCGCGACGAACGTCCCCGGCGTGTTCGCCGCCGGAGACGCGGCGCGCGGGCAGTCGCTGATCGTGTGGGCGATCGCGGAGGGCCGGGCGGTGGCGGCCGCGGTCGACCGCCACCTGACGGGCAGCACCCGCCTCACGTCACCGATCGGCCCGTACGACCGCCCCCTGACCGCGTAACCGTGAAAGGCGCCACCACCGGCCGGTCAGGGCTTGCGCGCCACCGCCCCGTAGCCCGGAATCACACCGTCGTCCTGGCCCGGCACCGGACCCCCGAGTTCTGGGTGCCACCGGTGGACGACCTCGACGCCGGGGTCGACGAGTTCGAGCCCGTCGAAGAACCGGGCGAACTCCTCCCGGGAGCGCAGCGCCAGCGGGACACCGGCGGCCTTGAGCTTGGCCGTGGCCGCCGCCGACTCCTCCGGCGTGAAGTCGGCGGTGGCGTGGGTCATCATCAGGTAGCTGCCGGAGGGCAGTTCGGCCAGCAGCCGGCCCACCAGCTCGGGCGCACCGTCCTCTTCGGGTACGAAGTGCAGCAGCGCGACCAGGGACAACGCCACGGGGCGGGAGAGGTCGAGGACCTTGGCCGCCCCCTCCATGAGGGTGGCCGGATCGCGTACATCGGCCTGGAGGTACCCGTGACCCCCTCGGGCGTGGTGCGCAGCAGGGCGGCGGCGTGGGCGAGCACGATGGGGTCGTTGTCGCAGCAGACGACGCGGGCCTCGGGGGCGATGCGCTGGACGACCTGGTGCAGGTTGGGCTCGGTCGGTATGCCGGTGCCGACGTCGAGGAACTGGCGGATCCCCGCTCCGGCCAGCCACCGGGTGGCGCGGTGCATGAAGGCGCGGTTGACCCGGGCCATCACCGGCACCCGGGGTTCGAGGGCCGGCATCTGCCGGCCCATCTCCTCGTCGGGTAGTTGTCCTTGCCGCCGAGGTACCAGTCGTACATCCGCGCGGGGTGCGGCTTGCTGGTGTCGATCTCGACGGTGCCCTTGCGGTCCCGCCCGGTCATACGACGCTCCGTAAGCGTCTGGCGTGGTGAGGGAAGCAGTGAGTGATCAAGCGCGTGCCAAGATCTCGTACCAGGATCAGGAAGTGGGGAAAAAAAGCAACAGACGGGTTCAGGACAGCAGGAAGTCCGCCGCCCCCGCCTTCGCGCCCTCGATGAACGCGGTCATCTCGTCGGAGGTGTAGATCAGGGCCGGCCCGTCGGGGTCGGTGGACTGGCGGACGGCGATCCGTCCGTCGGCGAGCTTCATCGCCTCCAGGCAGTTGCCGCCGTTGCCGCCGCTCCACGGCTTGTGCCAGCCCTCGCTGCCCAGTTCCCGCGCGGGCATGCCGTTGTATATCCCCTCGGCGCGGACCCGCGGGGACGTCGTGTGATCCATTCACAGCTCCTTGCGGAGATCCTGCAGGATCTCCTTCGTGCGATGTGCCGTCGCGGCATGTGCCGCCATGCGGTCCATGACCTCGAGGTGGGCGGCCACCTCGGGGCGCGCGTCGAGATAGACCGCGCCGGTCAGGTACTCGCTGTAGACCATGTCCGGGAGTTCCGGCATGGCGAATCGGAAGAGCACGAACGGCCCGTACGTGCCGGGGTGCGGACCGGCGGAGAACTCGGCGACCTGCAGCGTCACCTGGGGCAGCTTCGTGGCCTCGAGCAACTTGTCGATCTGGGCGCGCATCACCGCCGGGCCGCCGACCGGGCGGCGCAGGACGGTTTCGTCCATGACGACCCACAGCCGGGGGGCGTCCTCACGGGTGAGCAGTTGCTGGCGTTGCATGCGCAGGGCGACGTGCCGCTCGATGCCCTCCGGCCGGGTCTGGCCGATGGCGCCCGAGCGCAGCACACCGCGCGCGTAGTCCTCGGTCTGCAGCAGTCCGGGCACGAAGTGCGGCTCGTACTGGCGGATCAGCGACGCCGCGCCCTCCAGGCTGACGTGCAGGGAGAACCAGCCCGGCAGGATGTCGTGGAAGCGCTGCCACCAGCCGGGCCGGTTGGCGTCCTCGGCGAGCTGCACGAAGGCCTCGGCCTCGTGGTCACCGACGCCGTACGCCTTCAGCAGCAGCTGGAGGTACGGGATCTTGAGCGCGACCTCGGCCGTCTCCATACGGCGGATGGTGGCGGGGGCGACGCGGAGGATGCGGGCGGCTTCCTCACGCTTGAGCCCGGCGCGTTCCCGCAGGTCCAGCAGGCGCCGGCCGAGGACGACCTGTCCCACGGTCGGCGCGGACCGCGGTTCGCTCACGCTCCACCTCCAGCAAGCGGCTCACCCGACGAAAGCATGCTGACAGCCCTGCGGCGCCATTCGAAGATCCATTCGAAGGCGGGCAGACCTCCGGCGATCCGAACTGGCGCCGCTCGACGTGCTGACGCGAGCAGTGTGCCATGACCTGTGCAGCCAGCACATCACACTCTGCACTTTCCAGAGTGACTCTTGCCAAGTGTTCCCGGCGGGGCGATAGTGGCAGGCGTGATTCCGTCCGCGCCCTTAGGAACAGACGCCGCCGCAGACCCGATCGGTCTCGGTGCCGCCGCGGGAGCGAACCCCCTGGGGAGCGCTGCCGAGCGCCGGTTCCGGTTCGAGCTGGCCGCACACCCGGGTTCCCCGGCGCGGGCCAGACGCCTGACGCGGGCGCGGCTCACCGGCTGGTCGGTGGGCGAGGACGCCTGTGACACCGCGGCGCTGGTCATATCCGAGCTGGTCACCAACGCCATCGTGCACACGGCGAGCAGCCGCGTGGTGTGCGAGCTGCACGACCACGACGACACCGTGCGCATAGCCGTGCGCGACGAGGGCTGTGCGCCCGGCGACCCGCATCCGGCCCCGCCGCGCGGCGAGGCGGAACACGGGCGAGGACTGCTGTTGGTCGACGCCGTGTGCCGGGCCTGGGGCGCCCAGGAGCACGGACCCGGACTGCTGGTGTGGGCCGAGGTGCCACGCCAGGCCGGCACGCCGGGCACCCCCGGAGAGCCGCGCAACGACCTGGGCTGGGGCAGTCGCCCCAAGCCGGGCCCGGCCAGCTCCGGAGACAACGGCGACGGCGACGGCGACGGCGATGAGGGGAAGACCGGCGCCGGGCAGATGCACCACGCACCGGACGGTCCGCGCGCGGCCGGGCCGGGCGGCCACTCGAGGGGGAGGCCGTGAGCGCTGGACCCGGCCGCGGCCAGGCACTGACCATGAACACGCTCGTCCAGCTCAACCGCCGTCTGCACACGCCTGCGGCACCTCGCCGGCTCACCCTGCCGGAGGGCATGACCGCCCCGCTCGGCTGCGACGCCGTGGCCGTCCCGGCACGCTTCGGCCCCCTGCTCCTGCCCCGCCTGCCGCGCGTCGGCTGTGTGTACGCCGATGAGGCGCACTGGTGGTGGATCGTCCCGTCCGACTCCGACTACGCGGTGGAATGGCCCGCCCCCGCGCAGTACGCCACCGGCGCGGTCCTGCCCGACTCCGGCGCCCCGCACGCCCCCGGCCTCATCCACCGACCGGACGACACCGTTCCGTACACCCCGCCGATCCCGCTCTACCTTGCGATGTGCCGCCTGACGGACACGGTCCCGAGCTGGTCGCGCCCGGTCAGCGCGTAACGCCGACGGCGGCCCTGCGACTCCGCGCAACTCCGGCTGCCCCGGCACCGACGGCCGGCTCCTCCCGATCCACGCGCCCCCCGTGCGCCGCACACCGCACACCGCACCAGGCGGCCGAGGCCGACATCGACGAAGCCCGCGCCCGCCTGAAGTGGGACGAGGCCCGCCGCATCGGCGCGCCCGGCGTGCGCTGCAACGCGCCCTGTGCGCGCTGCGCCCCGCGCCCCTCGGCCGCCCCGGCGTGCGCCCGCGCGCTGCGCCGGGCGGAAGCCCCTGCGCCCGCACCCCCCGTCCCCCGCTCTGCGCCCTCCCCGGCTCCCCCCGCCCCAGGGATAGTGACCGTCTGACCGGAGCCGGGGAGGCCATGTGGGTCACAAGCGCGACGCCGCCGAGCGTGAGGTGTCGGAGTCGGAACGGCTGCTGTTCGGCGGGCCGCTGCGTTACGACATGGGCTGGAACCAGCACGTGGACGCGTTCTTGGAACTGAACCTGCGCGCGATGGTCACCCGGCTGCCCGCCCTGCTCGGCTCCAGCCTCCGCCTCGCCCGCCAGGCCGACCGCAGGGCCACCCGCACGGTGCTGCTCGCCGAGTCCGGCCGCGGCCTCGGCCAAGCGGTCAGTCTGCTGGCGGTCAACAGCCTGCTGAGCCGGCTGCTCGGCGACGGCACGCTGGAGGCACGCCTGCGCGGCGCCGCCCCGGCACTGGTCGCGCTGTCCGCCGTACTTCTGCTCTCGGCGCTGCTGCGCGCGGCGTCGACGTACGCCACCGGAAGCCTGGAGCCCAAGGTGGAGCGGGTGGCCACGGAGCTGTACCTGGAGCGGGCGGCGAACGTGGAGCTGTCCGCGATCGAGGACCACGCCTTCCACAAGCTGCTGGACACCGCCCAGTACGGCGCCTCCTCCGCCCGCCGGATGATCATGTACGGCACGCGCGTGGTGAACGCCGTCATCTCGCTGGTCGCGGCGGCCGGCGTGCTGACCGTGCTGCATCCGGCGCTGTTGCCGCTGCTGGTCACGATGACCCTGCCGAGCGCCTGGAGTTCGCTGACCAACGCGCGGCGCCGCTACGAGTCCTTCCACACCTGGGTGCAGCACGCCCGGGCCGGGCACCTGATCAGCGGTCTGCTGACCGAGCCGCAGGCCGCGCCGGAGATCCGCGTGCACGGCGTGGGCCCGTTCCTGCTGCGCCATTTCCGCGCGATGTCGGAGACCGCGGAGGCCGAGCAGGCCCGCCTCGCCCGGCTCGCCGCCCGCACCGGGCTGATCGCGGCGACCTGGACGGGTCTGGCGACCGTGGCGACATACGGCACGCTCGGCGGGCTGCTGCTGAGCGGAGCGATGGCGCTGTCGGTGGCGGGCACGGCGGTGGTCGCGATCCGCAGCGGCTCGACGAGCCTGAACACCCTGGTGCTGGAGATCAACGAACTGCACGAGGAGGCCCTGTTCGTCGGCGACCTGGAGCGGCTGTACGCCGAGGCGGCCGAGCGGGCCATTCCGGTCGGCGGCGTGCCCCTGCCCGAGGACCCGCGGGAGGTCCGCTTCGAGAACGTCACGTTCCGCTACCCGGGCGACGCGACCCGTCCCGCGCTGGACGACGTCACGCTCGACCTCCCCCTCGGCCGGATCGTCGCGCTCGTCGGGGAGAACGGCTCGGGCAAGACGACGCTGGTCAAGCTGCTCGCGGGACTGTACCGGCCGGACGCCGGACGGATCCTGTGGGACGACGTGGACGCCGCCCGCGCCGACCGGCGGCTGCTGGCCGAGCGGGTGGCGATGGTCGCGCAGGACTTCAAACGGTGGCCGTTCACGGCCCGGGTCAACGTGGCCATCGGGCGTTCCGCCGCCCCGCTGACCGAGGAGCGGCTGGCCGCCTCGATCGCCCAGGCCGGCGCCGAGGACGTGGTCGCGGACCTGCCGCGCGGCCTGGACACGCTGCTGGCCAGGCACTTCTCCGGCGGCCACGAGCTGTCCGGTGGCCAGTGGCAGCGCCTCGGCATCGCCCGGGCCGCCTACCGGCGCGGGCGCATCCTGATCGTGGACGAGCCGACGGCGGCCCTGGACGCCCGAGCCGAGGTGGAGGTCTTCGACAAGATCCGCGCCCTGGCCGCCGCGGGGCAGACGGTCGTCCTGATCACGCACCGGCTGGCGTCGGTGCGCCACGCGGACCTGGTGCACGTCCTGGACCAGGGCCGCCTGGTGGAGAGCGGCACCCCGCAGGAGCTGCTGGCCAAGGGCGGGGTGTACGCGGAGCTGTACGCGCTCCAGGCGGAGCAGTTCACGGTGAAGGTGCCGGGGGCGGCGGCGCCGGAGCCCCCGAGGACCACGGAGACGACGGTGCCCGCCCCGAGGAGTACGGGGGCGGGCTGACCGGTGGCATGTGGCGCCGTCGCCATGCGGAGGGGTCGTCCTGCGGAGCGGTCGCCATGCGCAGCGGTCGTCACTCCATGGCGTCCGCGCCCCGGACGATCACGAGGAACGTGTCTGTCGTGAGGTCCATGACAACCTCGGCCGCCAGACCCTCCTGTCGCCGCGCTTGCGCGAACTCCTCCGCAGGCCACGATCCGCGCGGCCCACCTGCGGGAAAGCGTTCGAGCACGGTTCGCCCGTTCACCATCTCGCACCTCCACAAAGTGTTTGTCCGTGTAGGAGTTAACGCCCTGTGGAGGCCTGACGGCTCGCTCAGTGACCCGACTGAGACGTAGGTGACACAAGTTCACCCCGGACCGTGAGATTCCGTGCACGGACCGCACGCGTCCGGTACGAAGCGTGTCAGTCCTCGTACTCGTCGTGATACCGCACCGGCACCCTCGCCTCCTGTCCCCCGATCGCCGTGAGGTCCAGCAGACTGCCCGTGGAGCCGATGTCGTCGACTTCACCCTCGGGCGTCGAGTAGGTGTGGAAGATCCGGTCCCGCCCCCGCAGGAAACAGCTCAGCCCCGGCCGCTCGGCGAGCGAGCCGTCGCCCTGCTCCACGGTCACCTCGAAGTCCTGGTTGAAGTCCGTCTCGTGCGACGAGTACCAGGGCACGGTCCACCCCATCCGCGCCTTGAAGGGCAGGATCCGGGTGAACGGCGCCCGCGACACCACCGCGAACGACGTCCCCCTCGCATGGAGATGGGCAAGTTGCCCCACTTGGTCCAGTAATGCGGAGCAGCGTCGGCAGCCGCCCTCCCACTCCGGTGCGAACATGAAGTGGTGGACGAGGAGTTGGTCACGCCCCTCGAAGAGGTCGAGCAGGGTGGCCTTGCCGTCGCCGCCCTCGAAGACGTACTCCTTGTCGATCTCCACCATCGGCAGCCGGCGCCGCTCCGCGCTCAGCGCGTCACGCGCGCGGGTGACCGCCTTCTCCTTGACCAGCAGTTCCTCGCGCGCCGCGCGCCACTGCTCGCGCGAGACGACCTCCGGAAGCGACATGAGCCCTCCTGTGCAACGGTCCGTTCCCAGGAGGTGACCGAGGGTCGGTGCGGAACTCATCGGTGCGGGAGGAAAAATTCTGGAACCGAGGAGGCGACCGCGCGCCGGTCGAAGGTGTCATGCTCGCTCAGTTCGTCGAGTTCGCCGAGGAGTTCGGCGAGTCGGCGCTCGTGCCGCGGGCTGAGCCGTCCGGTGTCGTCGAGGTGGACCGCGCAGGCGGTGGTGGTGTCGACGAGGCGTTCGAGGACGGTGGCGACCTCGCCGGTGCCCGCGGTGTGCCGGGCCAGCGGGGGCAGTTCGGCGGCGGCGAGTGCGCTGGCGGTGCGGGCCTCGGCCAGGGCGCGGTAGGCCTCTCGGCGCAGGGCCCAGCGCATGGTGCGCGAGCCGGGGTCGGTGAGGACGTGCATCAGGTAGGCGTCCGCGGCGTCTGCCGCCACGGCGAGCCGGTCGCGCACCGTGCCGCCCCGCTTCCCGGGCATCGGCAGATGGCCGACGATCAGCACGATCGCGCAGGCCAGCAGCGTCTCCCCGATCCGGCTCAGGGACGCCTGCGGCTCGCCGCCCACCATGACCAGCCCGAGCACCAGGACGGTGACGACCGCGGTCTGCGCGGCGAAGTGCCGTGCCGCGACGGGGACGAGCGCACCGCACAGGGCGACGAGGACAACGAGCCCGGCCGGCCGGGGCAGTACGGCGGCGAACGCTGCGAAGACGAGGGCCCCGAGCACCGTCCCGGCGGCCCGGCACAGCACCCGCGACGCCAACGGCCCGAGGTCCGGCTTGACCAGGAAGACAGCGGTGGCGGGCAGCCAGTACCAGTGGCTGTGCTGTCCGTACCAGTGCGTGCGGTGCAACGCCTGCGCCACGGCGGCCGCGGCGCCGAACGAGACCGCCACCCGCAGCCCGTACTCGCGCCCGCCGGAGCCGACGGCGGCCCGCAGCAGTTGCCGTGCCGTCCGCCGCCGCGCGGGCAGCGCGGTGCCGTGCCCCCGGTCGAAGACCTCGGCGGCCTGCAGCAACGCGTGGTCGAGCGCACGCAGTGCGGGCTCCGCCCGGCTCGGTGCGGGCAGCGGCCCGGTGGGGGTGTTGTCCCGCACCGCGGCCGCGAGCCGACGCGGCCCCGCACCGGCCCGCGTCCCGACCGGCTCCCCGGCCCAGGCCAGCGCCGTCGCGGCCTCGGCGAGCGGCAGGGCGGCGGTGTACTGCGCGTGCAGCCGCCGCTCGGCGGCGCAGGAGGCGTACCGCCGCAGCCGGGGGCCGGACAGGCAGTCCTGCGCGTGGTCCAGAGCGGCGGTGAGGGCGGCCCGCCGGGAGAGGGCGAGCGGTCCGCCGACCGCGTCGAGCAGTTCGGCGATCGCGTCATAGACCCGGGCGACGGCGGCCCGCTCCCCGTCGAACCGGAAGTCCTTTCGGAGATACGGCCGGACAGCCGGCCGGGTATCCCCGGCGAGCGATCCCGGTGTGGGCAGCGCGAGCCGCAGCGTCAGCAGCCATCCGGCGCCGGCGAGGAAGCAGAGTGCACGCAGCCAGCCGCTCTCCGGCAGCGGCATCCCGGCCCCCACCGCCGCCGCGGCAAGCACCTGCATCGCCGCCGCCGAGGCGACCGGCCCGACGGCACTGGTCCCACCGGCGACCAGCCCGAGCCCGGTGAGCACGGCGGTGAGCAGGACGGGGCCGGCGTACTGCCCGGCGTACGTCCCGACGAGCAGCCCGGCGGCCCCCGCGAGCGCGGGCACCCCGATCCGCTCGACCGAGGCCCGGCGGCTGCCGGGGCGGTCGTTGATCCCGGCGAACATGGCGGCGAGGGCGGCGACGACACCGAGCGACGTACGGCCGGCGGCGAGCGCCCCGAGCAGCAGCGGGCCCGCCGCCAGGGCTCCCCGCGTGACCGCGCTCCAGGGCACCGGTCCTCGCTGGACTCGCAGGGCGTGGGCGAGCCAGGGCGGAAGGGTGAAGGTGGCGGGGCGGGACACGGGGCTCCTGTTCGGACGAGGGCGGGGTGTGCCTTCGGGCGACGGTGGCCGAGTGGGTGTGCTCCCACCGTAGATCGGGTTCTTGGAGGGGAGAGGACAGTCGTGTTTCAGCCAGGTGACAGTTCCGGCCGGCCGGGTCCCGCTCGGTCCTCTCGGACGCCGGGCGATGCGTCGGGATCGTCGCCGGTTGAGCGCGGGGCGCCGCGACGGGGACCCGCCGGTTCAGCGCAGTGCGCTCAGGAAGAGTTCCTCGGCGCCTGCGACAGCCGCGGCCAGCCGGCCCGGTTCCGGTTCGAGGCCGGCCAGCAGGCCGTCGATCCCGCGCAGGCCCGCCCGTTCCAGCAGCCGCTTGTCGTTGGTGACCCACTCGCCGCGCGCCGCCATCACCGCGTGCCCGGCCTGTACGGCGGCGGTGGCGACGGCCCCGGCCACCTCCGTCAGGCGTGCGGCCGGGGCGTGGTTGTCGCGGGCGTAGGCGAGGGTGAGGCGGGCGCAGCCTAGCCAGTGCTCGCGCGCGGTGTGCCGCAGCGGTTCCGGGTAGGCGGCCGGCTTCGGCAACTCACCGCGCAGCACCTGGTTGACGGCCAGCTCCGCGACGACCAGGTAGGTGGGGATGCCGGCGAGGTGGAAGAGGAGCGGCTCCACACGGAAGCGGCCCTGCTCCGCCTCGGCCAGTTCGTGCTCGACGACATCCAGGTCGCGGTAGTGGACGTCGACGCGGCGGCCCTCGACGGTCAGCCACGCGCCGCCGTTGAAGACACCGCCGCCCCAGCCGCCGACCTCCGACACCTCGCCCTCCCAGCCGACCGCGCGCAGGTCGGCGGGGTCGAAGGGGCCGCGGTAGTAGACGGCCAGGTCCCAGTCGCTGTCGAGCCGGTGCGTGCCCTGCGCCCGCGAGCCACCGAGGGCGACGGCACGGACGGTGGGAAGGGCGGCCAGACGGTCGGCGGTGCGGTCGAGGAAGACGTGGTCGGAGACGGACGGCACGGGTGCGGCTCCAGCGGGCGAAGGGCCGGGGGGAGGGTGCGCTCGGGGGGTGGGGTCGGGGTCGGGCGCAGCGTACGCGGGGTGTGGCGGGTGCGCGAGGCAATTCATCAGGCGCGGGTGGCCACTTCCGCCGCTAGGCCCTGTCGTTTGGATCAGGCCGGCTGTGAGGTGCGGCGCCTTTCGGCCGCCCCGAGCGGGGTCTGGTGCGTGCAGCTGCAAGGCGGAAGAGGGCGCCAACGCGGTGGGGGTTCCCCCTGCTCGAAGAGCTCGGGGGAGTGCGTGCCAGACCCCGCGACGCCGGGATGATCCAAACGACAGGGCCTAGATCACGCTCCACGGTGCAGCACCAGTTCGGGGACGAAATCCGCCCGGCTGAACGACGTCACCCACGGCACCAGGTACGTCACCCGGCATACGGCAACCCGGCTGCCCGCGCCGCCGTGCGCAGAACGTCCCGCAGCATCTCGGGAGTGAGCCGCCCGGTGAAGGTGTTGCGCTGGCTGACGTGGAAGCAGCCGAAGAGCTGGAGCGGTGCCCGGCCTTCTCCACCCTCCCCGCCCCCTCCGCCTTCCACTCCGGTCCCGCCGTTCCCGCCGTTCCCGGCGTCAAGCGTCACCCTGGCGCCGTGTGCGAAGGCCGGCCGGGGACGGGGCACCGGCCAGCCCGCCTCGGCGAACGCCGGCAGCGCGGCCTGCCAGCCGAACGCGCCGAGCACCACCACCGCCCGCAGCGTCGGACGCATCAGCGTCAGCTCCTGCACCAGCCAGGGCCGGCAGGTGTCCCGCTCCTGCGGCGTCGGCTTGTTCGCCGGCGGCGCGCAGTGGACCGGCGCGGTGACCCGCACCCCGTACAGCTCCAGTCCGTCGTCCGCACTGACCGCCGTCGGCTGCGAGGCCAGCCCCACGTCGTACAGCGCCTGATACAGCACGTCGCCGGAACGGTCCCCGGTGAACATCCGCCCGGTCCGGTTGCCGCCGTGCGCGGCAGGCGCGAGCCCGACGATCAGCAGCCGCGCATCGGCCGGTCCGAACCCGGGAACGGGCCGCCCCCAGTACGTCCAGTCGGCGAACGAGGCCCGCTTCGTCCGCGCCACCTCCTCCCGCCAGGCGACAAGCCGCGGGCAGGCCCGGCAGCCCGCGATCCGCCGGTCGAGTTCGGGGAGGCCGGAGGGAGTGCTGGGGGTCATGGCACCACGGTATGCCGGGGGCCGGAAACCCGTGGGGCACACCCCGTGCGGCGAGCTAAGGTCGAGGACATGGTTGCTGAAGGTGCGGACCACGAGACGACGGATGCGACGGGCCCTGACGCGGAATCGTCGGCTGCCGCGGCCACGGCGGAGGCCACCGCCGTCACGCAGGGGGCTGCCGTTCCCGAGATCGCCGCTGGGCAGGAGACCGCCGATCCGAAGATCGCCGCTGCCATCGCCGCCGCCGAGGCTGCCGGTCCCGCTCCCGGGGAGTCCGTCCGCATCGACAGCTGGATCTGGGCCGTACGTCTGATCAAGACCCGTTCGCTCGGAGCCACCGCCTGCCGGGGCGGCCATGTGCGGGTGAACGGGGAGCGAGTGAAGCCGGCGTACCACGTGCGCGTGGGCGACGAGGTGCGACTGCGGAGCGAAAACCGGGAACGTGTCGTGGTCGTCAAGCGCCTGATCCGTAAGCGGGTCGGAGCGCCCGTGGCCGTCCAGTGCTACATCGACAACAGCCCGCCGCCCCCGCCCCGCGAGGCCGTCGCCCCCGCCGGCATCCGCGACCGGGGCGCTGGCCGCCCCACCAAGCGCGACCGCCGCGAGCTCGAACGCCTTCGGGCTCTGCGCGGCCTGCCGAGCCTGGGCGGCCCGGGACCGAAGCCGGGTGGCGGTGGCGGAGGATCCGGGCACCGGTGACAGGGGCCCCCCGCCTTGAGCCGGGGCCACTCCCCTCGTCGCCTCACGCCCCGCGTCGCAGCATGGCCACCAGGTCGGCGTTGCGCTGTCGGCGGGCCCAGGCTATGAGGGCGAGCGGCACCAGCAGGATCAGTGGGGTGGCCGCGTTCTGACCGTCGAAGACGGTCACCTGGACGATGAACGCGCCCACCATCAAGGCGCTCAAGGACACCGCCGCGACCGACTGCAGGACCGGGACCAGCAGTGCTATGGCCCCCGCCAGCTCCAGCAGACCGATGGCGTACATCCCCGCGCTGCCCCAGCCGATCCGGTCGAACGATTCCACCGCCGTGGGGTGCGCGATCAGCTTCGGGAGCGCACTGGCAAAGGCGTAGAACAGCGCGAGCAGCACCTGCACGGTACGCAGGGCGATCCGGGCATACCGACGGCGCTTGGCCGTGGGGGTCGTCGGGATCGACGCCGTGCCGGCGGGCGCCGCGGTGGCGAGGGAGCCGGCGGGAGCGGTGGTCTCGGACATGAGGTCTCCTGGTTTCGCGTTCCTTGTGATGCACCCGTACAGACCCCGTGGAGCCCCGAAACTCATCGGCCCGGTGTGCACCTGCTTCAGCTCCATGCCCGTCCAACGGCCCGCTCCCGCACGGCCGTTCCCCCACGCCCCCTGTTCACCCGTTCGAGCGAAGGCCCTTCGTTCGTGGGCGGAGAAGCACCTCGCTCGAGGTGCCGGCGGCCCTCCGTTCGCGACCGAGCGGAGGCCGCTTGGTGAACGTCCCGGGCCGGAGTACGTTGCTGGGAGGAGTGGTGATCGGGATGCGTACAGGCAGTGAGCCGACGACAGCACGCAGTGCGCTGCGGATGCGCTTCTGGCTGAGCGTGTGGGGGCTGATCTGGGCGATCGCGGGCACGGTCGGGTTCGCGCTCGCCGGGCGACCCGGCTGGGCAGCGGCGTGCGGTGTGCTGTGGCTGGTGGTCACCGTCGACATGGCGGTGATCCTGCGGCACATACGGCAGGGCCCGCACTTCCAGCCGGGCCCCGACATCCCGCCCTACCGGCCGCCGGAACACCGCCGGCCGTGAGCCGAGGCCGCCTCACGCGTCGAAGCGCGCCGCCTTGAGGTACCGCGGGTTCGGGTCCAGCGCGGCCGCCAGCCGGAAGTGCCGTCGGGCCTGGTCGTCGCGGCCCTGTCGTTCGTAGGTGCGGGCGAGCGCGAAGTGGGCGTAGGCGTTGTCCGGCTCCCGCTCCAGAACGATCGTGAACTCAAGTTCTGCGGGACGCAGTTGCGCGGCGGCGAAGAAGGCACGGGCGCGCAGCAACCGTGCGGCGGTGTTCTCCGGGTGCGCGGCGATCACCGAGTCGAGCAGCTTCACCGCGCCCCGCGGATCGCGGGCGGCGAGCAGTTGCTCGGCGGCACGGAAGTCGATGACGTGTGTCTCCGGAGTACCTCCGGTCGAACCGCTGGTCTGGGGCACGGAAAATTCCTTCCCTCACTCGAGGGCTTCAACGCCCCGACCGAGTACCCCTATTCCAGCGGCGACAGCGGTGACCACAACGGCTGCGGTGATCGCGGTGATTACGATGAGCGCAACTCCTGCGACTGCTGTGACCGAACTGCGCCCGCCAGGCCCACCGCGTCCGCCGCCGCTACTGCGGCCGTCCCGGTCGCTACCGAGCCTCCCGCGCCCTGCGTGCCAGCTCCGCCCAGACCTCCCGCACGCGCGCCTGCAGCTGCTCCAGTGGCACGTCGTTGTCGATCACGATGTCGGCGATCTCCCGGCGCTTCTCCCGTGAGGCCTGTGCGGCCATGCGTGCGCGGGCGTCCTCCTCCGTCATGCCGCGCAACCGCACAAGCCGGTCGAGTTGCGTGGCGGGGCTCGCGTCGACGACGACCACGACGTCGTACAGCGGGGCCAGGCCGTTCTCAGTGAGCAGGGGGACGTCGTGGACCACGACGGCGTCCTTCGCCGCGGCCTGTTCCAGCTCGCGGGAGCGGGCGCCGACCAGTGGGTGCACGATCGCATTCAGCACGGCCAGCTTCTCGGGGTCGGAGAAGACGATCGAGCCCAGCTTGGGACGGTCTAGGCTGCCGTCGGGCGTGAGCACCTCGGGCCCGAAGGCCTCGACGACCGAGGCGAGGCCGGGCGTGCCCGGCTCCACGACCTCGCGGGCGATGCGGTCGGCGTCGATCAGCACGGCCCCGCACTCGACGAGCAGCCGCGACACCTCGCTCTTGCCGGCACCGATGCCGCCGGTCAGGCCCACTGTCAGCATGAGCGGAAGCTTAGGGCCTGCCGCCGACGGCGGATGCGGCGGAGGTCAGTTGTCGCCCTCCCGTTCGGCGAGGAAGCGCTCGAACTCGCGGCCGATCTCGTCCGCGGAGGGGATGTCGACGGGCTCGGCCAGCATGTTGCCTCGGCTCTCCGCGCCGGCGGCGGCGTCGTATTGGTGCTCGAGCCCCTGGACCAGGGTGGTGAGCTCCTCGTCGCCCTCTCTGATCTGGCGGTCGATCTCGGTCTGCGTGCGGTGGGCGTCGTTGCGCAGGGAGTGCGCGATGCTCGGCAGCACCAGGCCGGTGGCGGCCGTGATGGACTCCAGCACCGTGAGCGCCGCATCCGGATAGGGCGAGCGGGCGATGTAGTGCGGGACGTGCGCGGCGACACCGAGAACGTCGTGGCCGGCTTCCATCATCCGGTACTCGACGAGGGCCTCGGCGCTGCCGGGCACCTCGGCCTCGTCGAACGGGCTGCTGTGGCCCGGGACGAGGTCGGTGCGGTTGCCGTGCGGGGTGAGGCCGACCGGGCGGGTATGCGGGACGCCCATGGGGATGCCGTGGAAGTTCACCGACAGGCGGACTCCGAGCCGCTCGACGATCTGCCGCACGGCGGCGGCGAAGCGTTCCCACTCGACGTCCGGCTCGGGCCCGGACAGCAGCAGGAAGGGCGCGCCGGTTGCGTCCTGGACGATCCGGACGATGATGTCCGGCTCCTCGTAGTCGGTCCAGCGGTCGCGGCGGAAGGTCAGCAGCGGGCGCCGGGCGCGGTAGTCGACCAGCCGGTCGTGGTCGAAGCGGGCGACGACCTGGTGGGGCAGCGAGTCGAGGAGCCGTTCGACGATCTGGTCGCCGGTCTCCCCCGCGTCGATGTATCCGTCGAAGTGGTAGAGCATGACAAGTCCGGCCGACTCCTGGGCGAGCGCCATGTCGACGACGGCCAGCCCCTTCGGCTCCCACGTGTACAAACCCTGCGGATCAAGCACAGTGACCGCTCCTCCTCGTGTCCGTAGACAACAACGAGGAACGGAGCGTGAGCATTCCCGCGATCACGCCCACGCACAACCGGCGATCATGAAAGCCCGGAGTGCGGACGACGCCATCCCGGTGCGCGCAACACCGCACCGGGCACGAGGCACCAGGCGGACGCCAACGCGCACGACTGAGGGGCCGCACCTCGAAAGGTACGGCCCCTCAGCTACCGACTAACCCTCAGCGGCAAGCGTTCAGCTCTGGCCGCCGGCCAGCTTCTCGCGCAGTGCCGCCAGCGCCTCGTCCGACGCCAGGGCGCCGGAGGTGTCGCCACCCTCGGAGGAGTACGAGCCACCACCGGTCGCGGCGGGAGCGGCAGCCTCGCCACCCTCGGCTGCGGCCTTCTCGTCCGCCTCGCGGGACTTGATGACCTGCTGCTGGTGCTGCTCGAAGCGGGACTGCGCCTCGGCGTACTGGCGCTCCCACTCCTCGCGCTGCTTCTCGTAACCCTCGAGCCAGTCGTTGGTCTCGGGGTCGAAGCCCTCGGGGTAGATGTAGTTGCCCTGGTCGTCGTAGGACGCGGCCATGCCGTACAGGGTCGGGTCGAACTCGACCGCCGACGGGTCGGCACCGAAGGCCTCGTTGGCCTGCTTCAGCGAGAGGCTGATGCGGCGGCGCTCGAGGTCGATGTCGATGACCTTGACGAAGATCTCGTCGTTGACCTGGACGACCTGCTCCGGGATCTCCACGTGGCGCTCGGCCAGCTCGGAGATGTGGACCAGACCCTCGATGCCCTCGTCCACGCGGACGAACGCACCGAACGGAACCAGCTTCGTGACCTTGCCGGGCACGACCTGGCCGATCTGGTGGGTGCGGGCGAACTGCTGCCACGGGTCTTCCTGGGTCGCCTTCAGCGACAGGGAGACGCGCTCTCGGTCCATGTCGACGTCGAGGACCTCGACCGTGACCTCCTGGCCGACCTCGACGACCTCGGAGGGGTGGTCGATGTGCTTCCAGGACAGCTCGGACACGTGGACCAGACCGTCGACGCCACCCAGGTCCACGAAGGCACCGAAGTTGACGATCGAGGAGACGACGCCGGAACGGACCTGACCCTTCTGCAGGGTGGTGAGGAACGTCTGGCGGACCTCGGACTGGGTCTGCTCCAGCCAGGCACGGCGGGACAGGACCACGTTGTTGCGGTTCTTGTCCAGCTCGATGATCTTGGCCTCGAGCTCCTTGCCCACGTAGGGCTGGAGGTCGCGGACACGGCGCATCTCGACGAGGGAGGCCGGCAGGAAGCCACGGAGGCCGATGTCGAGGATGAGACCACCCTTGACGACCTCGATGACGGTACCGGTGACGATGCCGTCCTCTTCCTTGATCTTCTCGATGGTGCCCCAGGCGCGCTCGTACTGGGCGCGCTTCTTCGAGAGGATCAGGCGGCCTTCCTTGTCCTCCTTCTGGAGAACAAGGGCTTCGATCTCGTCGCCGACCTTGACGACCTCGTTGGGGTCGACGTCGTGCTTGATCGAGAGCTCGCGGCTCGGGATGACACCTTCGGTCTTGTAACCGATGTCGAGCAGGACCTCGTCCCGGTCGACCTTCACGATGACGCCGTCGACGATGTCGCCGTCGTTGAAGTACTTGATCGTCTCGTCGATCGCGGCGAGGAAGGCTTCCTCGTTACCGATGTCGTTGACCGCAACCTGCGGGGTGGTGGCGGTGGTCTCGGTGCTGCTCGTCATGTGGGAAAGGGCTCCGGTACGGACGGTGAGTCGTAGGTACTGCTTACGCCGGGAGCCCGTTTCGCTCTGCAGAAGGCCGGACAGCCAAGGAAGCGCCACACTTCGAGCACCAGGTGCTCCGTGGCGCCTCGAGAACCGAGGGGACATACATACAGATGCGAGCGCAGCCTGCTACGTCTGAGGTGCGCAGGCCCGCAGCGCAACTTGTAGCATACGGGGGCAGCCGGGCAGGGTCAATGCGCGAAGCCGCACACCAGGGGCGGATCACCGCATTTCCGGCACAAATCCTGTCTCGCGAGGCCACACGGGCCGTATGGGCCCCGTCATGACACCCCAGGACGGGCTGGTTTCGAAGAGTACGACGAGGGAGCCGATCATCCAAGAGTCCGTATCCGCCCAGTCCTCCCCCGCCGGGCCCGACGCCGATGCGGAGGCCACACGGCGCGCCGCCGGGGTCACCGAGAGCCTCCGCGCCAACCGGGGCTGGTGGGACCGCAACGCCGACGAGTACCAGACCGAGCACGGCACCTTCCTCGGCGACGACCGCTTCGTGTGGGGGCCCGAGGGCCTGGACGAGGTGGAGGCCGAGCTGCTCGGCCCGCCGGAGGAGCTGAAGGGCCGGCACGTGCTGGAGATCGGCGCCGGCGCGGCCCAGTGCGCGCGCTGGCTGGCCGCACAGGGCGCGCACCCGGTGGCCCTGGACATCTCCCACCGCCAGCTCCAGCACGCGCTGCGGATCGGTTCCTCTTTCCCCCTCGTGTGCGCGGACGCGGCCGTGCTGCCGTTCGCGGACGCCTCCTTCGACCTGGCGTGCTCGGCGTACGGGGCGCTGCCGTTCGTGGCCGACCCGCGGCTGGTGCTGCGGGAGGTGCGGCGCGTTCTGCGGCCGGGCGGGCGGTTCGTCTTCTCCCTCACCCATCCGATCCGCTGGGCCTTCCCCGACGAGCCGGGCCCGGAGGGGCTGACGGTCGCGGCGTCCTACTTCGACCGCACGCCCTACGTCGAGCAGGACGAGGACGGCAACGCGGTCTACGTCGAGCACCACCGCACGCTCGGCGACCGGGTGCGGGACGTCGTGACGTCCGGCTTCCGGCTGGTGGACCTGGTCGAGCCCGAGTGGCCGGACCGGAACACCTCGGAATGGGGCGGCTGGTCGCCGCTGCGCGGGCATCTGATCCCGGGCACGGCGATCTTCGTCTGCGAACGGGACTGACACCCACGCGTCTGCGCCGGTACTGAGGAAGCGGAGTTGTCCACAGGCCCGGCGGGCGCTCGCGCGCACGTAAGAAACTGGATGCGTGATCCGTTACGACGCCCTGGACGCGCTGCCCGTGCGCAGCGCCCTGCCCGCCCTGGAGGACGCCCTCGACGGCCACGGTGCCGCCGTGCTCGGCGCGCCGCCCGGCACGGGCAAGACGACGCTGGTGCCGCTGGCCCTGGCCGGACTGCTGGACGGTGCAGACGAGCGGCGGGTCGTCGTGGCCGAGCCGCGGCGGATGGCCGCGCGCGCCGCCGCGCGGCGGATGGCGTGGTTGCTGGGCGAGGAGCCGGGCCGGTCCGTCGGGTACACCGTGCGCGGCGAGCGGGTCGTGGGGCGGCACACGCGCGTGGAGGTCGTGACGACCGGTGTGCTGCTGCAGCGGCTGCAGCGTGACCAGGAGCTGCCGGGCGTGGACGTCGTACTGCTGGACGAGTGCCACGAGCGCCATCTGGACGCGGACACGGTGGCGGCGTTCCTGTGGGACGTGCGGGAGGCGCTGCGGCCGGAGCTGAAGCTGGTGGCGGCGTCGGCGACGACGGACTGGGACGAGTGGGCGCGGCTGCTCGGCGGGGCACCGGTGGTCGAGGCGCACGGGTCCGCCCATGCGGTCGCCATCGTGTACGCGCCACCGGCTCGTCCGGTGCGGCCGTCGCACGGCATGTGGGTGGATCCCGCGCTGCTGGCGCATGTGGCGTCGGTGGTCAGGCGGGCGCTCGCCGAGCGGGAGGGCGATGTGCTGTGTTTCCTGCCGGGCGTGGGCGAGATCGCGCGCGTGGCGGGGCTCCTCGGGGACCTCGGCGAGGTGGACGTGCTCCAGGTGCACGGGCGGGCGCCGGCCGCGGTACAGGACGCGGTGCTCTCGCCCGGGAAGCGGCGCCGGGTGGTGCTGGCGACCTCGGTCGCGGAGTCGTCGCTGACGGTGCCCGGGGTGCGGGTGGTCGTGGACTCGGGGCTGGCGCGGGAGCCGCGGGTCGATCACGCGCGTGGGCTGAGCGCGCTGGCAACGGTGCGGGCGTCACATGCGGCCGGGCGGCAGCGGGCGGGGCGTGCCGGGCGTGAGGCGCCGGGGACCGTCTACCGGTGCTGGCCGGAGGCGGACGAGGGGCGGCTGCCGCGGTTCCCGTCCCCGGAGATCAAGGTGGCCGACCTGACGGCGTTCGCCCTGCAGGTGGCCGGCTGGGGCGACCCCGACGCTTCCGGTCTCGCGTTGCTGGACCCGCCGCCGGCCGGTCCGATGGCGGCCGCTCGGGAGGCTCTGGAGGCGCTGGGAGCGGTCGACCCGGCCGGCCGGGCCACGGAGCGCGGGCGGGTGCTGGCGCGGCTGGGGGTGCATCCCCGGTTGGGGCGGGCTCTGCTGGACACCGCCGGTACGGGGGCGGAGGTGGTGGCGCTGCTGTCCGAGGAGCCTCCGCGGGAGTACGGAGACGACCTGGCCGGCGCCTTGCGGTCGGTCCGGCGTGGGGGTGACGCCTACGCCGCGCGGTGGCGGACGGAGGTGAAGCGGCTGCGGGCCGTCCTCGGGGACGCGGCCCGGCCGGCCGACGCGGCCGTCGACGCAGGCGCGCTCACCGGTGACGACCGGGCGGCCGGCGTCGTGGCCTCACTCGCCTTCCCCGAGCGTGTGGCCAGGCTCGACGGTGGTTCCTACCTCATGGCCTCCGGCACGCGTGCCGAGCTGCCCGCCGGCTCGCCTCTGCACGGTGCCCCCTGGATCGCTGTCGCGGTGGCCGACCGGCCCCTCGGCAAGGGGCACGCGCGGGTGCGGCTCGGCGCGGTGATCGACGAGGACGTGGCGCGGTCGGCCGCCGGGTCGCTGCTCGACGAGCGGCAGGAGGTGCACTGGGCGGGCGGGGACGTCGTCGCGCGGCGGGTCTGGCGGCTGGGCGCGATCGAGCTGGCCGCGCGGCCGCTCACCGGCGCCGACCCCGGTGCCGTACGGCAGGCGCTGCTGGAGGGGTTGCGGCAGGAGGGGTTCGGGCTGCTGCGCTGGTCGCCGGAGGCCGAGGTGCTGCGCCAGCGGCTGGCCTTCGTCCGGCTGCACCTCGGGGAGCCCTGGCCGGACGTGTCCGACGAGGCACTGCACGCGCGCGTGCAGGAGTGGCTGGAGCCGGAGCTGAGCCGGGCCCGGCGGCGGGCCGACCTGGCGCGGATCGACGCGGGGCAGGCGCTGGCCCGGCTGCTGCCCTGGGCCTCGGGAGAAGCGGTCCGGCTGGAGGAGCTGGCGCCGGAGCGGATCACCGTGCCCAGCGGGTCCAGGATCCGGGTCGACTACGCCGATCCGGAGCGGCCCGTGCTCGCGGTGAAGCTGCAGGAGATGTTCGGGCTGCAGGAGTCGCCCTGCCTTGCCGGGATACCGGTGCTCGTGCACTTGCTGTCCCCGGCCGGGCGTCCGGCGGCCGTGACCGCCGATCTCGCCTCGTTCTGGCGCGAGGGCTACAAGGGGGTGCGGGCGGAGCTGCGCGGCCGCTACCCGAAGCATCCGTGGCCGGAAGACCCGGCCGCCGCGGAGCCGACCCGGCATACGAACGCACGGCTCAGACGCGGATGACGACGCGGCGCCCCTCGCGAGGAGGGGCGCCGTGCGGAGCGGGGCGGGTCAGGCGCTCGGGCTCGCCGACGGCGAGGACGAGGGCGAAGGCGAGGAGGAGGAGCCGCCCGACGGGGACGGGGACGGGCTGCCGGTCGCGTCCGGTGCCGTCACGGTGAGTTCGACGGTCAGCGTGGCCCCGCCCGCGGTGGTGATGCGCAGCAGGAACGTGCCGGTGGTGTCGTCCGCGTACAGCTTCGGCAGCTTCAGCAGACCGTTGGCGTCGGTGTGCAGGTCCTTCAGGGTGCGGACGGCCTTGCCGTCGGCGTCCTTGAAGTAGGGGCCCTTGTCGTTCTCGGACGGGTCGTCGCCCGACTTGATCAGGGTGGCGGTGGCGGCGACCTGGTCGGCGGCCGCGCCCTTGTAGGTGGCCTTGACCTCGACCTGGTCGGCGAACGTGCCGCCCGCGACGCAGGTCTGCTTGGTGTCGCTGGTGCGGGCGAGGGCGTCGGCGGCGCGCTCGGTCACGGTGGCGGTGTAGGCGACGGCGGGGACCATCCGGCCGGCGACGGCCGCGTGGACCGTGACATCGCCGGTCTTCTCGCCCGCCTGGAGTGCGGGGGCGAGGGCGACGCCGGAGGTGTCGGTGAGGACGGCGGCGAACTTCTCGCCGCCGGCGAAGGTGGTGTCGGTGTCACCGTCAATGGTGAAGCGGACGCGCACCTTGGCGACGGCCTTGCCGCCCTTGGTCTCGGCCCGGGCGCCGATCCGCTGGGTGAAGGCGGCGCCGGCCATCGCGGTGGGCTTGTCCGCGTTCGTCCGCTCCAGGTGGTCCACCGTGTCGGTGGGCGTGGGCTTCGGGGCGGGGGTGCCGGGCGTGGTGGGCTTGCCGGGGGTGGTCGGCGTGCCCGGCTTGCTCGGCTTCGGGGGCGTGGTGCCGCCGGGCGTGGGCGTCCCGGGCGACGGGTGCGGCGCGGGGGGCGTCGTCGGACCCGGGTTCGGGCCGGAGGTGCCGGTGTCGCTGGAGTGCGAGGGCAGGGTGCCCGTGCCGTCCGGGATCTCGTGGGTGCCCTTGCGGTAGTACTCCAGCCACGTCAGGACCGTGCTCAGGTAGTCCTGCGAGTTGTTGTAGCTGAGGATCGCCCGGCTCATGTCCTGCTGGGTGGACAGGTCCCAGCCGTTGCGGCACAGGTAGTGGCCGGCGGCGAGGGCGGCGTCGTAGACGTTGTTGGGGTCCTTGAGACCGTCGCCGTTGCCGTCGCGGCCGGCCCACGCCCAGGTGGACGGGATGAACTGCATGGGGCCCACGGCCCGGTCGACGGTGGTGTCGCCGTCGTACGCGCCGTGGTCGGTGTCCTTGATGAGCGCGAAGCCGTTGCCGTTCAGCGCGGGGCCGAGGATCTTGCCGATCGTGGTGCCGCTCGCGTCGACGCGGCCGCCGCGGGCCTGGCCCGACTCCACCTTGCCGATGGCGGCCAGCAGCTCCCAGGGCAGGTTGCAGCCGGGCTTGGAGGCGCGCAGCTCGGCCGCCGCCTTCTGGTAGGCGTCGAGGACGGTCGCGGGGATGCCGGACTCGGTCGCGCCCGTGGCCGGCGGCGGGACGGTGCCGGTGGTCGGGGCCGGGTTGGGGCTGTTGAGGGGCGGCAGGTCGGTGTAGTACCGCGAGTTGCCGGTGGCGGTGTCGGTGTCGTCCGCCTGCACGTCGGGGGTGGGCGCGGTGCCGGCGGCGGACTGTCTGCCCTGGTCGTCGACCGTGACGCCGGGAGCCTGGGATGCGGAGAGCACCGCGACCGCCGCAGCCGCCACGGCGGTGGTGAACGCTCCCTTGCGCAGCCTGCTGCCGAATTGCGCCGCCATGTGGTGAACCCCTCCCGTGGACGCCTCAGCGTCCGTCCCTGTTGTGGTGCCGTGCCGTCGTGTTGTGTCCGGTGTGGCGTACTCGCCTTGGTGTGACGAACGAACCACCACTCCGGTTGCCCTGATGGGGCAATTGGTCTGTCCGGCGCTGCATCCCCGTGACCCTACGACAACTTCCTTTGCTCGGGCACCTGTTCGTGCCCGGTTTTTACCGGTTGGCCATGTGCCGTTCGAGGTCCTGTGCCACACCGCATACTGGACGCCGCCGATCACGTACCGGTCACATCCGGTCAACACGCGTCGCAGGGGGACCCGTTGCCGTTCACGCTGAGCCATGCGGCCGCCGTGCTGCCCGCCGTGCGCATCGACGGCTCCGGCCGGGGCCCGCTCGTGCCGGCCGTCATGGTGGCGGGTTCCTTCTCGCCCGACATGACCTACTACGCGGCGAGTGTCGTGCCCGGTGCGATGGAGTTCGGGGACGTCACGCACTCCTTCCCCGGGGTCTTCACCGTCGACGTGCTCATCGCCTGGCTGCTCGTGGCGATGTGGCTGCTGGTGCGCGAGCCGCTCGTGGCGCTGCTGCCGCGGACCCGGCAGGGCCCGTGGGCGGCGCTGCTGCGCTGCGGGGCGCCACGCACGCCTGTGCGGCCCGCCGTCGTGCTGTGGTGGTATGCCTCGGCGGCGCTCGGAGCGCTGTCGCACGTGGTGTGGGACGCGTTCACGCACCTGGACCGGTGGGGGATGCGTGTGTTCCCCGTCCTGGGGCGGCAGCTGGCGGGCGCACCGCTGTACTGGTACCTGCAGTACGGCGGCTCGGCGGTGGCCGCGCTGGTGATCACCGCGTTCCTGTGGCGCGCGGTGCGCCGGGCGCCCTCGGGCGGGCCGGCCGCCGTGCCCGCGCTGTCGGCGCGGGACCGGTGGTGCGCCGCGGCGCTGCTCGGCGGCTGCGCGCCGGCGGGCGCGGCACAGCGGGCCACGCGGTGGTGGGCCTACCGGGGGGCCACCGCCAAGCCGTGGGAGCTGATCCCGACGGTGTGTTTCGGCACCGGACTCGTCCTCGGGCTGCTTGTGTACGCCGTCGGAGTGCGGGTGCGCCGACCGGTCACCGTCGGTGCGGGCGCGGTCAGCGGCGTGCTCGAGGGGAGCCGTCCGGCCCGGTGACCGCGGCGGTCGGGGGCAGCGGAACCACGAACACCGTGAACGTGCGCGCCCGGCGGGAGGGGCGCGGCAGCCGGCTGAGCAGCAGCGCCAGGTAGCTCAGAGCCAGCTCGGTCCACAGCCGCCAGCGCGGCACCTCACCGGGAGCTTCCCCTACGCCGGTGTCGTCGGCCGCGGCCGACGCGTCCCGGCGGATGAGGCGACGGGCGAGGGCTGTGGTGCCGCGGCGCAGGGCCTCGGCGCGGGTGGTGGGGACGCGGCCGGTACTGGCGTCCGCCGCGAAGGGCGGAACGGACGGAAGCGGCGCGGAGAGATCCGCCGTGGCGTCGGCTCGGGCCGGTGCCTGGTGCTGGGCCTGAGCTCGTGCCGTGCGGCGGTGGAGCATGCGTATACCCATGCCCGCATCCTGGCGGCAGGGCGGCGGGCGGCGCGTTTCTGCGGGGGCCAGCCGAGTGACGGTCCCTGCGGGGGTTGGCCCCGGGTGCCCTGGGAGTCGGTTGGCGCCGAGAAGCGTCGCGGGTGGCTTGTGCCGTCGAGAGAATGCGGTGGTGGGGGGGCCGATCGCGTAGTTCCCGGCGCCCCCGGAGGTGGGGAGCAGGACCGCCGGCGGAAAGCGCGACGGCGGCCGGCACGGGCCGGGGGCCGCCGAGCGGCGGGTGGCCCCCGCCCCGGCCGCTCCCCCGGCCCCGCCGTTCGGCGGGCTAGTGCGCTGCCGACTCCCAGTCCGGGCCGACGCCGACCGAGACGCCCAGCGGGACGCGCAGCCGGACCGCGGCCGCCATCTCGCGGCGGACCAGTTCCTCCGCCTCCTCGCGCTCGCCGGGGGCGATCTCGAGGACGATTTCGTCGTGGACCTGGAGCAGCATGCGGGAGGTGAGGTTCGCCTCGCGCAGTGCCCGGTCCACGTTCAGCATCGCGATCTTCACGATGTCGGCCGCCGTGCCCTGGATGGGCGCGTTCAGCGCCATCCGCTCGGCCGCCTCGCGGCGCTGGCGGTTGTCGCTGTTGAGGTCGGGCAGATAGCGGCGGCGGCCGAACAGCGTCGCCGTGTAGCCCGTCGCCCGCGCCTCGTCGACGACCCGGCGCAGATAGTCCCGCACCCCGCCGAAGCGGTCGAAGTAGGCGTCCATCAGCGTGCGCGCCTCGGCGGCCTCGATGTTCAGCTGCTGGGACAGACCGAACGCCGACAGGCCGTACGCCAGGCCGTAGGACATCGCCTTGATCTTGCGGCGCATCTCGGCGTCCACCGCGGCGGGCTCCACCGCGAAGACCTGGGAGGCCGCTGTCGTGTGCAGGTCCTCACCGGACGTGAACGCCTCGATCAGGCCCGCGTCCTCCGACAGGTGGGCCATCACCCGCAGCTCGATCTGGCTGTAGTCCGCGGTCATCAGCGACTCATAGCCCTCGCCGACGACGAACCCGCGGCGGATCGCGCGGCCCTCGTCGGTGCGGACCGGGATGTTCTGCAGGTTCGGGTCCGTGGAGGACAGCCGGCCCGTCGCCGCGACGGTCTGGTTGAACGAGGTGTGGATCCGGCCGTCCGAGGCGATCGTCTTGATCAGGCCCTCGACCGTGACCCGCAGCTTCGCCTGCTCGCGGTGGCGGAGCATGATCACCGGCAGCTCGTTGTCGGTCTGGCCGGCCAGCCAGGCCAGGGCGTCGGCGTCGGTGGTGTAGCCGGTCTTGGTCTTCTTCGTCTTCGGCAGGCCCAGTTCGCCGAACAGGACCTCCTGGAGCTGCTTGGGCGAGCCGAGGTTGAACTCGTGCCCGGCCGCCGCGTGCGCCTCCTTCACCGCCTGCTGCACGGCGCCCGCGAACATCTGCTCCATGGTCTCCAGGTGGGCGCGGTCGGCGGCGATGCCGTGCCGCTCCATGCGGGCCAGCAGCGTGGAGGTGGGCAGCTCCATGTCGCGCAGCAGGTCCGCGGCGCCGACCTCCTGAAGCTTGCTCTCGAAGGCCTCGCCCAGGTCGAGGACGGCACGGGCCTGGATCATCAGCGCCTCCGCCTCGGCGCCGTCGTCCGCGCCGAAGGCGAGCTGGCCGTCGGCCGCGGCGGCGGGCGCCAGCTCGCGGTGCAGGTACTCCATCGACAGTGCGTCCAGGTCGAAGGAGCGGCGGCCCGGCTTGACCAGGTACGCGGCGAGCGCGGTGTCCATCGAGACACCGGCGATGCTCCAGCCGTGCTCGGCGAACACCCGCATGGCGCGCTTGACGTCGTGGAACACCTTGGGCCGCGCGGCGTCGGCGAGCCAGGCCGCGAACGCGTTCTCGTCGGCCTCGTCGAGCTGGGAGGGGTCGAACCAGGCGGCCGGACCACCGGCGGTGGCCAGCGCGACCTCGGCGACGGAGCCGGCGCCCAGCGCCCAGGTGTCGACGGTGGCGACACCGAGCGGCTCGCCGCTGTGCTCGGTCAGCCAGCCGGCCAGCTCGCCGCTGCCCAGCACCGTGCCGTCCAGCTCGACGCCGTCCGCCACCACCGGGGTCGTCTCGGCCTCCGCCGCACCCGGGTCGACGGCGAGCAGGCGCTCGCGCAGCGACGGGTTGCGGATCTCCAGGGTGTCCAGGATCATCGCGACGGCCTTGCGGTCGTAGGCCGGGCGCTCCAGGTCGGCGACCGTCTTGTCCAGCGGCACCTGCCGCTCCAGCTCGGTGAGCCGGCGGTTGAGTTTGACGGCCTCCAGGTGGTCGCGGAGGTTCTGCCCGGCCTTGCCCTTGACCTCTTCGACGCGCTCGACCAGCTGGGCGAAGGAACCGAACTGGTTGATCCACTTCGCGGCGGTCTTCTCGCCCACGCCGGGGATGCCGGGGAGGTTGTCGGAGGGGTCACCGCGCAGCGCCGCGAAGTCGGGGTACTGGGCGGGCGTCAATCCGTACTTCTCGAAAACCTTCTCCGGGGTGAACCGGGTCAGCTCCGAGACGCCCTTCGTCGGGTACAGCACCGTGACGTGGTCGCTGACCAGCTGGAAGGAGTCGCGGTCGCCGGTGACGATCAGCACCTCGAAGCCCTGCTCGGCGGCCTGGGTGGCGAGCGTGGCGATGATGTCGTCCGCCTCGAAGCCGTCGACGGCGAAGCGGGAGACGTGCATCGCGTCGAGCAGCTCGCCGATCAGCTCGACCTGGCCCTTGAACTCGTCCGGGGTCTTGGAGCGGTTCGCCTTGTACTCGGTGAACTCCTGCGAGCGCCACGTCTTGCGGGAGACGTCGAAAGCGACCGCGAAGTGCGTGGGCGCCTCGTCGCGCAGCGTGTTCGCCAGCATCGACGCGAAGCCGTAGATCGCGTTCGTCGGCTGGCCGGTCGCGGTGGTGAAGTTCTCCGCGGGCAGCGCGAAGAACGCGCGGTAGGCCAGGGAGTGCCCGTCCATGAGCATCAGGCGCGGGCGGCTGCCACCGGGGCTGCTGTCGGTCTTCTTCGCTGCTGTCTCTGCCACGCCCCCGATCCTGCCACGCCCCACTGACACCGAGCCGCCACCGGGTGGCTGCCGCCGGCTGCGGAGGGCGGCCACCTGCCGCGTCACCGGGCCGCCGTCCCCGGGTGCGGCGCCGCGCGGTCCGACCGGCTCGGCCCGCCGTTCCCGGCCCTCCCCACCGTCATCGGGTCCGGCGCTCCCGCCCGCCGACCTCGCGGCGACGGGTGATCGTCGCCGGGGCGGAATGTGAGGGGCGGCACAGGAGCGCGCCGCAGCAGGAGGGCAGGCGGCATGCGGCGCTCTGCGGCACCCGGCGGGCTGAGACGGGCGGCGACGGGCCGCCGAGACGAGTCGGGGATCGACCGGCGGTCGAGGCGAGAGGCGCGGCGGGCCACGGGGGCGCGGGCCGACGCGCAGGCGAACGGCGGGCACCGGGCGCGGCCCGAGCCCGAACACAGGCGAACGGCGGGCGGGGCGGGCAACGGGCATGTGCCGGAACGCAGACGACCCCCGGACGACCGGCACAGGCCGGAACGCAGACGACCCCCGGACGACCGGCACAGCCCGGAACGCAGACGACCGGCGGACGACCGGTGCAGACCGGAACGCAGACGACCGGCGGGCAACCGGGCGCGGGCCGGAACACACGCGAGCGGCGGGCAAGGGACGCGGGCCGGCGCGCACGCGAACGGCAGACGACGAACGTCGGCCGGAACGCAGGCCAACGGCGGGAGCAGTGCGAGGCGGTGGGGACGGCCGCCGGCGGTCATCGGGGCGCGGCGGGGCACCCGCGCCCCGTCGGCACCGTGTCCTCCTCCGACGTGATCGAGCGGCGCACCGGCATCTGCTGCGCCAAGGCACATGCCCTGGCCGCGCTGCTGCGCGCCGAGGACACATCCCGACGGCGCTGTGCTATCAGTCGTCCCCGCCCAGGAGGCTGAGCGTTGTCAGTGGTCCGTGCGAGGATCTGAGGCCGTACCACCGACGTGTACCCGAAGGAGAGTGCGCGATGGCGACGAAGCCGCCGAAGGCCGACCCCGTTCAGGACGCGCCGCAGGTCGCGGAGCCGAAGCGCGCCGCGGCCGGGCTGGCGGCCATCGGGCACACGCTGCGCATGGCCCAGCAGCAGATGGGCGTGAAGCGCACCATGCTCACGCTGCTGAGCGTGAACCAGAAGGACGGCTTCGACTGCCCCGGCTGCGCCTGGCCGGAGCCGGACCACCGGCACAAGGCGGAGTTCTGCGAGAACGGCGCGAAGGCGGTCGCCGAGGAGGCCACGCTGCGCCGGGTCACCACGGAGTTCTTCGCCGCGCACCCGGTGTCCGACCTGGCGACCAGGAGCGGGTACTGGCTGGGACAGCAAGGCCGCCTGACCCACCCCATGTATCTGCCCGAGGGCGCCGACCACTACGAGCCGGTCACCTGGGAGCGCGCCTTCGACATCGTCGCCGAGGAGATCGACGCCCTCGACTCCCCCGACGAGGCCGTCTTCTACACCTCGGGCCGCACCAGCAACGAGGCAGCCTTCCTCTACCAGCTCTTCGCCCGCGAGCTGGGCACGAACAACCTGCCGGACTGCTCCAACATGTGCCACGAGTCCTCCGGCTCGGCCCTCGGTGAGACGATCGGAATCGGCAAGGGCAGCGTCCTGCTGGAGGACCTCCACCAGGCCGATCTGATCATCGTCGCCGGCCAGAACCCGGGCACGAACCACCCGCGCATGCTCTCCGCGCTGGAGAAGGCCAAGGCGAACGGCGCGAAGATCATCAGCGTCAACCCGCTGCCCGAGGCGGGCCTGGAGCGGTTCCACAACCCGCAGACCCCCAAGGGCCTCACCGCGGGCGCCGCGCTCACCGACCTGTTCCTGCAGATCCGCATCGGCGGCGACCAGGCCCTCTTCCGCCTCCTCAACAAGCTGATCCTCGACACCGAGGACGCGGTGGACGAGGAATTCGTCCGCGAACACACTCACGGGTACGAGGAGTTCGCGCGGGCCGCCCGCGCCGCCGACTGGGACGAGACGCTCACCGCGACCGGTCTGACGCGGGAGCAGATCGAGCGGGCCCTCGCCATGGTGCTCGCCTCGCAGCGCACCATCGTGTGCTGGGCGATGGGCCTCACCCAGCACAAGCACTCGGTGCCGACGATCAAGGAAGTCGTCAACTTCCTGCTGCTGCGCGGCAACATCGGCCGTCCCGGCGCGGGTGTCTGCCCGGTGCGCGGCCATTCCAACGTGCAGGGCGACCGCACCATGGGCATCTTCGAACGCCCGGCGCCCGCCTTCCTGGACGCGCTGGAGACGGAGTTCGGCTTCGCTCCGCCGCGCAAGCACGGCTACGACGTCGTCCGCGCCATCCGCGCGCTGCGCGACGGCGAGGCGAAGGTGTTCTTCGCGATGGGCGGCAACTTCGTCTCCGCCTCCCCCGACACGGAGGTCACCGAGGCGGCCATGCGGCGCGCCCGCCTGAGCGTGCACGTGTCGACGAAGCTCAACCGCTCCCACGTGGTGACGGGCACCCGGGCGCTGATCCTGCCGACGCTCGGCCGCACCGAACGGGATCTGCAGGACAGCGGCGAGCAGTTCGTCACCGTCGAGGACTCCATGGGCATGGTGCACGCCTCCCGTGGCCGCCTGGAACCGGCGAGCGGGCATCTGCTGTCCGAGCCGGCCATCGTGTGCCGTCTGGCCCGCCGGGTGCTCGGGGACAGGACCGTCGCCCCCTGGGAGGAGTTCGAGAAGGATTACGCGACGATCCGCGACCGCATCGCGCGCGTGGTCCCCGGCTTCGAGGACTTCAACGCGCGCGTGACCGGTTCCACCGGCGGCTTCGCGCTGCCGCACGCCCCGCGCGACGAGCGCCGCTTCCCGACGGCCACCGGCAAGGCCAACTTCACTGCGGCGCCGGTGGAGTTCCCGAAGCTGCCCGAAGGCCGGCTGCTGCTGCAGACCCTGCGCTCGCACGACCAGTACAACACCACGATCTACGGCCTCGACGACCGCTACCGGGGCATCCGGGACGGCCGCCGGGTGGTGCTGGTCAACCCCGACGACGCCCGCGCCCTGGACGTCGCCGACGGCTCCTACGTCGACCTGGTCAGCGAGTGGCAGGACGGTGTGGAGCGGCGGGCGCCCGGCTTCCGGGTGGTGCACTACCCGACCGCGCGGGGCTGTGCGGCCGCCTACTACCCGGAGACGAACGTCCTGGTGCCGCTGGACGCCACCGCGGACACCAGCAACACCCCTGCCAGCAAGTCCGTTGTGGTCCGTCTGGAACAATCGGCCACCGACTGAGCGTTCGCTTAAGTCAGCAGGGCTCAGGCGTCCGCCTGAGCCGGCAAGGACGTGTCACGACGACGAACGGAGCCGGGCCCATGGGCGAGCAGCACCACGTGAAGTTCCCGCAGGAGGTCCTCGACGAGTACGCCGCACTCGGCATCGACCTGCCGGCCCTCTTCTCCGCGGGACACCTCGGGACGCGCATGGGCGTGCAGATCCTGGAGGCCTCCGCCGAGCGGGTCGTCGGCACCATGCCGGTGGAGGGCAACACCCAGCCCTACGGCCTGCTGCACGGCGGCGCGTCCGCGGTGCTCGCCGAGACGCTGGGCTCGGTCGGCTCCATGCTGCACGGCGGCAGCACCAAGATCGCCGTCGGGGTCGACCTCAACTGCACCCACCACCGCGGGGTCAACTCCGGCCTGGTCACCGGCGTGGCGACGCCGCTGCACCGGGGCCGCTCGACGGCGACGTACGAGATCGTCATCTCGGACGAGCAGGGGCGGCGCGTGTGCAGCGCACGGCTGACCTGCCTGCTGCGCGACGCCAGGCCCGGCGACGAAGCCGCCGCCCGCCCCGCCGGCTGACCCGACCCGACCGGGCCACCATCGGGCACCGGCGAGCCGACCCCAGCCCACCGGCCCGCCGAGCCCCGCACCCCCACCACCTGCCGCCCGTCCGCCCCCGGACGGGCGGCTTCGGCTTTTATGGGTGCATCACGGACAAAGAAGCCGCTTCCCTCGCGCAAGATCACGATCACCCCGCCCACCCCAATGCGGAAATCTGGCCAGGAACCAACGATTCCTTTTCCTGATCCGTAACCGTGCGTAATCCGCATGCAATAAACGATCACTCTTTCTTCTTGATCATCTTCGGCGGCCCACCCCGGCCCGACCCCCGCCAGTGGCCCATGGCAACGATTCCCGGTAATCACCAAAAACGCCGAGACGCCTGAACGCACCCTGGCGAGTCCTGGGCGTTCTCAGAATCCGGACGGGGCGAATCGGCCTGAATTCCGCCGTTCCCCCCACGCTGCACCGCTCTGCATTACGTCGTGTCATAACAAGAGCGTCACAGCATGGGGCAGACCCTCCTCCACGTTCCCCACACACGCTTAGAGTCACCGCCAGTCACCGCGCCGTCGGAATGCCACTTCGGCCCAGCGCTCGACTCAGCCGTTTCCACGGGGATTCGGCTGTGCCAGGGAAAGGACTGACCGTGCGTCAACGTTCGCTCATCGCCATCACCGCCGCGCTGGCTGCGGGAGCACTGACCCTCACCGCCTGCGGCTCGCGTGACAAGGACGGTGGATCGGACTCCGGGAACGGCGGCGGCACCAAGGTCGTCATCGGCGTCGACGCGCCCCTCACGGGCGACCTGTCCGCGATCGGCCTCGGCATCAAGAACTCCGTCGACCTCGCCGTCAAGCAGGCCAACAAGAACAAGGCCGTCGACGGCATCACCTTCGAGACGCAGGCTCTGGACGACCAGGCCCAGCCCTCCTCCGGCCAGCAGAACGCCACCAAACTGGTCGCCAACAAGGACGTCCTCGGCGTCGTCGGCCCGCTGAACTCCTCCGTCGCCGAGTCCATGCAGAAGGTCTTCGACGACGCCAAGCTCGTCGAGATCTCCCCCGCCAACACCAACCCGGCCCTCACCCAGGGCACCAACTGGGCCACCAGCAAGACCCGCACGTACAAGTCGTACTTCCGCACCGCGACCACGGACGCCGTCCAGGGCCCGTTCGCCGCCCAGTACGTCTTCAACAAGGCCAAGAAGAAGAAGGTCTTCGTCATCGACGACAAGAAGACCTACGGCGCCGGCCTCGCGGGCACCTTCACCACCGAGTTCAAGAAGCTCGGCGGCACCGTCGCCGGCACCGAGCACATCAACCCCGACGCCAAGGACTTCTCCGCGGTCGCCACCAAGGTCAAGAACTCCGGCGCCGACGTCGTCTACTACGGCGGCGAGTACCCGCAGGCCGGCCCGCTCAGCAAGCAGATCAAGGCCGCCGGAGCCAAGATCCCGGTCGTCGGCGGCGACGCCCTGTACGACCCGACCTACGTCAAGCTCGCCGGCGCCGCCAGCAACGGCGACCTCGCCACCTCCGTCGGCGCCCCGCTCGAGGAACTCCCCTCCGCCAAGCAGTTCCTGGACAACTACAAGGCCGGCGGCTACAAGGACGCCTACGGCGCGTACGGCGGCTACGCCTACGACTCCGCCCAGGCCATCATCGAGGCCGTCAAGAAGGTCGTCGCCGACAACAACGGCAAGCTCCCCGACGACGCCCGCGCCAAGATCACGGAGGCCATGCAGAGCGTCTCCTTCGACGGAGTGACCGGCAAGGTCTCCTTCGATCAGTACGGTGACACCACCAACAAGCAGCTCACCGTCTACGCCGTCGAGAACGGGACCTGGAAGACCGTGGAGTCCGGCACCTACAACGGTGGCTGACCCACACCTCCCGCACCACCCATGAGCCGCGCGGGGCGCTGTTCCACTTGGCGCCCCGCGCGGACTCACATCCGGACATCCGGCACATCCGTCTAACATCCGAACGTCTCGGAGGACATGCGGTGAACGAACTGCCGCAGCAGCTGGTCAACGGCCTGCTACTGGGATCCATGTACGGGCTGGTCGCCATTGGCTACACGATGGTCTACGGCATCGTCCAGCTCATCAACTTCGCCCACGGCGAGATCTTCATGACCGGGGCCTTCGGTGCCCTCACGGTCTACGCCTACGTCCTGCCCGACGGGACGAGCATGTGGATAGCCCTCCCCCTCATGCTCATCGGCGGCATCATCGTCGCCGTCCTCGTCGCCGTCGCAGCGGAACGATTCGCCTACCGGCCCCTGCGCACCGCCCCCCGCCTGGCGCCTCTCATCACCGCCATCGGCCTCTCCCTCGCGCTGCAGCAAGCCGTCTGGGCCTGGTACCCCGAGGCCAAGTCCGCCCGCACCTTCCCCCAGATCGAGGGCGGCCCCTTCCACATCGGCAGCGTCACCATCCAGACCGGCGACATCTTCCTGCTGATCGCCGCCCCCCTGAGCATGGCCGTCCTCGCCTACTTCGTCATGAAGACCCGCACCGGCCGCGGCATGCAGGCCACCGCCCAGGACCCCGACACCGCGAAGCTCATGGGCATCAACACCGACCGCATCATCGTCATCGCGTTCGCCCTCGGAGCCGCCTTCGCCGCCGTCGCCGGAGTCGCAAACGGCCTCAAATACGGCCAGATCGACTTCAAGATGGGCTTCATCCTCGGCCTCAAGGCCTTCACCGCAGCCGTCCTCGGAGGCATCGGCAACATCTACGGCGCCATGATCGGCGGAGTCGTCCTCGGCGTCGCCGAAACCATCGCCGCCGCCTACATCTCCGACCTCCCCGGCATGGACAAGTTCGGCAGCCAGTCCTGGGCCGACGTCTGGGCCTTCGTACTCCTCATCCTTGTTCTGCTGCTCAGGCCCCAAGGCCTGCTCGGCGAGCGCGTCGCGGACAGGGCGTGACACCGATGACCACACAGACCACCGCACCCGAAACCCCCAGCGCCCCCGCGGCCGGCACCCCCGCCGGACTCATCGGCATCCCGGCCACCCTCGGCCGCGCCCTCGCCACCGGCGGCGCCGTCCTCACCATCGTCGCCACCTTCCTCGCCTGGACCTGGACGCGAGAATTCCCCGGCGACCTCACCGTCTACGGCTACCCCGGCGGCCTGCAGGTCCTCGTCCTCATCGGCGGCATCCTCACCACCGTCCTCGCCGCCGCCTCCTACGACGTCAAGTACCTGCGCTGGCTCGTCCCCGCCGGCGCCGACGCCGCCCTGAAGTTCGCGGCCCTCGCCACCTTCGCCACCGCCTGGTACACCGTCATCTCCATCAGCGTCGAACTCGGCGGCGTCGTCAACCTCGAACCCGGCGGCTACATCGTCGCCGTCACCAGCCTCGTCGCCTTCCTCGGCGCCCTCGCGCTGCCCTTCCAGCGGCCCGAACCCGACCCCATCGACCCCGACGACAACGGCTGGGAACACTTCAAGAACCGCGCCGCCCACAGCCGCGCCACCCTCAAGGCCGCCTTCACCGCAGACACCGCGCGCCCCGCCCCCAAGCTCCCCGCCTACGCCGAGATCCTCGTCATCGTCGCCGTCCTCGCCGTAGCCCTCATCGTCTTCACCTACGGCATCGGCACCGAATACGACGAACTCTTCGTCGGCTTCCTCATCACCGCAGGCTTCGGCTTCGCCGCCCTCGCCAAGGCCGGCCTCGTCGCCCACGCCTCCGAAATCACCAGCCGGCACCAGAACATCACCATGGTCGGCGCCTTCGTCACCGCCGCCCTCTTCCCCTTCACCCAGACCGACGACCAGTACGCGACCCTCGGCGTCTACATCCTCATCTTCGCCACCGTCGCCCTCGGCCTGAACATCGTCGTCGGCCTCGCCGGACTCCTCGACCTCGGCTACGTCGCCTTCCTCGGCGTCGGCGCCTACGCCGCGGCCCTCGTCTCCGGCTCCCCCAGCTCCCCCCTGCACGTCCACTTCCCCTTCTGGGCCGCCGCCCTCGTCGGCGCCGCAGCCTCCCTCGTGTTCGGCGTCCTCATCGGCGCCCCCACCCTGCGACTGCGCGGCGACTACCTCGCCATCGTCACCCTCGGCTTCGGAGAGATCTTCCGCATCACCGTCAACAACCTCGACGGCACCTCCGGACCCGACATCACGAACGGCTCCAACGGCATCTCCTCCATCCCCAACCTGAACATCCTCGGCTGGGACCTCGGCGCCGAACACACCATCGCAGGCTTCACCATCGGCCGCTTCGCCAACTACTTCCTGCTGATGCTGCTCATCACCGCCGTCGTCGTCCTCGTCTTCCGACGCAGCGGCGACTCCCGCATCGGCCGCGCCTGGGTCGCCATCCGCGAAGACGAAACCGCCGCCCTCGCCATGGGCATCAACGGCTTCCGCGTCAAACTCATCGCCTTCGCCGTCGGCGCCTCCCTCGCCGGACTCGCCGGCACCGTCCAGGCCCACGTCACCTACACCGTGACCCCCGAGCAGTACCAGTTCGCCGGACCCATCCCGCCCAACAGCGCCTTCCTCCTCGCCGCAGTCGTCCTCGGCGGCATGGGCACCATCGGCGGCCCCCTCATCGGCGCCTCCCTGCTCTACCTCATCCCCAACAAGCTGCAGTTCCTCGGCGACTACCAGCTCTTCGCCTTCGGCGTCGCACTCATCCTCCTGATGCGCTTCCGCCCCGAAGGCCTCGTCGCCAACCGGCGCCGGCAGCTCGAATTCCACGACGAGGCCGAAGCGCCCGCAGTCCTCGGCAAGACAGGGGCCTGACACAGATGACCACCCAGACCATCACCACCGGCGAAACCGTCCTCGACGCACGCGGCGTCACCATGCGCTTCGGCGGCCTCACCGCCGTACGCGGCGTCGACCTCACCGTCGGCAGCGGCGAGATCGTCGGACTCATCGGCCCCAACGGCGCCGGAAAAACCACCTTCTTCAACTGCCTCACCGGCCTGTACATCCCCACCGAAGGCGAAGTCCGCTACAAGGGCAACGTCCTGCCGCCCAAGTCCTTCAAAGTCACCGCCGCCGGCATCGCCCGCACCTTCCAGAACATCCGCCTGTTCGCCAACATGACGGTCCTCGAAAACGTCCTCGTCGGCCGCCACACCCGCACCAAGGAAGGCTTCTGGTCCGCCGTCCTGCGCGGCCCCGGCTTCCACAAAGCCGAAAAAGCCTCACGCGAACGCGCCATGGAACTCCTCGAGTTCGTCGGCCTCGCCAACAAGGCCGACCACCTCGCCCGCAACCTCCCCTACGGCGAACAGCGCAAGCTCGAAATCGCCCGCGCACTCGCCAGCGAACCGGGCCTGCTGCTCCTCGACGAGCCCACGGCCGGCATGAACCCGCAGGAGACACGGACCACCGAGGAACTCGTCTTCGCCATCCGCGACCAGGGCATCGCCGTCCTCGTCATCGAGCACGACATGCGGTTCATCTTCAACCTCTGCGACCGCGTCGCCGTCCTCGTCCAGGGCGAAAAACTCATCGAAGGCGACAGCGCCACCGTCCAGGGCGACGAACGCGTCATCGCCGCCTACCTCGGCGAACCCTTCGAAGGCGACCCCGGCGCCGCAGAAGCCGCCGAGGTCGAAGCCGCCGAAGCACAGGCCCCCGCCGCGACCGCCGAGGCCACGACGGACGCCGCGCCCGGCAAGGAGAACGACCGATGACCACCCTCCTCGAAGTCGAAGACCTCCGCGTCGCCTACGGCAAGATCGAAGCCGTCAAAGGCATCTCGTTCAAGGTCGAAGCAGGCGAGGTCGTCACCCTCATCGGCACCAACGGCGCCGGCAAGACCACCACCCTGCGCACCCTCTCCGGCCTCCTCAAGCCCGTCGGCGGCCAGATCAAATTCAACGGCAAATCCCTCAAGAAGACCCCCGCCCACCAGATCGTCTCCCTCGGGCTCGCCCACTCCCCCGAAGGGCGGCACATCTTCCCGCGCATGACCATCGAGGACAACCTCCGCCTCGGTGCCTTCCTGCGCAGCGACCGACCCGGCATCGAAAAAGACATCCAGCGCGCCTACGACCTCTTCCCCATCCTGGGCGAACGCCGCAAGCAGGCCGCCGGCACCCTCTCCGGCGGCGAACAGCAAATGCTCGCCATGGGCCGCGCCCTGATGTCCCAGCCCAAGCTGCTCATGCTGGACGAGCCCTCCATGGGCCTCTCCCCCATCATGATGCAGAAGATCATGGCCACCATCGCCGAACTGAAGACCCAGGGCACGACGATCCTCCTCGTCGAGCAGAACGCCCAGGCGGCGCTCTCCCTCGCCGACCAGGGCCACGTCATGGAAATCGGCAAGATCGTCCTGTCCGGCACCGGACGCGACCTCCTGCACGACGAATCCGTCCGCAAGGCCTACCTCGGCGAAGACTGAGATCCACGCACGACAGAGGCCCGCGCCCCCTCTCCAGGGGACGCGGGCCTCGTCCGTACGACCGGGATCAGCCCTTCGCGGCCTTCTTCTCCTCGGCGTCCTGAATAACCGCCTCCGCGACCTGCTGCATCGACATACGACGGTCCATCGACGTCTTCTGAATCCAACGGAACGCCGCCGGCTCCGTCAGCCCGTACTCCGTCTGAAGAATCGACTTCGCCCGGTCCACCAGCTTCCGCGTCTCCAGACGCTGGGTGAGATCGACGATCTCCTTCTCCAGCGCCTTCAGCTCCGTGAACCGCGACACGGCCATCTCGATCGCCGGAACGACATCACTCTTGGAGAACGGCTTCACCAGGTACGCCATCGCCCCGGCATCCCTGGCCCGCTCGACCAGATCACGCTGCGAGAACGCCGTCAGCATCAGCACCGGCGCGATGCCCTCCTCGGCGATCTTCTCCGCCGCCGAGATGCCGTCGAGCTTCGGCATCTTCACGTCCAGGATCACCAGGTCCGGCTGGTGCTCGCGGGCCAGCTCGATCGCCTGCTCGCCGTCACCGGCCTCACCGACGACGGAGTAGCCCTCCTCCTCCAGCATCTCTTTGAGGTCGAGCCGGATCAGGGCCTCGTCCTCGGCGATGACGACACGGGTCGTCAGCGGAGGCACGTGCGACTTGTCGTCGTCGGTCACGTCAGCGGGCTGGGGCGACTCGGCGGTCACGGGGGTGCTCCTTGTTCCGGGGCAGGCTGGTACTGCTTCTCAGAGCCTACCTAGCAGCGGCGGCGTGCGGTGACCCGGTACACTCACCGCAGTGCCTGCCGGGTTGGTGGAACGGTATACACGGAGGTCTCAAACACCTCTGCCTGAGAGGGCTTGCGGGTTCGAATCCCGCACCCGGCACTTCCTCGAAGCGGAGGATCACGTTCGCGTGATCTTCCGCTTTATGCTGCTCAGGGTCGCGATCAGTGACCGACAGTGGCCGCATGAACTTCCATGGCACTGACGTGCGACAGAAGGCCCTCACACTGCTGCGCAGCGGCGCGAAGAACGCAGATGTGGCTCGCAAGCTGCAGGTGCCCGTCGGCACCATCAGCTACTGGAAGCACATGGACCGCGCCAAGCGCGGCGAGTGCCCAGGGCGTACCCCGCGGCCGCCCTGCCCCCGATGTGACGGTGAGCTAGACACCACGGCATACGCCTACCTGCTCGGCCTGTATCTCGGCGACGGACACATCATCCAGAACCGAGCCATGCGGTCACCCAGCCTGTCGATTGCCTGCGCCGAAGACCGTCCACGGCTCCTGAGCGAGTGCGAGGTCGCCATGCGCCGCGTCTTCCCGCACAACTCGGTGTGCAGGGTGAAGCGAAAGGGCTGCTGGGAGGTGAAGCTGTACTCGATGCACATGTGGTGCCTCTTCCCCCAGCACGGCCCCGGCAAGAAGCACGACCGCAGGATCGCCCTCGAGCCCTGGCAGCAGACCATCGTCGATGCGCACCCCTGGGACTTCATCCGGGGCCTCATCCACTCCGACGGGTGTCGGATCACCAACTGGACCACCCGGCTCGTCGGCGGGGAGCGCAAGCGGTACGAATACCCCCGCTACTTCTTCACCAACAAGTCTGACGACATCAGGCAGCTGTACACCGACACCCTGGACGGGCTCGGCGTCGAGTGGACGCACTGCACCCGGGACGGCGTTCCTTACAACGTCTCCGTTGCGAAGAAGGCCTCCGTCGCCCTCCTCGACGCCCACGTAGGCCCCAAGCACTGACCCCGCTACTTCGGGCTGTCGTCCTCCCCGATGTGGTGGACGCGGACCATGTTCGTCGAGCCCGAGACCCCGGGCGGGGAGCCGGCCGTGATGACGACCACGTCGCCCTTCGCGCAGCGGCCGTACTTCAGCAGCAGCTCGTCCACCTGGTCGACCATCGCGTCGGTGGAGTCGACGTGGGGGCCGAGGAAGGTTTCCACGCCCCAGCTCATGCTGAGCTGGGAGCGGGTCGCCGGGTCGGGGGTGAAGGCGAGGACGGGGATCGGGGAGCGGTAGCGGGAGAGGCGGCGGGCCGTGTCGCCGGACTGGGTGAAGGCGACGAGGAACTTCGCGCCGAGGAAGTCGCCCATTTCGGCTGCTGCGCGGGCGACGGCGCCGCCCTGGGTGCGGGGCTTGTTGTGTTCGGTGAGCGGCGGGAGGCCCGTGGCCAGCATGGTCTCTTCCGCCGCGGCGACGATCTTGGCCATGGTCTTGACCGTACCGATGGCGTGCTTGCCGACGCTCGTCTCGCCGGAGAGCATCACGGCGTCGGTACCGTCGAGGACGGCGTTGGCGACGTCGCTGGCTTCCGCGCGCGTGGGACGGGAGTTCTCGATCATGGAGTCGAGCATCTGGGTGGCGACGATCACCGGTTTGGCGTTGCGCTTGGCGAGTTTGATCGCGCGCTTCTGGACGATGGGGACCTGTTCGAGCGGCATTTCGACGCCGAGGTCGCCGCGGGCGACCATGATGCCGTCGAAGGCGGCGACGATGTCGTCGATGGCCTCTACTGCCTGGGGTTTTTCGACCTTGGCGATGACCGGGAGGCGGCGGCCTTCTTCGTCCATGATGCGGTGGACGTCGAGGATGTCCTTGCCGGAGCGGACGAAGGACAGGGCGATGACGTCGAAGCCGGTGCGCAGGGCCCAGCGCAGGTCGTCTTCGTCTTTTTTGGAGAGGGCGGGGACGGAGACGGCGACGCCGGGCAGGTTGAGGCCCTTGTGGTCGGAGATCATGCCGCCTTCGACGACGCGGGTGCGGACGCGGGGGCCGTCGATGTCGGTGACTTCGAGGCAGACCTTGCCGTCGTCGACGAGGATGCGTTCGCCGGGGGTGACGTCGTCGGCGAGGCCGTGGTAGGTGGTGCCGCACTGGTCGTGGTTGCCTTCGGCGCCGTCTTCGACGGTGATGGTGAAGGTGTCGCCGCGTTCAAGGAGTACGGGTCCTTCGGTGAAGCGGCCGAGGCGGATCTTCGGGCCCTGAAGGTCGGCGAGGATGCCGATGCTGCGGCCGGTTTCGTCGGCCGCTTTGCGCACGTGGTGGTAGCGCTCCTCGTGTTCGGCGTGGCCGCCGTGGCTGAGGTTGAAGCGGGCGACGTCCATTCCGGCGTCGACCAGGCCTTTGATCTGGTCGTATGTGTCGGTGGCGGGGCCCAGGGTGCAGACGATTTTTGCTCGGCGCATGAGTCGAGCCTATGACTTACCGGTGGGTAGAGAATTGGCCGGGCGTGACTACTCAACGACCTTTGAGTGAAGCACTATTGACAAGTGTTGAATTGTGCGCCGGTGCGCTCCGATGAGCGGGCGGGGGTCATTCTTTCGAGTGTTCCGGTCGTTTTTTCGAATGCCGGAATTACAGGCTGTTACAAGCGGGGCGGGATCATCGTGAAGCGTGCGGTGATCTCGGCGTGGACGTGCTGGCGCTGGGGTTCCAGGTCGAGGGGTGCGGGTTCGGCGTCCTCGGCGGGGCCGGCGAAGGCCATGGAGCGCATGCGGCCGGGGGTGCGGGGCTGGGGGGTGTCTGCGGTGCCGGTGTCGGCGAGTTCGATGAGGGCGGCGAGGGTGGTGCCGAGGGCTTCGGCGTATTCGCGGGCGCGTTGGACGGCGGCGTGGACGGCCTGGGTGCGTGCGGCGCGGTGGACGGGTGAGTCGGGGCGCAGGGACCACCAGGGGCCGTCGATGCGGGTGAGTTCCAGGTCGGCGAGGCGGGTGGTGAGTTCGCCGAGGGTGGTGAAGTCGGTGAGTTCGGCGGTGAGGTGGACGGCGCCGTGGTGGGTGCGGATGTGTTCGCCGCGGCCTTTGTGGGTGAGTTCGGGGGTGAGGGTGAGGGCGCCGGTTTCGATGTGGTGGACGGCGTCGCCGTAGGACCTGATGAGGTCGAGGGCGGCGGTGTTGCGGCGGGTGAGGTCGTCGAGGGTGGTGCGGCGGTCGCGGCCGCGGGCGGTGACGGTGATGCCGATGCGGGCGAGTTCGGGGTCGGTTTCGAGGTGGGCTTCGCCGCGTACGGAGATGCGGGGTGCGTCGGGGGTGCCGTAGGGGAGGGCGGTGGGTTCCTGAGTGGGCGTCATACGGTCACTGTGGCAGTTGTGGTCACCAGATCGAAACCTCCGGGGCCTGTTGCGGTCCGCCGTGTGCGGGTCAGAATCTACGCGCGTTATCTACGCGCGTCGTCTTCCGTGCGCGTGGTGCGTGTCGTTGTCCCGTTCCGCGAGGACGTTCTGCGAGGAGAGGCAGCCCCATGGCGTTGAACCGCCGGAAGTTTCTGGAGAAGTCGGCCGCGACCGGGGCGGGGGTGGCGGTGGCGGGCGCGGTGGCGGCTCCGGCCGCGCAGGCCGTACCCGCGGGGCGTCGCGGTGAGAAGCGGTATGCGCTGACCGTCATGGGGACGACGGACCTGCACGGTCACGTCTTCAACTGGGATTACTTCAAGGATGCGGAGTACGCCGACAAGGCGGGCAACGCGCAGGGTCTGTCGCGTATCTCGACGCTGGTGAACCAGATCCGTGCGGAGCGGGGCCGGGAGAACACGCTGCTGCTGGATGCGGGTGACACCATTCAGGGCACGCCGCTGGCGTACTACTTCGCGAAGGTGGATCCGATCACCGCGCAGGGTGGTCCGGTGCATCCGATGGCGCGGGCGATGAACGCGATCGGGTATGACGCGGCGGCGCTGGGCAATCACGAGTTCAACTACGGCATCGAGACGTTGCGCCGGTTCGAGGAGCAGCTGGACTTTCCGCTGCTGGGTGCGAACGCGGTGGACGCGAAGACGCTGCGGCCGGCGTTCGCGCCGTATGTCATGAAGACGTTCCGTGTGAAGGGTGCGCGTCCGGTCAAGGTGGCGGTGCTGGGGCTGACCAACCCGGGTATCGCGATCTGGGACAAGGCGTATGTGCAGGGGAAGTTGGCGTTCCCGGGTCTGGAGGAGCAGGCGGCGAAGTGGGTGCCGAGGCTGAAGTCGATGGGCGCGGACGTGGTGATCGTGTCGGCGCACTCGGGTACGTCGGGGATGTCGTCGTACGGTGACCAGGTGCCGTATGTGGAGAACGCGGCGGCGAACGTGGCGAGGCAGGTGCCGGGGATCGACGCGATCCTGGTGGGGCACGCGCATCTGGAGATCCCGGAGCTGAGGGTCGTCAACGAGCGGTCGGGGAAGACGGTCGTGCTGTCGGAGCCGTTGTGTTACGCGGAGCGGCTGACGGTGTTCGATGTGGAGCTGGTGTTCCGTCGGGGCTGCTGGGAGGTGGAGTCGGTCGCGGCGTCGCTGCGTGACTCGAGGACCGTGGCGGACGATCCGCGGATCACTCAGCTGCTGTCGGAGCAGCACGCGAAGGTGGTGGCGTACGTCAATCAGGTGGTCGGTACTGCGACTCAGACGCTGACGACGGTGGAGGCGCGGTACAAGGACGCGCCGATCATCGACCTGATCACTAAGGTGCAGGAGGACGTGGTCAAGGCGGCGCTGGCGGACACGCAGTACGCGTCGCTGCCGGTGGTGGCGCAGGCGTCGCCGTTCTCGCGGACGTCGGAGATCCCGGCGGGGAAGGTGACGATCCGGGATCTGTCGAGTCTGTACGTCTATGACAACACGCTGGTGGCGAAGCTGATGACGGGTGCGCAGCTGCGGGCGTATCTGGAGTATTCGGCGGAGTACTACGTGCGGACGGCGCCGGGTGTGGCGGTGGATGTGGAGAAGCTGACGAACGCGGGTGGTCGTCCGGACTACAACTACGACTATGTGTCGGGGTTGGTGTACGACATCGACGTCGCGCAGCCGGCCGGGTCGCGGATCAGGAACCTGACCTTCGGTGGCGCCCCGTTGGATGATGCGCAGCAGTTCGTGCTGGCGGTGAACAACTATCGGGCGAACGGTGGTGGTGCGTTCCCGTTCGTGGCGTCGGCGAAGGAGCTGTGGTCGGAGTCGACGGAGATCCGGACGCGGATCGCGGAGTGGGTGACGGCGAAGGGTGTGCTGGATCCGAAGGACTTCGCGTCGGTGGACTGGAAGCTGACGCGTGAGGGTGTGCCGGTGTTCTGACGTTCGGTGAGGTGACGGGTGGGGCGGGTCGGCCGGGTGCCGGCCCGCCTTTGTGTTCGTGGGGCGGGTCAGCGGGGTTCGACGAGCGGGGTGAGGGTTTCGTGGGGGCGGCGGGCGGCGGGTACCTGGGCGGACTGCTGGAGGCCGAAGGTGGTGAAGGCGGTGCGGGTGGGGAGGGGGTAGGTCTCTTTGCCGGTGAGGGCGTTGAGGATGGTGGCGCTGCGCCAGGCGGCGAGGCCGAGGTCGGGGGCGCCGACGCCGTGGGTGTGGCGTTCGGCGTTCTGGACGTGGAGGGAGCCGGTGACGGTGGGGTCGAGGACGAGGCGGTAGTGCTCGTCGATGCGGGGGCGGTCGCTGCTGTCGCGGCGCAGGTAGGGGTCGAGGCCGGCGAGGAGCTGGTCGAGGGGGCGTTCGCGGTAGCCGGTGGCGAGGATGACGGCGTCGGTGGTGAGGCGGCTGCGGGTGCCTTGCTGGATGTGTTCGAGGTGGAGTTCGACTTTGGTGGTGGCGAGGCGGCCGGCGGTGCGGACGCGGACGCCGGGGGTGAGGACGGTGTCGGGCCAGGTGCCGTGCAGGGTGCGGCGGTAGAGCTCGTCGTGGACGGCGGCGAGGGTGTCGGCGCTGATGCCTTTGTGGAGTTGCCATTGGGCGGTGACGAGCTGGTCGCGGACGGGTTCGGTGAGGGCGTGGAAGTAGCGGGTGTAGTCGGGGGTGAAGTGTTCGAGGCCGAGTTTGGAGTACTCCATGGGGGCGAAGGCTTCGGTGCGGCCGATCCAGGTGAGGCGTTCGCGGCCGGTGGGGCGGTGGCGGAGGAGGTCGAGGAAGATTTCGGCGCCTGACTGGCCGGAGCCGACGACGGTGATGTGTTCGGCGGCGAGGAGGGTGTCGCGGTTGTCGAGGTAGTCGGCGGCGTGCAGGACGGGTACGCCGGGGGCGTCGGCGAGGGGTTTGAGCGGGTCGGGGACGTAGGGCTCGGTGCCGATGCCGAGGACGATGTTGCGGGTGTGGGTGCGGCCGAGGGCTTCGGCTTGGCCGTCGGCGTCGAGTTGGGTGTAGTCGACTTCGAAGGCGTCGCGTTCGGGGTTCCAGCGCACGGCGTCGACCTGGTGGCGGAAGTGCAGTGCGGGGAGGTTGGCTGCGACCCAGCGGCAGTAGGCGTCGTATTCGGTGCGCTGGATGTGGAAGTGCTCGGCGAAGTAGAAGGGGAAGAGCCGGTCGTGGGCTTTGAGGTGGTTGAGGAAGGTCCAGCGGCTGGTGGGGTCGACGAGGGTGACGAGGTCGGCGAGGAAGGGGACTTGGATGGTGGCGCCGTCGAGGAGGAGTCCTGGGTGCCAGCTGAAGTCGGGGCGTTGTTCGTAGAAGGCGGTGTCGAGTTCGGTGAGCGGCTGGGCGAGGGCGGCGAGGGAGAGGTTGCTGGGGCCGATGCCGATGCCGACGAGGTCGCGGGGGGTGTAGGGGGTGGTGGGGGGCGGGGTCATCGGGGGGTGGTTCCTTCCACGTGGGCGTCCTGGACGAGGGTGAGGAGTGTGGTCAGGTCGCCGGTGCTGGTGCGGGGGTTGAGGAGGGTGGCTTTGAGCCAGAGCCGGCCGTCGGGGCGGGCGCGGCCGAGGACGGCGTGGCCTTGGTGGAGCAGGGTGCGGCGCAGGGTGGCGACGGTGGTGTCGTCGGCGCCGGTGGGGCGGAACAGGACGGTGCTGAGGGTGGGTGTGTCGTAGAGGTCGAGGGTGGGGTGGTCCTTGACAAGGGTGGCGAGTTCCTGGGCGAGGTCTAGGACGGTGTCGACGAGGGCGCCGAGGCCGTGGCGGCCGAGGGTGGTGAGGGTGACGGCGATTTTGAGTACGTCGGGGCGGCGGGTGGTGTGCAGGGAGCGGCCGAGGAGGTCGGGCAGGCCTGCGTCGGTGTCGTCGTCGGCGTTGAGGTAGTCGGCGCGCTGGTTCAGGGCGGTGAGGTCGGCGGGGTCGCGGACGGCGAGGACGCCGGCGGGGACCGGTTGCCAGCCGAGTTTGTGCAGGTCGAGGGTGATGGTGTGGGCGGCGTCGAGGCCGGTGAGGCGGTCGCGGTGGCGGTCGCTGAAGAGGAGTGCGCCTGCGTAGGCGGCGTCGATGTGGAGGCGGGCGCCGTGGGTGGTGCAGCGGGCGGCGATGTCGGTGAGGGGGTCGATGAGGCCGGCGTCGGTGGTGCCCGCGGTGGCGGCGACGAGGTGGGGGCCGGGGACCTGGGTGAGGGCGTCGTCGAGGGCGGCGGGGTCGAGGGTGCCGCCGGGTGCCGGGACGATCACGGGGTCGGGCAGGCCGAGCAGCCAGGCGGCGCGGGTGAGGGAGCGGTGGGCGTTGGCGCCGGTGAGCAGACGCAGGCCGGGTCCGTGCTGTTCGCGGGCGAGGAGGAGGGCGAGGTGGTTGGACTCGGTGCCGCCGCTGGTGATGAGGGCGTCGGCGGTGCCGGCCTGCCGGGCGAGGGCCTGGGTGACGAGGGCTTCCAGGGCGGTGGCGGTGGGGGCCTGGTCCCAGGAGTCGAGGGAGGGGTTGAGGGCGGAGGCGGCGAGGTCGGCGGCGGTGGCGACGGCGAGGGGCGGGCAGTGCAGGTGGGCGGCGCACAGGGGGTGGGCGGGGTCAGCGGCGCCTGCGGTGAGGGCGGTGATGAGGGTGTGCAGGGCGGCCGGGTTGCCGTGGTCGGGCAGGATGTCGCCGATGGCGTGGCGCAGGCGGGCGGTGACCTGCTGGGGGCCGCCGGCGGGGAGTGGGCCGCCGCGGGCGCGGGTGCCTTCGGCGAGGGCGTCGAGGACGGTGTCGAGCAGGGGGCGCAGCGCCTCGGGGCCGTCGGGTCCCGAGGCGAGGGGCGGCGTGCTCATGTCGGTCCTCCGGGCGGTCGCGGGACGGGGCTTCCAGCTTGTACGCGGAAGGTTCGGCCGCGCCCGGAATATCCAACGATCGCCACCCTGAAGGGGGTACGTCCTTGCGGAGGCGGTGTGTGGGGGGTACGGGCGGTGTCCTGCGGCCGTGGAGGGGTCAGTTGCGGAAGTCGGCGGTGTGGTCGGTGGCCCACTGGGTGAAGGTGCGGGCGGGGGTGCCGGTGATCTTTTCGACGGTGGGGGTGATCTCGGGGGGTGTGCCGACGGTGTCGGCGAAGGTGCGCAGCAGCCGGTCGAGCATGTGCGGCGGTACGTGCGGGAAGAGTTCGGCGCCTGCCTCGCGGGGCGGGATCTCGGCGAAGCGCAGGTCGCGGCCGGTGGCCTGGCCGATGGCGGTGATCTGGTCGGCGTTGCTGATCGCCTCGGGGCCGGTGAGGCGGTGGACGGCGCCTTCGTGGCCGGTGTCGAGGAGGGCGCGTTCGGCGACGGCGGCGATGTCGTCCTCGTGGATGGGGGCGGTGAGGCCGTCGGCGTAGACGCCGCGGATGTCGGTGTGTCCGGCGCGGATCTGGGGTGCGTACTGGAGGGCGTTGGTGGCGAAGGCGCCGGGTCGCAGGAAGGTGAAGTCGAGGCCGCTGTCGCGCAGTTGCTGTTCGACTCGGGCGTGCATGATGTGGATGGGGTGGGTGGGGTCGTCGGCGCCTTCGTGGATGATGCTGGAGGACAGCAGGACGACGTGGCGTACGCCGGCGGCGCGGGCGGCGGGCAGCAGGTGCGCGGCCTGGGCGTAGAGGAACACCCGGGTGACTCCGTCGAACACGGAGGCGGGGCCGGTGGGGTCTGCGGGGTCGGCGGGGTCGGTCTGGGGGACGCGGACGACGTCGGCGCCTTCGGGCAGGGCGGCGCGCTGCGGGTCGCGGGTGAGCGCCCGGACGGGGGCGCCGGCGGCGAGCAGGCGGTGGACGAGGGCACGGCCGATGTTGCCGGTGGCGCCGGTCACTGCGATCACGGTGTTCTCCTGACGTTTCAGGGCTGATCGCCCTGGGCTCTTGGAGCCTAGGGAGGGTGATCAGCCCCGCGCATCGTCGCCGGGGACCAGCCGTGCCCTACGCCTGTGGTCCTACTCCCCCGCCTCGCCCCGTACGCGCAATGCCCGTGCGAGGTCGTCGAGTTGGTCGGCGAGCTTGCGGCGCAGGGCCGGGATGGGGTCGGCGCTGTGCAGGCACTGCTCGCCGAGGCGGAGGGTTTTGGTGTCGACGGCGTGGACGGGGAACGCCCAGCGGCCGGCGGCGTCGGCCATGGCGGGGCCGCGGCGGGCGGCGACGGCGACGGCGTCGTCGTAGTAGCGCTCGACCCAGGGCTGCACGAGGCCGGCCTGTTCGGGTTGCCAGAAGCCCTGGGCGGTGGCGATGAACAGGTAGTTGGACAGGTCGTCGCCGCCGAACATGGTGTCCCATGCGCGGGCCTTGGCGTCCGCGTCGGGCAGGGCGGCGCGGCAGCGGGCTGCGCCTTCCTGGCCGGCGGCGGAGGGGTCGCGGTCCAGTTCGGCGGCGATGGTGGCCTCGTCGGTGGCGCCGAGGACGGCGAGCCGGGTCAGGATGCGCCAGCGCAGTTCGGGGTCGAGTTCGGGGCCGCCGGGCACGATGCCGTCGGCGAGCCAGGCGGCAATGGTGTCGGGGTGGGCGGCGGTGTCGATGTAGTGGCGTACGGCGATCAGGCGCAGGCCGGGGTGGTCGCCGTCCTCGGTGCGGCGGATGAGGTCGCGGCACAGGTGGGTGAGGGTGGTCAGGGCGGCGGGCCGCTGGTCGGGGCGGACGTAGCGGTCGGCGATCTGGCCGGAGGCGAAGGCGAGGACGCCTTGGACGAGGGCGAGGTCCCGCTCGTGCGGCAGGTGGGCGCGGGCGGCGTCGAGGTAGGCGGTGGGCGGCAGTTCACCGTCGCGTACGGCGTCGCGCAGGGCGTTCCATACGACGGCGCGGGTGAGCGGGTCGGGCAGGCCGGCCAGGCCGGTGCGCAGCGCCTCGAAGGAGTCGGTGTCGAAGCGGATCTTGGCGTAGGTGAGGTCGCCGTCGTTGAGGAGCAGCAGGGCGGGCTTCTTGCCGAGGGGGTGCGGCCGGCTGAGGGGGACGTCGATCTCGACGCGTTCGCGCAGGGTGAGCCGGCCGTCGTCGGTGAGGTCCTGGTCGTACAGGCCGACGGCGATGCGGTGCGGGCGGCTGCCGGTGTGTGCGACGGTGAGCAGGCGGTCGCCGTTGCTGCCGCTGATGTGCGGGGTGAGGGTGTCGACTCCGGTGGTGCGCAGCCAGGCGTCGGCCCAGGCGTGGACGTCGCGGTCGGTGGCGGAGGCGAGGGAGTCGATGAAGTCGGCGAGGGTGGCGTTGGCGAACTTGTGCCGGGTGAAGTGGGTGTTGATGCCGGCGAGGAAGTCCTTCTCGCCGAGCCAGGTGACGAGCTGGCGCAGCGCGGAGGCGCCCTTGGCGTAGGAGATGCCGTCGAAGTTGAGCAGCGCGGAGGCGGTGTCGGGGACGGCTTCGGGGGCGACGGGGTGGGTGGAGGGGCGCTGGTCGGCGTCGTAGCCCCAGGCTTTGCGGGTGACGCCGAACTCGACCCAGGGCTGGGTGAAACGGGTGGCTTCCAGGGTGGTCTGGTAGCCCATGTACTCGGCGAAGGACTCGTTGAGCCAGATGTCGTCCCACCACTGGAGGGTGACGAGGTCGCCGAACCACATGTGGGCCATTTCGTGGGCGATGACCATGGCGCGGGTCTGGCGTTCGGTGTCGGTGACGGCGGAGCGGTAGACGAACTCGTCGCGGAAGGTGACCAGGCCGGGGTTCTCCATGGCGCCGGCGTTGAACTCCGGGACGAAGGCCTGGTCGTAGGAGTCGAAGGGGTAGGGCTCGGCGAACTTCTCGTGGTAGCGGTCGAAGCACGCGCGGGTGATGTCGAGGATCTCCTCAGCGTCGGCGTCGAGGTAGGGCGCGAGGGAGCGGCGGCAGTGGAGGCCGAAGGGCAGGCCGCGGTGTTCGGTGTGCAACGAGTGCCAGGGGCCGGCGGCGACGGCGACGAGGTAGGTGGAGATCAGCGGGGTGGGTGCGGCTTTCCAGCGGCCGTCGCCGAGGTGTTCGGTGATGCCGTTGGCGAGGACGGTCCAGCCTTCGGGTGCGGTGACGGTGAGTTCGAAGACCGACTTGAGGTCGGGCTGGTCGAAGGCGGCGAAGACGCGCTGGACGTCTTCCATGAACAGCTGGGTGTAGACGTAGGTCTCGCTGTCGCTGGGGTCGGTGAAGCGGTGCATGCCTTCGCCGGTGCGGGAGTAGCGCATGGTGGCGTCGACGCGCAGTTCGTGTTCGCCGGCGGTGAGGTTCTTCAGCGGCAGGCGGTTGCCGTCGAGGGTGTCGGGGTCGACGGGCTGTCCGTCCAGGGTGACGCTGCGCAGTTCGGCCGGCTTCAGCTCCACGAAGGTGTCCGCGTCCGTCCGGGCGGTGAAGCGGATCAGGGTGCGGGAGTCGAAGGTCTCGTCGCCGGTCGTCAGATCGAGGTCGATCGTGTACTGCTGGACGTCGAGGAGCTGGGCACGGGTCTGCGCTTCGTCGCGCGTGAGTACGGACATGCAGGACATGCTGCCTGATGGCACCGGCATCGCACAGGGGCGGTTCGCTACGTGGCGTATGTCCCCCGCGCGCGCCTGTGTCCCGTCGTGGGCCTGTGTCCCTCGCGGGCCTATGTGCCCTCGCATGCCGGAACCGCCCGTGCGGGGCGTGTCGGGTCGGTGAGGGCGGCGGGGCCTGTCGGCTCGCGTTGTTGCGGTACGGCGGCCGGGCGGGGCTCGGGGTGGGGCCGCGGCGCCGGTCCCGCGCGGCCGGGGCCGGCCGGGCGGGCGCGCAGCCGGCGGATCTCCGCCTCCAGGGCGAGGCGGTGCTGGTGGGTGTCGTAGAGGTGGCGGACGTGGGTGCGCAGCGTCCAGGGGTCGACGGGCGTGCCGATGAGGCCGGCGACGCGGAGGCCGAAGGCGGCGGCGGCCAGTTCGGGGTCGGGGCGGGACCCGGTGAGCAGGACGACGGGGATGTGCTGGGTCTGCTCCAGGCGGCGCATGTAGCGCACCACCTCCAGGGCGCCGGCGCCGGGTGTGCGCACCTGCAGCAGGAGCAGCCCGACGCGGCCGCGCAGCAGCTGTTTGAGCGCCGCGTCGCCGCTGGTGGCCCGGCCCAGGCGGTAGCCGAGCGGGGCCAGGGTGCTTTCCAGGGCGTACAGGGTGCCCTGGTGGTCGTCGACGATGAGGATCTCGGCATCCGTCGGCATGGCCCGGCGTCCCTCCCGCGCGCTGAGGGGTCCAGCTTACGTCCGGGTGCTGACGGCCGGTGCCGGTCGGATCACCTGCCGTGCACGCGGTGGCCGGATCGGTGCGGTCCCTCGGTGCCGGGGACCGGTGGCCGGATCAGTGCGCGGGGCCGGCGGCGGGGGCGGATCCGGCGGTGCCGTTCGCGGTGTCCTCGGCGATGCGCTCGTGGTGGCGGATCACTTCGCCCACGATGAAGTTCAGGAACTTCTCGGCGAACGCGGGGTCGAGTTTGGCGCTCTCGGCGAGGCCGCGCAGCCGTGCGATCTGGCGGGCCTCGCGCTCGGGGTCGGCCGGGGGCAGCTGGTGGGCGGCCTTGAGGTGGCCGACCTGCTGGGTGCACTTGAAGCGCTCGGCGAGCATGTGGACGACGGCGGCGTCGATGTTGTCGATGCTGTCGCGCAGCCGGGACAGCTCGGCGCGGACGGCCGGGTCGACGTCACCGGTGTGGGTGTTGCTGATGGTCATGGCCGTCCACCCTAGTGTGTGCCGGGTACCGCCCCACCAGCGAGGATCGGCCGGAGCCGGTCTGGCGGAGGTTCGGCCGGATCTGCGTACAGTGGAGTCGGGCTCCAGCGTCTTGGGGGTTGGGCGTGGGCAACGGCGGACCGGTCCGGCACGGCTACCCGCATCTGCAGACGGTGCGGGCCGCCGTCACCGCGCTGTACAAGCGCTTGTCGTACGACACGATCGCGACGTTCGCGACGAGTGTGGCGCCGGTGGATGTGGCGTTCTGCGACACCGACGACCTGTATCTGGGGGCGCAGCGGGTGGCGCGGGAGCTGGTGCGGCACTACCGGCTCCCCGACGCGCGGATGATCGTCTCCTTCCGTGAGATGACGCATGCGGCGAACATCGAACTGACCGCCGGGCCGGAGTACTTCGTGGAGCTGAATGACCGGTTCCGTACGCATCGGCGGGACATCGGGGCGGCTCTGGCGCACGAGATCATGCACGTGTACCTGCACCGCCTCGACCTGGCGTTCCCGGGCACCCGCGAGAACGAGATCCTCACCGACACGGCGACGACGTATCTGGGCGCGGGCTGGCTGCTGCTGGACGCCTACCGGGAGGACGGGGCGTCGTCGCAGAAGCTGGGTTATCTCACGCCGGAGGAGTTCGGGTACGTGCTGGCGAAGCGGTCGCTGCTGTTCGGGGAGGACCCGTCGACGTGGTTCACCAGCGCGCGGGCGTACGAGGCGTACGGCGAGGGGCTCGCGCTGGCCCGGCTGGACGAGCGGCAGCCGCCGCTGACGGCGGCCGGCTGGGCGGGACGCCGGCGCTACGCGCGCGAGAGGCGCCACGCGCAGGAGCACGCGCGCGTGACGGCGCCGGACGGCGTGCCCTACAGCTTCGCCCCGGACGGGCACGGGCCGTTGCGGGTGTCGTTCCCGTGCCCGACCTGCCATCAGCGGATCAGGGTGCCGGTGCGGGGGCGGGTACGCGCCCGGTGCGCGCTGTGCCGGACGGTGTGGGAGTGCGACACCTAGGCCAGGGTGACCCGCGCTGTGTGTACGGCCCCGAGGGTGCCGGGCGTGATGCGCAGCGTCAGTGCGCTGCCGGTCGCCAGCACCTGCACCGTGGGGTCGGCCGACGTCACCGCGGACACCGGCCGGTTCCAGGTGAGGTCGATGGCGGCGCCGTCGCGCAGCGGGCCGGAGACGCACACGGTGGCCGTGCCGCCGCTGCGGCGGATCATGACGCTCGCCGGGGTGCTCGCGGTGAGGTCACCGACGGTGCCGGCGAGCCAGAAGTTGACGCGGGTGAAGCCGAGCGCGGGTGCGCAGACGCCCTGCTGGTCGCCGGTGTTGGCGAGGATCCGCAGCCGGCCGGCGTCGGATGCGCGGGCGGCGGTCTGCCGGGCCGTGGCGCCGGGCAGGATCGCGTAGGCGTAGCCGGCCGCGGTCGGGTCGGTGCCGTGGTCCGTCCACAGGGTGAGGTAGCGGCGGGTGACGGGATCGGTGGTGCCGCCGGTGTTGATGGCGGACCAGGATCCGGTGCGGGCCTCGCGCAGGGTCTGCAGGGCGGCGCCGCCGGGGAAGACGTAACCGCCGAAGCCGGCGAGGTGGGCCCAGCGGGCGCGGGTGAAGGTGGTGTGCCGGCCGAGGGTGGTGGGCTGGACGATGCCGTCGACGGTGAGGGCGTGGCTGCCGTTCGCGCCGAGGTTGCGGTTGTCGACGATCGTCTCCACGCCGGTGCCGTCGCGGCTCTGGATGCCGGCGCCGAGGCAGACGATCATGTCGTCGAGGAAGAACCAGGACTTCTGGGCGACCAGCGTGGACGACAGGCCCTTGAGGTGCTGGCCGACGGCCGCGTAGGTGCCGTCGGTGGCGCCGCCGACCCAGCGTGCGTCGGGGCGGGCCGCGCCCCAGGCGCCGCCCTCGCCGTCGGCCAGGGTCTTGCGGGAGACGGTGGTGCCGGGCAGCCGCATGGGGTCGACGGTGGCCCAGAAGCTGTCGCTGTACTGGCCGTTGCCGAAGGTGTCGCCCCACCAGTAGAGCATTCCGGAGCCGCTTTGCCAGCCGCGCAGGTGCTCGCCGTTGCCGTTCTCGTAGTAGGTGATCCGCTTCGAGGCCATGGAGACGCTCGCGGCCCAGCCGGGGCGGCGGTGCACGGCCCGGTCCATGCCGGGGAAGAGGCGGTGGCCGGTGGGTTCGGGGGCGGCGGTGGTCGTGGTGGAGTCGGCGATCGTCTTCAGGCGGGCCAGCTGGGCCACGTTCAGGGCGTCGCTGGTGAGGATCGGGCGGTAGGCGGCGCGGGCGATCCAGCCCTTGATCATGGCCTCCCAGCGGCCGCGTTCGGCCGGGGACGCGCTGCGGGCGAGCAGGGCGATGCAGGCGATGATGGCGTGTCCGCGCAGATGGTCGTCCTGGAGGACGGCGCGGGTGTCGCTCTTCTGCACCCCGCGGCTGACCGCGCGCCCCGAGACGTTGTCCATGGCCAGGCCGTTGAAGAGGAACGGCGCGTACGCCTTCTCGACGGAGTCGAGGATGACCTGCCGGCCCGGGTCGGCGACCTCCCAGGCCGAACCTTCCAGCAGGGCGAACAGCAGGGACAACCCGCCGAGCATGACCGCGCCGTAGGAGCCGGCGTAGGGGACGTAGGTGTGCTGGATGAAGCTGCCGTCGGCGTAGAGGCCGTCGCCGGAGGTGACGTAGGGGAAGACGGGGCTGAGCGCGTCGCGGGCGAGGGCGAGCTTGGCTGGGTCCTTGCCGAGGACGCCGCGCAGGGCGATGACCCGGCACAGGTCGACGCGGTTGGCGCCGGTGGAGGTGCCGGTGTACTGCGCGACCGCGCTGTCCGGGACGAAGTGGTCGACGGCCGCGGTGCAGTCGGCGATGCGGGCCGCGCCGAGGCTGTCGTAGAGATGGGTCACGATGTCGAGCAGGGCCTGCGGGGCGCCGATCTGCCAGCTCCACCAGTTGCCGTAGCGGGCCTGGCCGGCGTTGTACGCCTCGGCGTGCAGATGGTCGAGGCCGGTGATGATCTCGGCGAGCAGCCCGGCGTCGCCGGTGAGGCCGGTGCCGGGCTGGGCGTAGGCCTCGGTGAGGGTGCGCAGCCGGGTGTAGCTGGTGACGAGGTTGCCGGAGTACGTGTACGACTCGCTGTCGGTGTCCGGGTCGGGGTCGGCGTAGGGCAGGTCGGGCCACAGGGAGCCGGGCGCGGGGGTCATCGTGGCGCGCAGTGCGGCGGCGGTGGCGCCGAGGGTGGTGAGGCGGGCGGCGTAGGGGTCGGCGGTGGGGTCGAAGCCGGTGCCGAGGGTGAGGCTGCGCCATTTCAGGCGGAGGGTGTCGTAGGGGTCGGCGCTTGTGCCTTCGGCGGGTTCGGCGGCTTGTGCGGAGGCTTGTGCGGTGCCGGGGAGGGTGAGGGTGAGGGGTGCGGTGGCTGCTGTGGTGAGGGCGGCGCGGAGGAGGGTGCGGCGGGTCATTCGGGGCATGGCGGACGTACCTCCGGGGGGAGGGGAGGAGGGGTGCGGTGCCTTGCTGGGTGGAGGGGCGCAGTGCGGAGGGGTGGAAGCGGTTTCTAGCACGAACGAACAGAGGTCGGCAATGAATCGCGCAAGGTGGCTTTGTTTTGTTCGTTCGTTCAGAAACGTTCGCGTTCGATCGGGCGCGGGTTAGGCTGCTGGTGAGTGGGGGCGACGCGGAGAGAGGGGCGCGGCGGTGCATGCCGAAGAACGGCACCGGGAAATCCTGCGCAGGGTGCGCGCGAGCGGGTCCGTGCGGGTCAGTGATGTCGCCGCGGAGTTGGGGGTCTCCCCCATCACCGTCCGGCGTGACGTCGAGGTGCTCGCCGAGCGCGGGTTGCTGGCGCGGGTGCACGGGGGTGCGGTGCTGCCGGAGGCCGTGCCCGGTGGGGGTGGTGGGGGCGGTGGGTCGGTCGTGGGGCTCGTCGTGCCTGCCGCTGACTACTACTACCCCGAGGTGATCAAGGGGGCGCGGGAGGCGGCCGCCGAATGGGGAGTCCGGCTCGTCCTCGGTATCTCGCAGTACGACCCGGAGCAGGAGCGGGCGCAGGTGCGGCACATGCTCTCCGAGGGGATCGACGGGCTGCTGATCGCTCCCTGTGAGCGGGTGGGCGGTGAGGGTTTCCTGCCGGATGATCTCGGGGTGCCGTATGTGCTGGTGGAGCGGCAGCCGGAGGACGATGTCACGGACGCCGAGCAGGTGGTCAGTGACCATGCCTACGGTGCGCGGATCGCGGTCCGGCATCTCGCGGAGGGCGGTCGGTCGCGGATCGGGCTGCTGCTGCGGGACGACAGTCCGCACCGGGGGCTGGTGCGGGAGGGGTTCGTCGGTGGGCTGGCGGGGGTGGGGTTGCCGCTGCCGGGTGACTTCGTCGTTCCGCTGCCGTCGCAGGGGCGGGCCGGTGAACGGGAGCGGGTGCTGGAGGAGTTCACCGACGCGGTGGTGTCGGGGCGGATCGATGCGGCGCTCGTGCACAACGACCACGACGCGATCGTGGTGCTGCAGCGGCTGCGGGCGCGGGGGGTGCGGGTGCCGGACGATGTGGCGCTCGTGGCGTACGACGACGAGGTCGCGGGGCTGGCCGACGTTCCGCTGAGCGCGGTGGCGCCGCGGAAGCGGGCGGTGGGGGTGGCTGCGGTCGAGTTGATCGCGCGTCGGCTGGCCGAGCCGGGGCGGGCTCGGCATCGGGTGGCGTTGCTGCCGGAGTTGCGGGTGCGGGCGTCCAGCGGGTGAGCCTGCGGCGGCCTGTGCGGGTGCCTGCGGCGCCGGGTCGTGCTTCGGGTGCGGGATGCGCTGTGGCTGGTCGCCGGTGCCTGCGGCGCCGGGTCGTGCTTCGGGTGCGGGATGCGCTGTGGCTGGTCGCCGGTGCCTGCGGCGCCGGGTCGTGCTTCGGGTGCGGGATGC
>NZ_JBFAMH010000018.1:144425-144564 GCF_040656475.1 Streptomyces sp. NPDC049915
CGTACGCGCTGTGGCTGGTCGCCGGTGCCTGCGGCGCCGGGTCATGCTTCGGGTGCGGGATGCGCTGTGGCTGGTCGCCGGTGCCTGCGGCGCCGGGTCATGCTTCGGGTGCGGGATGCGCTGTGGCTGGTCGCCGGTG
>NZ_JBFAMH010000019.1:0-143393 GCF_040656475.1 Streptomyces sp. NPDC049915
TAGGGCAGCCAGCCGTCGTACATCCGGCCGGTACGGGCCAGCGCCGCGGGGGCTGCGCCGCCGAGCCAGACGGGTGGGCCGCCGGCCCGGAACGCCCACAACGCGCCGCAGGCGAAACACCAGCCCACCACGCACCGCAACGGGCCGCCGCAGGCACAAAAAGGGGCGCGGGGAACGGCGCGACCAGCCACAACGCACCCGCACAGGCCGCCGCAGGCACCGCGACCAGCCACAACGCACCCCGCACAGGCCGCCGCAGGCAACCGCGACCAGCCACAACGGACCCGCGGACGAAGCACAGCAGCCCCATGCGATCCTTCCCCCATGACGACCCCCATCCGCGTCCTCCTCGCCGACGACCAGGCCCTGCTCCGCAGCGCCTTCCGCGTGCTCGTCGACTCCGAGCCCGACATGGAGGTCGTCGGCGAGGCATCCGACGGCGCCGAAGCCGTGACCCTCGCCAAGCAGCACCGCGCCGACGTCGTCCTCATGGACATCCGCATGCCCGGCACCGACGGCCTCGCCGCCACCCGCCTGATCAGCGCCGACCCCGACCTGGCCGGCGTCCGCGTCGTGATCCTCACGACCTTCGAGGTCGACGACTACGTCGTGCAGTCCCTGCGCGCCGGAGCCTCCGGCTTCCTGGGCAAGGGCTCCGAACCCGACGAACTGCTCAACGCCATCCGCGTCGCCGCCGCCGGCGAGGCCCTGCTCTCCCCGGCCGCCACCCGCGGCCTCATCGCCCGCTTCCTCGCCCAGGGCGACCCGGACGACGGCGACCGCGACCCCCTCCGCGCCGACCGCCTCGCCGCCCTCACGGTCCGCGAGCGCGAGGTGCTGGTGCAGGTCGCCGGAGGCCACACCAACGACGAGATCGCCGAGCGCCTCGAGGTCAGCCCGCTCACCGTGAAGACGCACGTCAACCGTGCCATGGCCAAGCTCGGCGCCCGCGACCGCGCCCAGCTCGTGGTGATCGCCTACGAGTCCGGCCTGGTCCGTCCGAGGGTGGAGTGAGCTCAACCCGCTCGTACTGCACCCGGAGTATGTCCCGGATAAGGAAACGGGACCTGGGGCCTACGGAACGGCACCCGGCATGACACAGGGTGAAAGGGCCACGCTTCTGCCGGCTCACAGAAGGAAGACCCTGACGCCCATGTCCTGGCTGTCCCGATTCAGCCTGGCACAACGTGCCCTGACAGGCCTGATATCCCTCATCGCGCTCGTGTTCGGCGCGATCGCCATCCCGCAGCTGAAACAGCAGCTGCTGCCCACCATCGAACTGCCGATGGTCTCCATCATCGCTCCCTACCAGGGCGCCTCCCCGGACGTCGTCGAGAAGCAGGTCGTCGAGCCGATCGAGGACCGCCTGAACGCCGTCGACGGCATCACCGGCGTCACCTCCAAGGCAGGCGAGGGCAACGCCGTGATCATGGCGTCCTTCGACTACGGCAACGACACCAAGCGGATCGTCGCCGACGTCCAGCAGGCCGTGAACCGCGCCCGCGTCCAGCTCCCGGACGCCGTCGACCCGCAGGTCGTCGCCGGTTCCACCGACGACATGCCGACCGTCGTCCTCGCCGTCACCTCCGGCAAGGACCAGCAGGCCCTCGCCGACCAGCTCGACAAGACGGTCGTACCGGCGCTGAAGGACATCGACGGCGTCGGCCAGGTCACCGTCAGCGGCGTGCGCGACCTCCGGGTCGCCGTCACCCCGGACGACGCCGAGCTGGCCGCGGCGGGTCTGACCGTGCAGTCCCTCGCGCAGGCCCTCCAGGCGGGCGGCGCCACCATGCCGGCCGGTGCCTTCGACGAGGGCGGCCACAACCGCACCGTCCAGGTCGGCGGCGGCTTCACGTCCGTCGAGCAGATCCAGAACCTGACGATCCCCGCCCGGGACGGCCATCGGCCGGCCCGGCTCGGCGACGTGGCGACCGTGCGGCAGCAGGAGGCCCCCGCGGACTCCATCACCCGCACCGACGGCAAGCCCAGCCTCGCCGTGATGGCCACCATGGACCACGACGGCAGCGCGGTGGCGATCTCCGACGCCGTGGCCGGCAAGCTCCCGCAACTCCGCGAGAACCTCGGCAAGGACGCGAAGATCACCGTCGTCAGCGACCAGGGCCCGGCGGTGTCCAAGTCCATCTCCGGCCTGACCACCGAAGGCGCGCTCGGCCTGCTCTTCGCGGTCCTCGTGATCCTGGTCTTCCTGGCGTCGATCCGCTCCACCCTGGTCACGGCGGTCAGCATCCCGCTCTCCGTCGTCCTGGCCCTGATCGTGCTGTGGACGCGCGACCTGTCCCTGAACATGCTCACCCTGGGTGCGCTGACCATCGCCATCGGCCGGGTCGTCGACGACTCGATCGTGGTCCTGGAGAACATCAAGCGCCACCTCGGCTACGGCGAGGAGCGCCAGGACGCGATCCTGAACGCGGTGCGCGAAGTCGCCGGCGCGGTCACCTCCTCGACGCTCACCACGGTCGCGGTGTTCCTGCCGATCGGCCTGGTCGGCGGCATGGTGGGCGCGCTGTTCGGCTCGTTCAGCATCACGGTGACGGCGGCTCTGCTGGCCTCGCTCGTGGTCTCGCTGACGGTCGTACCGGTGCTGTCGTACTGGTTCCTGCGCCCTCCGAAGGGCACGCCGGAGGACGCCGAGGAGGCCCGCCGCAAGGCCGAGGAGAAGGAGGCGAACAGCCGCCTCCAGCGCTTCTACGTCCCCGTCCTGCGCTTCGCCACCCGCCGCCGCCTCACCAGCGTGGCCATCGCCGTCGTCGTCCTCGTCGCCACCTTCGGCATGGCGCCGCTGCTGAAGACGAACTTCTTCGACTCCGGCGACCAGAAGGTCCTCACCCTCAAGCAGAAGCTGCAGCCGGGCACCAGCCTGGCCGCCACCGACGCGCAGGCGAAGAAGGTCGAGCGACTGCTCGGCTCCACCGAGGGCGTCAAGGACTACCAGGTCACCGTCGGCTCCTCCGGCTTCATGGCGGCCTTCGGCGGCAGCACCGACAGCAACCAGGCCTCGTACCAGGTCATGCTGGAGGACTCCGCGACGTACGACGACGTACAGGACCGCATCGAGGTCGGCCTGAAGAAGCTCCACGGCATCGGCACGACCACCGTCTCCGCCGGCGACGGCTTCGGCAGCCAGGACCTCAGCGTGGTCGTGAAGGCCGCCGACGCCGGTGCGCTGCGCACCGCGGCGGAGCAGGTCCGCAGGACCGTCGCCGACCTGGACGACGTCACCGACGTCACCAGCGACCTCTCGCAGAGCGTGCCGCGCATCTCGGTGAAGGCGAACGCCAAGGCGGCCGCGGCCGGCTTCGACGACCAGACGCTCGGCGCGGCGGTCGGGCAGGCCGTACGCGGCACCCCGGCGGCCAAGGCGGTCCTGGACGACACCGAGCGGGACGTCGTCATCACGTCCGTCAAGCCGGCGCGGACCCTCGACGAGCTGCGGAACCTGCGCCTCGGCCCGGTGAGGCTCGGTGACATCGCCGAGGTGAAGCTGGTGGACGGACCGGTCTCCATGACCCGGATCGACGGGCAGCGCGCGGCGACCGTCACCGCCAAGCCGACCGCCGACAACACCGGCGCGGTCAGCGCGGACCTGCAGTCGAAGATCAAGGCGCTGAAGCTCCCGGCGGGGGCGAAGGCCGAGATCGGCGGCGTGACGCAGGACCAGGACGACGCGTTCAAGAACCTCGGCCTGGCCATGCTCGCGGCGATCGCGATCGTGTTCATGCTGCTGGTCGCGACGTTCCGTTCGCTGGCTCAGCCGCTGATCCTGCTGGTGTCCATCCCGTTCGCGGCCACGGGCGCGCTCGGCCTGCTGATCGTCACCGGCACCCCGATGGGCGTCCCCGCGATGATCGGCATGCTGATGCTGATCGGCATCGTGGTGACGAACGCGATCGTCCTGATCGACCTGATCAACCAGTACCGCGGTCAGGGATACGGCGTCGTCGAGGCCGTGATCGAGGGTGGCCGCCACCGCCTGCGCCCCATCCTGATGACGGCACTGGCGACGATCTTCGCCCTGCTCCCGATGGCCCTCGGCGTCACCGGCGAGGGCGGTTTCATCGCCCAGCCGCTCGCCGTGGTCGTCATCGGCGGCCTGATCACCTCCACCCTGCTGACCCTTCTCCTCGTCCCGACGCTCTACGCGATGCTGGAACTGCGCAAGGAGCGCCGCGCGAAGAAGCGCGCGGCCAAGCGGGAGGCGAAGGCGCAGGAGACGCTGGCGACGGCCGGGGTCTGACCCCCGGCCGTCGCCGCGGCACCGCTGCCTGTCCTGTGACCCTGAACTGCTCCACGGGGGAAGGGGAGTGCGGGAGCGGTGCCGCTGCGCAAGGACGACCCCAGGTCGGTCGCCGGGTACCGGATCGTCGACCGGCTCGGGGCGGGGGGCATGGGGGTCGTCTGCCGCGGCCGGTCGCGTTCGGTCCGTGAGGCCGCCGTCGAGGTGGTGCACGTCCAGTACGCCGCGGACGGCGTGTTCCGGGCCCGAAGTCCCGGTCCGGGGAAGGGCAGGTCCTCGTCGTCGATCCGTCCGACGGCTCGGCACGCCGCCTGCGGACGACCTCCGGCGAGGCGACCCTGATGGGCACGGCCTCGGGGCGACTGGTCTTCGCCGAGTACGAGGAGGACGTGGCCGCCGGTCCCACCTCCGACGTGTCCTGCACCGGCTTCCCGCTGGTGGATCCGGCCACCGGGGCGCGTACCTCCGTCAAGGCGGCGGAGGAATACCGGGGCGGGCTGGCGCCGGCGGACGGCAGGCTCTATGTCGCCGGATCCACCGGCAGGGTCACCGCCGTGTCGCGCGAGACCGGCCGGAGCCTGTGGCAGACCACGACGACGCTGCAACAACCCGGGGACGCCATCGCCGACGAGCGGACCGGCACCCTGTACCGGGCCGGCGCGAATGGGCGGGTGGCCGCCCTGGACAGGCGCAGTGGCGCCTTGCTGTGGGAGTCCGCGGCGCAGGCGGACCATGTCGTCAGTGAGGGCTGGAGCGAGCCCGAGGTGGTGGTGAACGACGGCGCCCTGGTCGTCGACACCCCGGACGGCACCGTCTTCTCCCTCGACCCGGGCCACCCCGACCGCACCGGTGCGGCGAAGTGACCCGGTCCGGCGGCAGCCGCTACGGCAGCGCCAGCATCCGCTCCAGCGCCAGCTTCGCGAACGCCTCGGTCTCCTTGTCGACCTCGATGCGGTTGACGAGCTTGCCGTCGGCGAGGGACTCCAGCGCCCACACGAGGTGGGGCAGGTCGATGCGGTTCATCGTGGAGCAGAAGCAGACCGTGCGGTCGAGGAAGACGATCTCCTTGCCCTCGGAGGCGAAACGGTTCGCCAGGCGGCGGACCAGGTTCAGCTCCGTGCCGATGGCCCACTTGGAGCCGGCCGGGGCGGCCTCCAGCGTCTTGATGATGTACTCGGTCGAGCCGACGTAGTCGGCGGCGGCGACGACCTCGTGCCGGCACTCGGGGTGGACGAGCACGTTCACGCCGGGGACACGCTCGCGTACGTCGTTGACCGAGTCCAGGCTGAAGCGGCCGTGCACCGAGCAGTGGCCGCGCCACAGGATCATCTTCGCCGCGCGCAGCTCGTCGGCGGTCAGCCCGCCGTTCGGCTTGTGCGGGTTGTAGACCACGCAGTCGTCCAGCGACATGCCCATGTCCCGCACCGCGGTGTTGCGGCCCAGGTGCTGGTCCGGCAGGAAGAGGACCTTCTCCCCCTGCTCGAAGGCCCACTCCAGGGCCCGCTGCGCGTTCGACGAGGTGCAGATGGTGCCGCCGTGCTTGCCGGTGAAGGCCTTGATGTCGGCGGAGGAGTTCATGTACGAGACGGGCACCACCTGCTCGGCGATCCCGGCCCCGGTCAGCACGTCCCAGCACTCGGCCACCTGCTCGGCCGTCGCCATGTCGGCCATCGAACAGCCGGCGGCGAGGTCGGGCAGGACCACCTTCTGGTCGTCGGAGGTGAGGATGTCCGCGGACTCCGCCATGAAGTGCACACCGCAGAACACGATGTACTCGGCCTCCGGCCGGGCGGCGGCGTCGCGGGCCAGCTTGAAGGAGTCGCCCGTGACGTCCGCGAACTGGATCACCTCGTCACGCTGGTAGTGGTGACCGAGCACGAAGACCTTGTCACCGAGCCGGGCCTTGGCGGCACGGGCCCGTTCGACCAGGTCGGGGTCGGAGGGAGACGGCAGGTCGCCGGGGCACTCGACGCCCCGCTCGCTCTTCGGGTCGGCCTCGCGGCCGAGCAGCAGCAGGGCGAGGGGAGTCGGCTGCACGTCGAGCTCCGGGGTCTGGGCGGTGGTCACGACACGCACCCTTTCTACTTTTCGTCGAACTGACGCTATATATCATAACGGCTTCACGTCACTTTGACGACGGCCATCGTGTCGATGTGACATGAATCCCGGTGCCCGGCTGTCCTCTCCCGCCCCGCGCCGCTGTGCGCTCACCGGCGCGTGTGCGAGCATGAAAAGAGCCGAGGACGAAAGCACCGGGGGCACCCGGAATGAATCCGCGGCGCTGCCGGTTGCACACGTCGGCAAGCAGTCTCCGTACAACCCGGGAGAGATGTAGATGTCCGTATCGGACGAGACCAGCACCGTGACCGACGGCATCGTCCTGACCGACGCCGCCGCGTCCAAGGTCAAGGCCCTGCTCGACCAGGAAGGCCGCGACGACCTCGCGCTGCGCGTCGCCGTCCAGCCCGGCGGCTGCTCCGGCCTGCGCTACCAGCTCTTCTTCGACGAGCGGTCCCTCGACGGCGACGTGGAGAAGGACTTCGACGGGGTCAAGGTCGTCACCGACCGGATGAGCGCTCCGTACCTCGGCGGCGCCACCATCGACTTCGTGGACACCATCGAGAAGCAGGGCTTCACGATCGACAACCCGAACGCCACCGGCTCCTGCGCCTGCGGTGACTCCTTCAGCTGAGCCACACCCGCACAGCTGACACAGCGGAAGGCGGCGCCCCCCGGGCAGGGGGTCGCCGCCTTCCGCTGTACCGCTGACCGGCTACCGCGGGTCGGCCGGCAGCCGCGCACCGGGCTTGACCAGCGCAATCCCCCGGCCGTCCGGCCCGACCACCCTGCGATCACCCAGCGGCTCCTTCAGCTGCACCGTGCGGTGGTAGAACTTCGCGATCATCGGGCAGATCTTGTCCTTGCCCGGATGCGCGGTCACCGTCACCGTGACCCGGTCGGCACTCTCCTGCGCCTTCACGTCGTACGACGCGCACACCCCGCCCGTGAACGTCACGGTCAGCTCCCTGCCCTCGGCCGTGTAGCCGTCGGCCCGCACGCCGTACGGCGCCGGAGCCGGGCCGCTCGCGGGACCCGTCGGCCGGGGGCTCGGCCGCCCGGTCGGCTCACCGGGCGGCGCCGACGGTGGCGTCGACGGCCGGGCCGAGGTCAGGTACTTCGGGTCGAGCGCCGGATACGTCACCGTGAAGTCCTCCTTGGCGCCCGGCGGTCGCACCTCGAACAGCCAGGACGGCACCAGCACCTGCCGTCCGGCGGAGTAGTGCGTGGCCAGCCCGAACACCGCCCTGCGCACGGTGACCACCTCCCGCTGCCCCGCGCCGGAGGACCGCCCGCAAGGCGTCTCCAGCCGGTCCTTCAGCGGCATGGGACTGGCGCAGCCGCCGATGCCCATCCGGTGCTCGGTGCTCGTGCCCGGCGCCGCGTTCATCAGCGCCAGCGTCCGCTCCGCGCTCAGCACGGGATACGTGTCGGCCTTGACCGGCGTCCGCAGCATCCCGCTGCCGCCGACCACCTGCCCCTGCGCGTCGACGATCACCCCGGTCGTCCAGCCGTAAGTGGGCAGCCCGCCGATCTCCGGATCGGCGTTCACCACCCGGCGGACGCCCATCACCTGGCTCGCGTCCAGCTTCGCGTCGTCCTGGCCGACCGCCTTCAGCACGGGCGCGGCCGCTTTCTCGGCCGCCGCCACGCTCACCGGGTCCCCGGAGGTCTCGGCCGGACCCGGGGCGCACACCGCGCCCTTGCAGTTGTCGGTGCCCGGCGCGAACCGGGTGAACGTCCATGTCCCCGGCGCCTGCCGGTTCACCTGGAGCATCGGTCCGGCGCCGTCCTGGCCGGTGCCGACCCGCCAGGTCTGCCCCTCGGCCACCGGCGCCCCGTCCACGCCGAGCGCCTTCGCCAGCCGGGCCACGTCCTGGCGGGACACCTCGCCCGTCGCCCGGTACGCCGGAGCCGAACCGGGCCCGGCCGGCAGCTTGCCGCCGGCCCGATAGGTCACGCCGTACGGATTGGGCTCCCCGGGCGCGATCCCGTTCGTCCCGCCGGGCCCCGTGGACCCCGGACCCGTACCGGCCGCGTAGTCGTCGAGCGCCAGGGGCGTCGGCGAGCCGTTCTTGCCGGGCGCGCCGGCCCCGTGCGAGCCACCGGCGGCGTTCGCCGCCATGTACGCTCCGCCGCCCCCGACCAGCAGCACGGCGGCCGCCACGGAGGCGACGGCCAGCGGGGACCGCCGCCGCGCGGCGCCCCGCTCTCCGGCAGCCCCGTGCTCCTCGGGCCCGGCCGGCGCGTCGTCGTTGTCGGGTCGCTCGGTGTTCACCGCATCGCTCCTTCGGCTGCAAGCTGTCCCTCAACCCTGACCAGGCCCTGTCAAAGCCGCCTGCTCCGGGGTCGTACCGCTCGTCCCCTTCCTGGGGGACAGCGATGGGACGCAGCGGGGGAGCGTACGGTTCCCTTCCGTACGCCGTACGGGTCGCGGCCGTACGCCGCACCGGTCGCGCGGGCTCCCGCGCGGTCAGTCGCCGTAGTCCGACATCGCTTCCAGCAGCCTGGCGGAGGTGTCCGGAACCCGCACGCCGTGGATGTGCGACGGCGGTACGGGACGGGACGCGGCCCGCTCGGGGGCCGTCCAGTGCGGAGCCATCCGGGCGCTTTCACCGATCAGCGAGGCCAGGCCGCCCTCCGGGTCGGCCGGCGCGGTCCGCGAGAACTCGAGGTTCGCCATAGCGGAACCGTAGGCACCGGCCGCGCCGCCGGGAAAGATCTACTATCGGGTAGTTTCGTCCGCTGCGCAGGCGGCCCTCCAGCGGGTAGCGTGAACTGTCAATCCCCCTCCACACAGGAGCGTCCACGCCGTGCGCATCGCAGTCACCGGCTCCATCGCCACCGACCACCTCATGACCTTCCCCGGCCGCTTCGCCGACCAGTTGGTCGCGGACCAGCTGCACACGGTCTCCCTCTCCTTCCTGGTCGACCAGCTGGACGTACGGCGCGGAGGGGTCGGCGCGAACATCGCCTTCGGCATGGGCCAGCTCGGCACCCGGCCCGTCCTCGTCGGTGCCGCCGGCGCCGACTTCGACGAGTACCGTGCCTGGCTGGACCGGCACGGCGTCGACACCGGCTCCGTCCGCATCTCCGAGACCCTGCACACCGCCCGCTTCGTGTGCACCACCGACGCCGACCACAACCAGATCGGCTCCTTCTACACCGGCGCCATGAGCGAGGCCCGCCTCATCGAGCTCAAGACCGTCGCCGACCGCGTCGGCGGCCTCGACCTCGTCCTCATCGGCGCCGACGACCCCGAGGCGATGCTGCGCCACACGGAGGAGTGCCGCTCCCGCGCGATCCCCTTCGCGGCCGACTTCTCGCAGCAGATCGCCCGGATGAGCGGCGACGAGATCCGGATACTGCTGGACGGCGCGACGTACCTGTTCTCCAACGAGTACGAGAAGGGCCTCATCGAGAGCAAGACCGGCTGGAGCGACGAGGAGATCCTCTCCCGCGTCGGCCACCGCGTCACCACGCTCGGCGCGCGCGGCGTGCGCATCGAGAAGGCCGGCGAGGACGCGATCGAGGTCGGCTGCCCGGAGGAGGACCGCAAGGCCGACCCGACCGGTGTCGGCGACGCGTTCCGGGCGGGCTTCCTGTCGGGACTGGTGTGGGGCGTGTCCCTGGAGCGGGCCGCGCAGGTGGGCTGCATGCTGGCGACCCTCGTCATCGAGACGGTCGGTACGCAGGAGTACCAGCTGCGGCGCGGGCACTTCATGGAGCGGTTCACCAAGGCGTACGGCGACGAGGCGGCCGCGGAGGTCCAGAAGCACCTGGGGTGACCTGGGTGGGCGGCACCTCGTCCGCCCAGGTTCCGTCGTCGCCGGGTGCGGGTTTGCGGGGGCCGGCCGCGCCCGCGCGGCGGAGCCGCAGATCGGCACAGCCCCGCGCCCCTTCGGGGGCCGCGCCCCCGGACCCCTTCAGGTCACCCGGCGCACCAGGTATGCCGTCCCCTTCTCCGCCGGCTCCTCGCCCACGTACTCCTGACCCCGCATCTCGCACCAGGCCGGGATGTCCAGGCGGGCCGCCTCGTCGTCGGACAGGACGCGAACCGTGCCGCCCACCGGCACCGTGCCGATGACCTTGGCCAGCTCGATCACCGGGATGGGGCAGCGCTTGCCGAGGGCGTCGACGACCAGTTCGTCCCCGGCCACCGCCGCCGCGGCCGGCGCCGGCGCCCCGAGCTGCTCCCGTACCCCCGCCACCGCCTCCGGCAGCACCTGAAGGAACCGCTCCACGTCCTCCTCCCGCGTCCCCGGCGGCAGCGACACCCGGACGTTGCCCTCGCTGAGGACGCCCATCGCCTTCAGGACATGGCTCGGCGTCAGCGTGCTCGACGTACAGGACGAACCGGACGAGACGGAGAAGCCGGCCCGGTCCAGTGCGTGCAGCAGCGCCTCCCCGTCGACATAGAGACAGGAGAAGGTGACGATGTGCGGCAGCCGCCGCTCCCCGTCGCCGACCACCTCGACGTCCGGAACCAGCCGCGGCACCGCCGCCCGGATCCGCTCCGTCAGCTCCTGCAGCCGTACCGCCTCCTGGGCCGCCTCGGCGCGCACGGCCCGCAGGGAGGCCGCCGCCGCCACGATCGCCGGAATGTTCTCGAAGCCGGCGGCCCGCCCCGACTCCCGTTCGTCCACCGGCCCTTGCGCCGCGAACCGCACCCCCTTGCGCACCGCGAGCAGCCCCACCCCGGACGGCCCGCCCCACTTGTGCGCGCTCGCCGCCAGCAGGGACCAGCCGCCCTCGACGGGCCCCCACGCCAGTGACTGGGCCGCGTCCACCAGCAACGGCACCCCGGCCGCCCGGCACGCCCCGGCCACCTCGGCGACCGGCTGCGCGGTCCCCACCTCGTGGTTCGCCGTCTGCAGACAGGCCAGCGCGGTGTCCTCCCGCAGGGCAGCGGCGTACGCAGAAGCGTCCACCCGCCCGCCCCGGTTCACGGGCACCTCGGTCACCGTGCCCCCGTCCGCCTGGTGCGCCTCGGCCGAATGGAGGACGGAGGAGTGTTCGACGGCGGACACGATCAGGTGACGTCCGACTCGCCGCCGCCCGGCCAGGGCTCCCGCGACACCCGCGTGGACGGCCCGGGTTCCCGACGAGGTGAACACCAGCTCGTCTCCCCGGCACCCCACGACCTCGGCAGCCGCCTCCCGCGAGGCGTCCAGCAGCATCCGCGCCCTGCGCCCCTCCCGGTACAACCGCGCAGGATCGGCCCACCCCTCATCCAAAGAGGCCAACAGCGCCTGACGCGCAACGGGGTGAAGAGGAGCAGCGGAAGCAGCATCGAAGTAGGGCACAGGGCAACGGTAAAACCCCGGGCGGGCCGACCGACATAAGGGGCGCGGGGAACTGCGCGACAAGCCACGACGGCGTCGCAGCCGCCAATCCAGCGAACCACCCGAGTCAGTAGGCACCCCTCCCCGCGAACCCCCGGAGAGCGTCGGCTAGGGTTTGGTCCGCATAAACATCCAAACCCCTGCCCGACGCAGGGCGGCGACCGACCAGCGAGAAGGCCGCAGCCGAACAGCGCGGGCGAGACTCTCGGGAAGGCGCTACGTGAGTCCCAACGGCTCCGACCGCTCGCCGCGGCGCCCGATGCGGCGGAAGCTGCTGCAGGCACTGACCGCGGGCCTGGTCCTGGCGACCGCAACCGGTTGCACATACAAGGACTTCCCCCGCCTTGGTATGCCCACCCCGACCACGGAAGAGGCTCCGCGGATCCTCTCTCTGTGGCAGGGCTCCTGGGCTGCCGCGCTCGCCGTTGGCGTGCTGGTGTGGGGTCTGATTCTGTGGAGTGCTTTCTTCCACCGGCGCAGCCGGACCAAGATCGAGGTTCCTCCGCAGACCCGGTACAACCTCCCCATCGAGGCCCTGTACACGGTCGTTCCGATCCTCATCGTCTCGGTGCTGTTCTACTTCACGGCCCGCGACGAGTCGAAGCTGCTCAGCCTCGACAAGAAGCCCGACGTCACGGTCAACGTGGTCGGCTTCCAGTGGAGCTGGTGCTTCAACTACATCGAGAGCGTCAACGGTTCCTCCGGTGACGCCAAGACCGCCCCGGAACTGAACGCGATCCCGGAGCGGTTCACCAAGGCGTTCCCGGCCAACGCCGGCGGCGTCTACGACTGCGGCACGCCGGGCACCCGGAACCCGCAGAACAACAACCCCGGCCCGACCCTGTGGCTGCCCAAGGGCAAGACGGTCCGGTTCGTCCTCACCTCGCGGGACGTCATCCACTCGTTCTGGGTGCTGCCGTTCCTGATGAAGCAGGACGTCATCCCGGGCCACACCAACGCGTTCCAGGTGACCCCCAACGCGGAGGGCACCTTCCGGGGCAAGTGCGCCGAGCTCTGCGGCGTCGACCACTCCCGGATGCTGTTCAACGTGAAGGTCGTCTCGCCCGAGCGCTACGAGCAGCACCTGAAGGACCTCGTCAAGAAGGGGCAGACCGGTTACGTTCCCGCCGGCATCGCGCAGACGGGGCACGAGAAGAACCGGGAGTCGAACGTCCTGTGAGCATCGTCAACGAACCCCAGGGTTCCTCGGCGGCCGACAAGCCGTATTACGAGGACGAGCTGCCGGTGCGGCGCAAGCAGCCCGGCAACGTCGTGGTCAAGTGGCTCACCACCACCGACCACAAGACCATCGGAACGCTGTACCTGGTCACGTCGTTCGTGTTCTTCTGCATCGGTGGCGTCATGGCGCTGCTCATGCGCGCCGAGCTGGCCCGTCCGGGTCTGCAGATCATGTCGAACGAGCAGTTCAACCAGGCGTTCACGATGCACGGCACGATCATGCTGCTGATGTTCGCGACGCCGCTGTTCGCGGGCTTCGCCAACTGGATCATGCCGCTCCAGATCGGTGCGCCCGACGTCGCCTTCCCGCGGCTGAACATGTTCGCCTACTGGCTGTACCTGTTCGGCTCGACGATCGCGGTGGGCGGCTTCCTCACCCCGCAGGGTGCGGCCGACTTCGGCTGGTTCGCCTACTCCCCGCTGTCGGACGCGGTCCGCTCGCCGGGCATCGGCGCCGACATGTGGATCATGGGTCTGGCCTTCTCCGGCTTCGGCACCATCCTCGGCTCGGTCAACTTCATCACCACGATCATCTGCATGCGCGCGCCGGGCATGACCATGTTCCGCATGCCGATCTTCGTGTGGAACGTGCTGCTGACCGGTGTCCTGGTGCTGCTGGCCTTCCCGGTCCTGGCGGCCGCGCTGTTCGCCCTGGAGGCGGACCGCAAGTTCGGCGCCCATGTCTTCGACGCCACGAACGGCGGCGCACTGCTGTGGCAACACCTCTTCTGGTTCTTCGGACACCCAGAGGTGTACATCATCGCCTTGCCGTTCTTCGGCATCATCTCCGAGGTCATCCCGGTCTTCTCGCGTAAGCCGATGTTCGGCTACATGGGTCTGATCGCGGCCACCATCGCGATCGCCGGTCTGTCCGTGACGGTGTGGGCGCACCACATGTACGTCACCGGCGGTGTGCTGCTGCCGTTCTTCTCCTTCATGACCTTCCTGATCGCCGTCCCGACCGGTGTGAAGTTCTTCAACTGGATCGGCACGATGTGGAAGGGCAGCCTGTCCTTCGAGACGCCGATGCTGTGGGCGACCGGCTTCCTGATCACCTTCACCTTCGGTGGTCTGACCGGTGTCATCCTGGCCTCGCCGCCGATGGACTTCCACATCTCGGACTCGTACTTCGTGGTGGCGCACTTCCACTACGTCGTGTTCGGCACCGTCGTCTTCGCGATGTTCTCCGGCTTCCACTTCTGGTGGCCGAAGATGACCGGCAAGATGCTCGACGAGCGCCTCGGCAAGATCACGTTCTGGCTGCTGTTCGTCGGCTTCCACGGCACCTTCCTGATCCAGCACTGGCTGGGCGCCGAGGGCATGCCGCGTCGTTACGCCGACTACCTGGCCGCGGACGGCTTCACGGCCCTGAACACGATCTCGACGATCGCCTCCTTCGTGCTCGGCCTGTCGATCCTGCCGTTCCTCTACAACGTGTGGAAGACGGCCAAGTACGGCAAGCCGGTCGGCGTCGACGACCCGTGGGGCTACGGCCGCTCCCTGGAGTGGGCCACCTCCTGCCCGCCGCCGCGCCACAACTTCCTCACCCTGCCGCGGATCCGCAGCGAATCCCCGGCGTTCGACCTGCACCACCCGGAGATCGCCGAGCTCGACCAGCTGGCGCACGCCGGCCACGGTGAGAAGGCCATCGCGGGCGGCAAGGAGGCCGGCAAGTGAAGATCCAGGGCAAGATGTTCATCTGGCTGGCCGTCTTCATCCTCGTCATGGCGTGTGTCTATGGCGTGTGGTCGAAGGAGCCGGCCGGTACCACGGCGCTCTTCCTGGCCTTCGGCCTGTCCATCATGATCGGCTTCTACCTCGGCTTCACGGCCAAGCGGGTCGACACCGGTGCGCAGGACAACAAGGAGGCCGACGTCGCGGACGACGCCGGCGAGCTGGGCTTCTTCAGCCCGCACAGCTGGCAGCCGCTCGCCCTCGGCATCGGCGGTGCGATCGCCTTCCTCGGTGTCGCTGTCGGCTGGTGGCTGCTCTACTTCTCCGCCCCGATCATCCTGATCGGCATCTGGGGCTGGGTCTTCGAGTACTACCGCGGTGAGAGCCGCACCCAGTAACACGCGCCGGACGCCGCTGAGCCCGGACACTCCTCACGGAGCGTCCGGGCTCACGCGTTCGGAGCGGTTCCAGTGTCCGTTCGCCGTAATCCTTTTCACTCGGGGGAGTGACCCCGCGCGCCGTCATTGACGAAGCTTCCTAGCGTGAAGTCATGAGCAAGCCTTCCCGCCCCCGCACAGCCGTCGGCTGCACGCTGCTGGTGATCGCCCTGAGCGCGGCCGCCACCGCCTGCGGCTCGGACGGCAACCCGCTCGCCGACCGCCCCTACGACGCGGCCGACCAGATCGCCTTCAACGGCCCCTCAGGGGACGGGAAGAAGGCCGACCCCGACAAACCACTGGAAGTCACCGCCGAGGACGACGACCGGATCACGGACGTCACCGCCGTGGACGCCACAGGACGCTTCGTGGCGGGCGAACTCTCCGCCGACGGCACCCGCTGGCACAGCACCGAGCCGCTGGCCGCAGGCGCCCACTACACGGTCCGGGTGAGCACCGAGGACGACGACGGCGCCCCCGGGCGCAAGGTCCTCACCTTCGACACCGGCAAGCCCACCTCCAAGAAGACACTCACGGTGAAGTTCGGCCCCAAGTCCGGCACCTACGGCGTCGGACAGCCCATCACCGCCGAGCTGAGCCAGCCCATCAAGGACAAGAACCAGCGCGCCGTCGTCGAACGCGCCCTGAAGGTGACCTCCACCCCCACGGTGCAGGGCTCCTGGTACTGGGTCGACGACAAGCAGCTCCACTACCGGCCCCAGGAGTACTGGCCCACCCACGCCACCATCGAGGTGCGCAGCAACCTGGACGGCATCAAGATCGGCGACCGGCTCTGGGGCGGCAAGTCCGCCTCCGTGAAGCTCTCCACGGGCGACCGGGTCATCGCGGTCACGGACGCCGCGGCCCACACGCTGACGTACTACAAGAACGGTGAGGAGGTCGAACAATTCCCCGTCACCACCGGCAAGCCCGGCTTCGACACCCGTAACGGCGTCAAGGTCGTCCTCGGCAAGGAGTACTTCGTACGGATGCGCGGCACCACCATCGGCATCGCCGAGGGCAGCGCGGACTCCTACGACCTGCCGGTCTACTACGCCACCCGGGTGACCTGGAGCGGCGAGTACGTCCACGCCGCGCCCTGGTCCGTCGGCTCCCAGGGCTACGCCAACGTCTCCCACGGCTGCACCGGCATGAGCACCGCCAACGCCGAGTGGTTCTTCGACCACGTCCGCGAGGGCGACGTCGTCCAGGTCGTGAACTCGGGCGGCGAGACGATGGAATCCTTCGGCAACGGCTTCGGCGACTGGAACCTGGACTGGAAGAAATGGCGCACAGGCAGCGCCGTCACCGGCGCCAAGACCAACACGACGGTGACGCAGGATGCGGCAAGGCTCCAGCCCAGGGCACTCTGACCGACCCAAGGGCGCGGAGCTGCATCGACATGCGGCTCCGCCGCGTGGGCGCGACCGGCCACGAACGGCCCGCACCCGCGCAACCACCTCGCGCCCCGACCTCCTAGGTGTATTGACCTGAAGCGTTGTTAACGCGGGTGATCGGTGGGTGGCCGCCGAGTGCGGTGTGGCAGCGGTGGTGGTTGTAGGTGTGGAGGAAGTCTGCCAGGGCTTCGGTGCGCTCGTCGTTGCTGGTGTAGGGCCGCAGGTAGGCCCACTCATCGAGCAGGGTGCGGTTGAAGCGTTCGACCTTGCCATTGGTCTGCGGCCGGTAGGCGCGGGTGAGTTTGCCGGTTGCGTTGAGGTCGGCGAGGGCCTGCCGCCAGGCGAAGCTCTTGCGGTAGGGCCAGGCGTTGTCGGTCAGGACGCGTTCGATGCGGCCGATGCCGCAGGTGGCGAAGAAGGCCGCGGCCCGGGTCAGGAAGGCGGCGCAGGTGACCGCCTTCTCGTCCGGGTGGACTTCGCTGTAGGCCAGGCGGCTGTGGTCGTCCACGGCGGAGTGGATGTAGTCGAAGCCGGTGGTGCGGCGGCGGTCGGGGCGGGCGGCACGGCCGTGGACGCGCCAGCCGCCGCCGTCGGGGATGCGGCCGAGCTTCTTGACGTCCACGTGGATCAGTTCGCCGGGCCGGCTGCGTTCGTAGCGGCGGATGACCTGACCGGTGGGCCGGTCGAGGAAGGCCAGGCGGTTCAGGCCGTGCCGTGCCAGGACCCGGTGGACGGTGGAGGCGGGCAGGCCCAGGATCGGACCGATGCGGGCCGGGCCCAGCTTGCGTTCTTGCCGCAGGCGGCAGACCCGGGCCTCCACCGCTGCCGGAGTGCGGTGCGGCGTCGTGTGGGGCCGGCTGGAACGGTCGTGCAGGCCGGCTTCTCCCTCCTGCCTCCAGCGGCGCAGCCACTTGTGGGCGGTGGGCCGCGAGATGCCCATCTCGGCTGCGACATGTGCGACGGGCCGGCCCGAGCAGACACGCTCGATCAACAGCCGCCTGCCGTGAACGGTCAGCCGGGCATTACGGTGGGACACGAAGACCTCCGTGTGGTGCAGTCCTAGACAGCTCCACCACACCGGAGGTCTTCGCCATGATCAAGCCCCGCCGCTGTCAACAACGCTCGTGATCAATACACCTAGGCGCTCTGCAACCGCTCCTGCCGCAGCAAAGAGGCCAACGCCGACGCGAACTCCACCGGCTCCACCGGCAGCGCCACCGCCGCGTCCGCCCGGCTCCACGTCGCCAGCCACGCGTCCTGGGGCCGGGCGATCAGCACCAGCACCGGCGGGCACTGGAAGATCTCGTCCTTGAGCTGCCGGCACATCCCCATGCCGCCCATCGGCACGGCCTCACCGTCCAGCACACAGGCGTCGATGCCGCCCTTGTCCATCTCCCGCAGGACCGCCTCGGGCGTCGCGCACTCGATGAACTCCACCACCGGGGCGTCCGGCGCCGGGCGCCGCCCGGTCGCGAGCCGTACCTGCTCCCGTGTGTTGGAGTCGTCGCTGTAGACCAGCACCGTGGCGGTCGGCCGCATGGTTCCTCCGAGACGTCAGCGTCGTAGAGACAAGCCCGTTGCGGCGGATGCTACTCCCTCACGCAGCCCGTCAACACCTGTGGGAACACCTCTGCGATGGGCCATACGGGCAGTACACACACGGGGAACACTCCGAACGGCACCCCCCGGAGTGAGGGCGGGATAAGCGACCGACATAATGTCGGTCGTGGCGACAGCAACGACAGTAGATACCGGGCACGCGCACCCGTCGGTCAATCGGCCGAACCTCACCAGTGTCGGAACCATCATCTGGCTGAGTTCCGAGCTGATGTTCTTCGCGGCCCTCTTCGCGATGTACTTCACCCTGCGTTCGGTGACGGGTGCCGATCATTGGAAGGAGATGGCGCATGCCCTGAACGTGCCCTTCTCCGCGACGAACACCACGATCCTGGTGCTCTCCTCCCTCACCTGCCAGCTCGGCGTGTTCGCGGCCGAGCGCGGTGATGTGAAGAAGCTCCGGGGCTGGTTCATCGTCACCTTCATCATGGGTGCGATCTTCATCGGCGGTCAGATCTACGAGTACACCGAGCTGGTGAAGAGGGACGGCATCTCGCTGTCCTCGGACCCGTACGGTTCGGTGTTCTACCTGACCACCGGCTTCCACGGCCTGCACGTGACGGGCGGTCTCATCGCCTTCCTGCTGGTCCTCGGCCGTACCTACGCGGCCAAGAGGTTCACGCACGAGCAGGCGACCGCCGCCATCGTCGTGTCCTACTACTGGCACTTCGTCGATGTCGTCTGGATCGGCCTCTTCGCCACGATCTACCTGATCAAGTAGCGAGAAGATCCCACGCGCGTTCTCGCAACGCACCACCCAGAAGCATCGACGCTGAAGATCCTGACACCGGGGTAATCCGTGAAAAAGCTTTCCGCACGACGACGCCATCCGCTGGCGGCGGTCGTCGTCCTACTCCTCGCGCTGGCGGCCACGGGGGGTCTGTACGCCGCGTTCGCGCCCGCGGGCAAGGCGCAGGCCGACGACTCCTCCCAGTCCCTCGCCATCGACGAGGGCAAGAAGCTCTACACCGTGGGCTGCGCCAGCTGCCACGGCACCGGCGGTCAGGGCACCTCCGACGGTCCGAGCCTGGTCGGCGTGGGCGCCGCCGCGGTCGACTTCCAGGTGGGCACCGGCCGTATGCCGGCCTCCACCTCGCAGATGGCCCAGATCCCGAGCAAGAAGAACATCTACACGCAGGCCCAGATCGACCAGCTCGCGGCCTACGTGGCCTCGCTCGGCGCCGGCCCGGCCGTCCCGACGAAGCAGCAGTACGGCCCGGAGGGCGCGGACATCGCCAAGGGTGGCGAGCTGTTCCGTACCAACTGCGCGCAGTGCCACAACTTCACCGGCAAGGGCGGCGCGCTGACGAACGGCAAGTACGCCCCGACGCTCGAGGGTGTGGACCCCAAGCACATCTACGAGGCCATGCAGACCGGCCCGCAGAACATGCCGTCGTTCCCCGACACCACCATGTCGGAGCAGAACAAGAAGGACATCATCGCGTACCTGCACGCGGTCAACGGCGATGAGACGGAGAACCCGGGCGGTCTCGAGCTGGGCGGCCTCGGGCCGGTCACCGAGGGTCTGTTCGCCTGGATCTTCGGCCTCGGCGCCCTGATCGCGGTCGCCGTCTGGGTCGCCGCTCGGACCGCAAAGGCCAAGAAGTCATGAGTAGCCAAGACATTCCAGAAGAGAACCTGCCCGCAGAGCAGGACCACGCGCACGGCGCGGTGGGCGTCGCGGACGGGAACCCGTTCGCCGACCCCGGCCTGCCGCCCCACGAGCACCGGATCCAGGACATCGACGAGCGGGCCGCCAAGCGGTCCGAGCGGATGGTGGCCCTGCTGTTCACGGTGTCGATGCTGGCCACCCTCGGCTTCATCGCCTCGTACGTGACGATCCCGCACCACAAGTCGATCTTCGTCTTCCCGATCGGCCACCTCAGCGCGATGAACTTCGCGCTGGGTCTGACCCTCGGCACGGCGCTGTTCTGCATCGGCGCGGGCGCGGTCCACTGGGCCCGCACCCTGATGTCCGACGTGGAGGTGGCCGACGAGCGTCACCCGATCGAGGCCTCCCCGGAAGTCCGGGCGAAGGTCCACGCGGACTTCCGCCAGGGCGCCAAGGAGTCGGCGATCGGCCGGCGCAAGCTGATCCGCAACACGATGTTCGGTGCGCTGACCCTGGTCCCGCTGTCGGGTCTGTTCCTGCTGCGCGACCTCGGTCCGCTGCCCGGGACGAGCCTGCGGCACACGCTGTGGTCCAAGGGCAAGCTCCTCGTCAACATGAACACGAACGAGCCGCTGCGTCCCGAGGACGTCGCGGTCGGCTCGCTCACCTTCGCCAAGCCCGAGGGCCTGGAGGAGCACGACGAGGACTTCCAGACCGAGATCGCCAAGGCGGCCCTGATGATCGTCCGGCTCCAGCCGGAGAACATCAAGGACAAGCGCGAGCTCCAGTGGTCGCACGAGGGCATCGTGGCGTACTCCAAGATCTGCACCCACGTCGGTTGCCCGATCTCGCTGTACGAGCAGCAGACGCACCACGTGCTGTGCCCCTGCCACCAGTCCACCTTCGACCTGTCCGACGGTGCCCGTGTGATCTTCGGTCCCGCCGGTCACGCCCTGCCGCAGCTGCGCATCGGTGTGAACGACGAGGGCTACCTCGAGGCGCTCGGCGACTTCGAAGAGCCCGTCGGTCCTGCTTTCTGGGAGCGCGGATGAGTACTGCAGCGAACGAAGCACCCCGCTCTCGCGGGAAGGCACCGGCCGGCGAACGCGTCGCCGACTGGGCCGACGGCCGGCTGGGGATCTACTCCCTCGCCAAGTCGAACATGCGCAAGATCTTCCCCGACCACTGGTCGTTCATGTTGGGCGAAGTGTGCTTGTACAGCTTCCTCATCATCATTCTGACGGGTGTCTATCTGACGCTCTTCTTCCACCCGTCGATGAACGAGGTCGAGTACCACGGCACGTATGTCCCGCTCCAGGGGCAGATGATGTCCGAGGCGTTCAGGTCGACCCTGCACATCTCCTTCGACGTGCGCGGTGGTCTGCTGATCCGGCAGATCCACCACTGGGCCGCGCTGATCTTCCTCGCGGGCATGTTCGTGCACATGATGCGCGTGTTCTTCACGGGCGCGTTCCGCAAGCCGCGTGAGATCAACTGGCTGTTCGGCTTCCTGCTGTTCGTCCTGGGCATGTTCACCGGCTTCACCGGTTACTCGCTCCCGGACGACCTGCTCTCCGGCACCGGTGTCCGCTTCATGGAGGGCGCGATCCTGTCCGTGCCGATCGTCGGCACGTACCTGTCGTTCTTCCTCTTCGGCGGCGAGTTCCCGGGCGGCGACTTCGTGGCCCGCTTCTACTCGATCCACATCCTGCTGCTGCCGGGCATCATGCTGGGCCTGGTGGTGGGCCACCTGATCCTGGTCTTCTACCACAAGCACACCCAGTTCGCGGGTCCCGGCAAGTCGAACAAGAACGTCGTCGGCATGCCGCTGCTTCCGGTGTACATGGCGAAGGCGGGCGGCTTCTTCTTCCTGGTCTTCGGTGTCATCGCGGTCATCTCCGCGGTCGCGCAGATCAACCCGATCTGGGCCATGGGCCCCTACCGGCCGGACCAGGTGTCCACGGGCGCCCAGCCCGACTGGTACATGGGCTTCTCCGAGGGTCTGATCCGCTTCATGCCGGGCTGGGAGATCAACTTCTGGGGTCACACGCTGGTTCTCGGTGTGTTCATCCCGCTGGTGATCTTCCCGCTGGTCCTGGTGGCGATCGCGGTCTACCCGTTCATCGAGTCCTGGGTCACCGGCGACAAGCGCGAGCACCACATCCTGGACCGCCCGCGCAACGCCCCGACGCGCACGGGTCTCGGCGTCGCCTGGATGACGGTGTACCTGACCCTGCTGATCGGTGGCGGCAACGACCTGTGGGCCACGCACTTCCACCTGTCGATCAACGCGGTCACCTGGTTCGTGCGGGTCTTCGTCTTCGTCGGACCGGTCCTCGCGTTCCTGATCACCAAGCGGATCTGCCTCGGCCTGCAGCGCCGGGACAAGGAGAAGGTGCTGCACGGTCGCGAGACCGGCACCATCAAGCGCCTGCCGCACGGTGAGTTCATCGAGGTCCACGAGCCGCTCAGCCAGGAGGCGCTGCACACCCTCACCGCGCACGAGCAGTACCAGCCGCTCGAGATCGGCCCGACGGTCGACGAGAACGGTGTCGAGCGCAAGGTGAAGGGCGCCGAGAAGCTGCGCGCCAAGCTCAGCGAGGCGTACTTCGGCGAGGAGTCGCAGATTCCGAAGCCCACCACCGAGGAGTACAGGGAGATCACGAGCGGCCACGGCCACCACTGATCGCTGCGTCAGCCACGCCACGGTCGAAGGGCCCCGTCCGGTGTTCGGACGGGGCCCTTCGCCGTGCGCGGGCGGTCTTCGGCCGGCCGTCGTGAGGAGCGGTGGTCCGGCGAGGGCCGTGGTGAGAGGCGCTGGTCCGGCGACGGAGGCCGAGCGTGTGGCCGCGGGCCAATAAGCCGGCCGGGGGCCGGGGGCTGCGGCGGCGGGTGACGCGGGCGGGCTTGCCGTGCGTGGGCGGGGCCCCGTCCGGTGTGCGGACGGGGCCCTTCGCCGTGCGCCGGGCTGGATAGGGTGGAGACGTCATTCGATGCGTACGACGACCAGGAGCGGCTGATGAGCGCTGTGACCCCCGCTGGAGGCGACACCGCGGCGGGCCGTTCCTGGCCGCGCGTGCTGAACAGCCTGCTGGAAGGCCGCGACCAGAGCGCCGAGGACACCGCCTGGGCGATGGACCAGATCATGCGCGGCGAGGCCACCGACGCGCAGATCGCCGGGTTCGCGGTCGCGCTGCGCGCCAAGGGCGAGACGGTCGAGGAGATCACCGGTCTGGTCCGGGCGATGTACGACCACGCCAACGTCATCGAGGTCCCCGGCCCCACCGTCGACATCGTCGGCACGGGCGGCGACGGCGCGAAGACGGTGAACATCTCCACCATGTCCTCGATCGTCGTGGCCGGCACGGGCGCGAAGGTCGTCAAGCACGGCAACCGGGCCGCCTCCTCGGCCTCCGGCGCCTCCGACGTGCTGGAGAAGCTCGGCGTCAACCTCAACCTGCCGCTGCACCGGGTGCCCCAGGTCGCCGAGGAGGCCGGGATCACCTTCTGCTTCGCGGTGAAGTTCCACCCGGCGCTGCGCCATGTGGCCGCCGCGCGCGGCCAGTTGGGCATCCGCACCACCTTCAACGTACTGGGCCCGCTGACCAACCCGGCGAAGGTACGGGCGCAGGCCGTCGGCGTCGCCGACGCCAGGATGGCGCCCATCGTCGCCGGCGTCTTCGCCGAACGCGGCAACTCCTCCCTGGTCTTCCGGGGCGACGACGGCCTGGACGAGCTGACGATCACCTCCACGTCCCGGGTCTGGATCGTCCGTGACGGCAAGGTCACCGAGGAGACCTTCGACCCGCGGGAGGTCGGCATCGGCCTGGCCCCCGTGGAGGCCCTGCGCGGCGCCGACGCCTCCTACAACGCCGAGGTGGCCCGGCGCCTGCTGGACGGTGAGCCCGGGCCCGTCCGGGACGCCGTCGTGCTCAACTCGGCGGCCGCGCTGGTCGCTCTGGAGCCGACCGGCGCACCGCTGGCCGAGCAGATCCGGGCCGCCATGGCGAAGGCGGCCCGGTCCATCGACTCGGGTTCGGCCAAGCGCACACTGGAGCGCTGGGTGGCGGCCAGCAACGCCTAGCGCCGACCCACGGCCGTCCCGCGATCCGGACTCGGGTTGCGGGACGCCGATCACTTCCGTTACGTTCCCGTACCAGGTCATGAGTGACAGTCATGAGGCCCCGGCCGACTGTCCGGCAACCCTCCGTCCGTGGCGGGGTGCCCCGGGTGAAGACCAGGCCGCAGGCAGCAAGGTCTGCGGCAAGCGCGGACCCCTCGCGAACCCAGGGGTCCTGGTCGTCGAGGAGTCTTCCGTGAGCAAGCGAATGCGATAGGGCCGCAGAGCCCCGCCTCCGCACACCCTTTTTCATCCTTTCCCGCGCCTTCTCGCGCATCCTCACGGGAGTTCCGCCATGTCTGTCTCCACCGCTGCCGCCGACCGGTCCGTTTGTGCCCCGCTGCCCGTTCTGGGTCGAGATGTCACCGTCCCGCTCGTCACCGGAGGCGAGGTCACCTACGCCGCCCTCGACTACGCCGCCAGCGCTCCCGCCCTGCAGCGCGTCTGGGACGACGTGGCGGCGTACGCGCCGTACTACGGCAGCGTGCACCGCGGTGCCGGTTACCTCTCGCAGCTGTCCACCGACCTGTTCGAGAACGCCCGGAAGACGGTCGCAGAGTTCCTCGACTGCCGCGAGGGCGACCAGGTCGTCTTCACCCGCTCCACGACGGACTCGCTCAACCTGCTGGCCCGGGCGCTCCCGGCCGACTGCCAGGTCTTCGTCTTCGAGACCGAGCACCACGCCTCGCTGCTGCCCTGGCAGCACGCGAAGGTCACCTACCTCAACGCCCCGCGCACCCCGCGGCAGGCCGTCGAGACCCTGGAGCGTGCGCTCGCCGACCGCGACCCCCACGGCCCCGCTCTGGTCTGCGTCACCGGCGCCTCCAACGTCACCGGCGAACTGTGGCCGGTGCGCGAGCTGGCGGCCGCCGCGCACGCCCACGGTGCCCGGATCGTCCTGGACGCCGCCCAGCTGGCCCCGCACCACCCGGTGAGCGTGCGCGACCTCGACGTCGACTGGGTCGCCTTCTCCGGCCACAAGCTGTACGCCCCCTTCGGCTCCGGCGTCCTCGCCGGCCGCGCCGACTGGCTCCAGGCCGCCGACCCCTACCTCGCCGGCGGCGGCGCCAGCCGCAAGGTCGCCCGGCGCGAGGACGGGGGAGTGGACGTGGAGTGGCACGACAGCGCCGCCCGCCACGAGGCCGGCTCCCCGAACGTGATCGGCGCCTACTCCATCGCCTCCGCCTGCAAGGCGCTGACCGAGGCCGGCTGGGACACCCTGGTCGCCCGCGAGCAGCAGCTCATCGCCGCGGTCCGCGAGGGCCTGGCCGACGTGCCCGAGGTGAGGATCCTCTCCCTCTTCGGCGACGACGCCCCCCGGGTCGGCGTGATCTCGTTCGTCGTCGAGGGCTGGAACAGCTCCCACTTCGCCGCGGCCCTGTCCGCCGAGTACGGCATCGGCGTCCGCGACGGCCTCTTCTGCGCCCACCCGCTGGTGCGCACCCTGCTCGGCAGCGACCCTCAGAGCCAGGGCGAGTGCGGCGCCCCCGAGGCGGCCCCCGGCGAGAAGTCCCTCAACGCGATCCGCGTGAGCTTCGGCGCCGGCACCCCGGACGAGCATGTGGAGCGCTTCGTCACGGCGGTCAAGGAACTGGTCACCCAGGGCGCGCAGTGGACGTACAGGACGGAAGACGGCCGCTGCGTTCCCGCTGTCTGAGGCGCGGTCCGAGGCAGTCGAACGCCCGGTGAGGCGGTGTTCCCCCGGTCAGGAGTCCAGACCGATCGCGAACGCCGCCTCCAGGTCGTGCTGGGAGTACGTCCGAAAAGCCACGTGCGTGTCCGTGCCCTCGACGCCCGGGATCTTGCTGATCCGCCCCGGGATGACCTCCGCCAGGTCCTCGTGCTGCCGCACCCGCACCATGGCGATCAGGTCGTACGTCCCGGTGACGGAGAAGACCTCGCTCACCGAATCCAGCGAAGCGATCTGCTCGGCGATCTCGGGGATCCGGTCCACGCTGGTCTTGATGAGGACGATCGCGGTGATCACGGCTGGTTCTCTCCCTCGGGGGCCGGAGCAGGGGCGGCCTTCACTCTAGTCCTACGGCGGACGGCCACCCACGCGACCAGGAAGCCCAGCCCGAAGCCGATCAGATGGGCCAGGTACGCCACCCCCGGCCCCTGGGTGGCACGCCCCGCCGCCAGCCACTGCAGCACCGCCCAGAACGGCAGGACGACCCACGCCGGGAAGCGCAGCGGCACAAAGAACAGGAACGGCAGGAGACTGGTCACCCGGGCGCGGGGAAAGAGGGAGAGAAACGCGCCGAGGACCGCCGAGATCGCCCCCGAGGCGCCGACCAGCGACTGCTCGGACGCGGCGTGGACGGCGGCGTATCCCAGCAGGGCCAGGTAACCGCAGCCGACGTAGAACACGACGAACCGGCCGCGGCCCATCCGTTCCTCGGTCATCGCTCCGAAGACGTAGAGGAAGAGCATGTTGCCGAGCAGATGCACCCAGCTGCCGTGCACGAACAGGGCCGTCATGGGCGTCAGCACGGCCCGCGGGGAGCCCTGGAAGAGCTCGCCCGGGACCACGCCCCAGCGCCGGAAGTACGCCCGCTGGGCGGTGAGCAGTTCGTCGCCGTGGCCGTAGGCCGGGTTCACGCCCGCCGCCGGCCCCAGCAGGAAGATCAGGCAGCACACGGCGATCAGTGCGTACGTCACCGGGGCCGAGGTGCGCGACAGGGTCCTGGTCGCCTTGCCGACCGCGGTCGTCCAGTTGCCGATCATGCCTACAGAGCATGACGTAACCGGACGCATCGGACGAGGCCGCCTCGCCGCCGTGGACGGACCAGCGGCGAGTGACCGCCAGGCCGTAGGGTTACGAGCCACACGCACCGGGGAGGCCGGTGCGTCACGGACACTGGAAGAAAGCGAACAGTCACGATGACGGTTCCCCTGCCGACCGCCACGACGCGGTGGCGCTGCACGCTCTGCGGCAACCTCACCCGCTTCGACGTGACCCGCTCGTCGAAGGTCGTCGAGTACGTCCACCTCGATCTCGCCGGCGAGCCCAAGGTCGAGGAGCGCGACGTGCTCAGTGAGACCATCGAGTCGGTGCGCTGCCGCTGGTGCAACGCCGTGGACCAGGTGGAGCTCGTGGACCGGCCCGCGGCCGAGGCCTGAGCCGGCGCCCCCTCACGGCCGACAGGAAACACGTACGACAGGTACAGGAGTGACGGATGGTGGAGACCACAGGCGGGGGGCCGGGCGACGGCGCCGCTGAGGTGCTCGACCGTCCGCTGCCCGACGGCGTGCGCCGCAGGGTCGTCCAGATCGTCGCGGACGGCTTCGGCGGGCTGACCGTCGGCGAACTGCCCGCACAGCTTCGGCAGTACGCCCGGTTCGCACCGAACCGGCGGGCCAAGTTCGCCGGGAACGCGATGGCGGCCGCGCTGGAGACCGATCCGCTGTTCCGGCAGCGGATCGGCGAGAAGTTCAGAGAAGCGCAGCCGGAACTGGCCGGCGCCCTGGACTCCGGCTCGCCGCCCCCGGCCGCGGACCCGCTCGACGTGGCGGCCGCGGCCTATGTTCTGCGCCCCGCGGGCTGGGTGAAGCTGGTCACCGCGGCCGGCGAGGAGGCGCAGCGCGCCCACGCCGAGCGCGCCGACGAGGAGAGCCGCGCCGAGCTGGAGCGGCTGCGCGAACTGCTCGCGCAGACCAAGGAGCACACCCGCGCCGAGACCGAGCGGCTGCGCGCGGAGCTGGACCAGGTCAAGAAGGAAGCGGAATCGCTGCACCGCAAGCTGCGCGCCGCCCTCAGTGACGTCAAGCGCGGCGAGGCGGCACTGCGCAAGGCGCAGGCCGAGACCGAGGGCGTACGCGCCGAAGCGCAGGCGCAGGTGTCCGCGGCGGAGAGCGAGTCACGGCGGCTCAAGACGCGTCTGAGCGAGGCGGAGGCCGCCCTGGAGGCCACCCGCCGCGCGGCGCGCGAGGGACGCAGCGTGGAGGACATGCGGGTCCGGCTGCTGCTGGACACCCTGCTGGACGCCACCCAGGGACTGCGGCGCGAACTCGCCCTTCCCCCGGTGTCCGTGCGCCCGGCCGAGACCGTGGACGCCGTCGAGCCGGGGCGGATGACGCCGAAGGACATCGCGGCGCGCGCGCTGTCCGAGAACGACCCTGCGATCCTCGACCAGTTGCTCGCGCTGCCGCAGGCGCATCTGGTCGTCGACGGCTACAACGTCACCAAGACCGGCTATCCCCAGATGCCGCTGGAGAAGCAGCGCCTGAGGCTCCTCGGGCAGCTGTCCGCGCTCGCCGCGCAGACCGGCGCCGAGGTCACCTGTGTCTTCGACGGGGCCGAACTGGTCGCGCCGGTGCTGCTGGCTCCGCCGCGCGGGGTGCGGGTGCTGTTCTCCAAGCCGGGTGTCACGGCGGACGAGCTGATCCGCCAGCTGGTGCGCGCCGAGCCGCCGGGCCGCCCGGTCATCGTCGCCTCCACCGATCGCGAGGTGGCCGACGGCGTCGCCCGGGCCGGTGCCCGACCGGTGGCTTCTGCGGTACTCCTCAAGCGACTGTCCTAGAAGGTGAACGCACGGGCCCAATGCCCGAATTGGCGCCCGCGACGATCCACAGACGGTCAATCCCATGTCACTGCTGGTGAGTTGTGTGCAAAGAATGCATGGCGTGACGGGTTTTTTTGCTGTGAGGATTTGAACTCATCACAGCGAGGTCACTAGGGTCTGCCTTCGAACCTCCGAACGGGTGATTACTCACAAGAAGGAGTTCGCCTCCGTGGCGTCCCACCGTCGACCCAAGCAGCCGAGCCGTGCACGTGTGACCGTGCTGACCACCGCAGCCGCCGCTGCCGTCGCCATCAGCGCGCAGGCGGCCAACGCCGCGCCCAGTGAGAAGCCGAGCAAGGACGAGGTCAAGGCCAAGGTCGACAAGCTCTACGAGGAGGCCGAGCAGGCCACCGAGAAGTACAACGGCGCCAAGGAGAAGCAGGAGACGCTCCAGAAGGAGATCTCCACCATCCAGGACAACGTGGCGCGCGGCCAGGAGGAGCTCAACGAGCTGCGCGACGGCATAGGCCTGGCGGCCGCCGCCCAGTACCGCACCGGCACCATCGACTCCTCCGTGCAGCTGTTCCTCTCCTCCGACCCGGATTCGTACCTCGACAAGGCCTCCACGCTCGACCAGTTGAGCGGCCAGCAGGTCGAGGCGCTGAGGAAGATCCAGGAGAAGCAGCGTCAGCTCGCCCAGGAGCGCTCCGAGGCCGCGGCGAAGCTCAAGGACCTCTCCGCCACCCGCACCGAGCTGGGCAAGAAGAAGAAGGAAGTCCAGGGCAAGCTCGCCGAGGCGCAGCGGCTGCTCAACTCCCTGACCGCCGCCGAGAAGGCCGCCATGGCCGCGGAGGACGCCCGCGCCAGCCGCTCCGCGAGCAGCCGCGTCGACCTCGGCAACTCCAAGGCCGCCTCCGGCCGCGCCGCCGCCGCCTTCTCCGCCGCCCAGAGCCGGATCGGCTCGCCGTACGTCTACGGCGCCACCGGCCCGTCCTCCTTCGACTGCTCGGGTCTGACCTCCTGGGCCTACGCCCAGGCCGGCGTCTCCATCCCCCGCACCTCGCAGGCCCAGGCGAACGCCGGCACGCGCATCTACTCCATGAGCGACCTCCAGGTCGGCGACCTGGTGCTCTTCTACGGCGACCTGCACCACGTCGGCCTGTACGCGGGCAACGGCCAGGTGCTGCACGCCCCGCGCACCGGCACCGTCGTGCGCTACGAGTCGATCAACAACATGCCGTTCCAGTTCGGCGTGCGGATCTGACCCTCGGGACTCGCGCCAGGACATCCCGGCCCTCGACAAGATCAACGCGCCGTGCCGCCCGAACGGGCGAATCGTGACTACGGGAAATGACCCCACGCCCCGCCGATGACCTGCGTCAGCGGCGGGGCGTCACCGTGTGTGCCCGCGGCGGTCTTTGGCCGCCGGCCCGTGACGGGGCTACTGTCTGCCGCGTTTCCCCCGGCCTGCGCCGTCCACGGCGTTTTCGGTTCCGCGGGGAGCAGTCCTGTTCCCCAGTGGAAGGAGCGCGGCCTCCCGTGGGTTCCCATCGCCGTCGCCTTGCGCACTCCGGGTTCGACCGGGGCGCGTGCGCCGCCCTCAGTGCGCTGTCCGTCGCGGCCGCGGCCCTCGGCGCCGTACCGGCCGGCTCCGCCGTGGCCGCGCCGCAGGGCGATGCCCGGGCCGAGGTCGACCGCCTCTACGAGGAGGCCGAGAAGGCCACCGAGGCGTACAACAAGGCCGACGAGCGGGCCGACGCGCTGCACCGGCAGGTCAGCGACAGCCAGGATCTGATCGCCCGTCAGCAGGAGCGGGTCAACACCATGCGGGACGCGCTGGGTTCGCTGGCCGGAGCCCAGTACCGCTCCGGTGGCATCGCCCCGGCCGTCGCGCTGCTGTTCTCCGCCGACCCCGACGACTACCTCGACAAGGCCTCCGTGCTCGACCGGATCACCGCCCACCAGGCCGGGCAACTGCACGAGCTGCAGGGCGCCCTGCGCGAACTCGCCCAGGAACGCGCCGAGGCCACCCGGCAGCTGGCCGAACTCGAGCGCAGCCGCGCGGCCGTCACGCGCCACAAGAAGACCGTCGAGCACAAGCTCGCCAAGGCGCGCCGGTTGCTCAACTCCCTGCCGGACACCGAACGCGCCGCCTATGAGCGCATCTCGCGCTCCGGCCGCACCTACCTGCCCGACCTCGGCGGGGCCGTGCCGGCCTCCGGGAGGGCCGCCGCCGCGGTCGCCGCCGCCCGCGCGGCCCTCGGCAGGCCGTACGTGTGGGGCGGCAACGGGCCCTCCGGGTTCGACTGCTCGGGCCTGATGCAGTGGGCGTACGCGCGGGCCGGGGTGCATCTGCCGCGCACCTCGCAGGAACAGCGCTTCGCCGGCCATCAGGTGCCGCTCTCTCAGGCCCGCCCCGGCGACCTGGTCGTCTACCGCTCCGACGCCAGCCACGTCGGGATGTACGTCGGGAACGGCCGGGTCATCCACGCCCCCTATCCGGGTGCCCCGGTGCGCTACGACCCGGTCGGCATGATGCCGATCTCGTCGGTGACCAGGGTCTGACCGGGCCCTGGCCCCGTACCCTCGGGAAGGTGGCTGGTCGAGGGCGTGCGTCGGGGGTGTCGGTTCTCGTCTCGGTGTGCCTGCTGCTCGTGTCCCTCGTGGGGTGCGGCGGGCGGCCCGGCGCCGACGGTGTGCGGGCCGAGGTGCAGCGTCTGCTCGACCGGCGGGCCGAGGCGGTGCTGCACCACGACGCGGCGGGTTACGGCGCCACGGGCACGCGGGCCGGGTTCGCCGCGGTGCGGGAGGTGCCGCTCACCTCGTGGTCGTACCGGGTCACCGGGGTGCGCCGCAGCGGTGCCACCGCGACCGTGGACGCCGAGCTGCGCTACCGGGTGCGGGACTACGACCAGGCGCCGGTGACGGCGGGACGCACGCTCACGCTCACCCGTTCCCAAGACGGCCGGTGGTCGGTCGCCGCCGAGCGGCCCGCGCCGAACTCCGCCGACCAGTTGTGGGACCAGGGCACGGTACGGGTCGTGCGCGGGCGGCACAGTCTCGTGCTGGGCGTCGGCCGGCCCGACGGGCAACTGCGCGCCTACGTCTCGCTCGCCGACCGGGCGGTGCCCGCCGTGACCGACGCCTGGGGAGCGAACTGGCCCGGCCGGATCGTGGTGCTGGTGCCGAAGTCGCTGGACGGGATGGCGCGGCTGCTCGGCTCGCCCGCCTCCTCCTACCGCGGCATCGCCGCCGTCACCACCGGCGAGACCGGGGCGCCGGCCAAGGCGGCCGCCGACCGGGTCATCGTCAACCCCGACGCGTACGGCATGCTCGGCACGCTCGGCCGGCAGGTGGTCCTCACACACGAGACCACGCACGTGGCCACCCGGCGCGCCACCGACGCCGCGACGCCGCTGTGGCTGTCGGAGGGGTACGCCGACTGGGTCGGCTACCGCGGCAGCGGACGCACCGCCGCGCAGGCCGCGCCGGAGCTCCAGCGGGCGGTGGCCGACGGCGAGGTGCCGGCCGCGCTGCCCGGCGACCGCGACTTCGGCTTCGCCGGGGACGCCGGGCGGCTGGCGCGGGCGTACGAGAGCGGCTGGCTGGCCTGCCGGATGATCGCCGAGCGGTGGGGGGAGGCGCAGCTGCGCGCGTTCTACCGCGCGGTGGGCGAGCACCGGGTGCGGGCCGGGGCGGTGGAGGACGCGATGCGGACGACGCTCGGCGTGACCCTGCCGGACTTCACCGCACAGTGGCGGGACTACCTGCGGGTGCAGCTGGGCTGAGCGCTGCGCCCCGGGCCGGGCGGCCGGCGGGTTGCTCCAGGAGGTCGGTCGGGCGGTCAGCCGGGCCGCTCCAGCAGGTCGATCGCCTCCCTGAGCCACGCCCGCTCCGCCTCGCCGGTCGCCCGGGCCACGCGCAGCATGCCCTGGCGGAACAGGTCGCCGGCCTCCTCCGCGCGCACCGGGCTGCCGTCCCGGTAGAAGAAGCTCGACGGGGTCTGCAGGAACTCGAGCCGGCGGCGCAGGACGGCCGCCTGCTCCGCGCGGTCCGGCAGGTGGCGCAGGAACGCCAGGACCACGTGGAAGCGGACCTGGTCGGTGATCTCCACCTGCTTCGGCCGCCGCAGGCGCTCCAGCAGGTCCGCCCGGCCGGCCTCGGTGAGGGAGAGCACCCGCCGGGGGGCCGCGCTCGCGCCCTCCTCGGTGTGCTGGCCGAGCTTGCCGGCGGCGACCAGGCGGGTGATCGCCGGATACAGCGCGCCGTCGCTCACCGGGCGGACGTGACCTTGAAGCGCCTTGATGCGCTCCTTCAGCTCGTAGCCGTGCAACGGCTCCTCGGCGAGAAAGCCCAGGATCGACAGCTCCAGCACGCATCCTCCTTGCGGGTGGCCTCCGCGCCATGCTACCTCTGGTCGAGCTATCTCGATTCGAGGTACCAGGGTCGAGGGGGACGTCTTGGACGCACATCGCAGGCAACTGATCGCACTGGCCCACCCGGTCTACCTCTCCCTGCCGGCCTCGGTCGCCGCCGGGATCATCAACACCGTCTGGGTCTCCCGGCTCGGCGGACCCGCCGTGGCCGCCGCGGCCGTGGCCACCAACACCGAGAACGTGCTGCTGGGGGTGGCCCTCGGCTTCGCCTCCGGGACGACCGTGCTGGTCGCCCACGCCCGGGGCGCGCAAGAATCCGGGGGCGGTGCGCTCGGCAGTACGGGGCGGGTGGGCGCTGTTCGGGGTCGTCACACCGGTGGTCGTGGTGGGCGGGTTCCTGCTGCGCGAGCCGCTGGCCCGGCTGGTGCTCGGCGGCGGGGACGGGGCCGCGGTCCCGCTCGCCACGGCCTACCTCGCGGTCTCCCTGCCCGGCGTCGCCGTCTTCTTCGCCCAGCAGCTGCTCGACGCCGTCCTCAAGGGCACCGGCGACACCCGCACCCCGATGCGCCTCGCCCTGCTCGCCAATGGCCTGCGAGGGCCGCGACGCGCGGCGGGCGATCGGCCGGCAGGCCGTGCTGGTCTCCGGCACGGTGGGCCTCGCCGCCTCCGCGCTGTTCGCCCTCGCCGCCCCCCGGATCATGGCCGCCTTCGGCGCCGGGCCCGCGGTGGCCCACGACGGCGTGCTCTTCCTGCGCTGCGTCGGCCCCTACCTGTTGCTGATGGCCTGCTTCATCGCGCTCGGCGGGGTCTTCGAGGGCAGCGGCGGAGCGCCCGCGCTGCTGCGGATCACCCTCGCCGGCACGGCCGCCCAACTGCCGCTCGCCCTGGCGCTGGCCGGGCTCGGCCTGCCGGGGGTGTGCCTGGCGCTCGCGCCGGCGATGGCCGTGCAGTGTGCGGCGGTGGCGCTGCTGCTCCGGCGCTCTCCGGCACCGCAGGAGGAGACGGCCTCCCTGGTACGGGCCACCTGAGGCCGGCTCGGCGGCGACCGGCGTGGGCTCGAGGAGCCGACCGGGTCCGGCCCGGAGGGTGCCAGGGGCCCGGCTCAGGAGGCGACCGGGGTCCTGTTCGGGTCGGCGGCCTGCGCGGGGACCGTCTTGCGGGGCGCGGGCGGGACCGTCGAGCGCCACAGCAGGACGGCGGCGGTGGCCGTGGCGGCGACCAGCAGGCCGTTGCGGGCGAACAGCAGCGTCATGCCCAGGTCGTCGCTCGCGACCACGTTGCCGAAGTGCACCGGGAACTCCAGCACCGTGAACAGCGTCGCCGCCAGCACAAGCGCCGCCGGCCATCGCATCCGGGTCGAGCGGAAGCACAGGCACACCGCCGCCAGACCCACCAGCCACACCAGATACTGCGGGCTGATCACCCGGCTGGTCGTGGTGAACAGCAGCACGGCGGTGAACGCCGCGTCCGCCAGGGAGTGCGGCGAGAACTCGGACGCCAGCACCCGCCACAGCAGCAGCCAGGCGAACACCGCCCCGGTCAGCGCCAGCGCCGCCGTGCTCACGACCTGGACGTAGGGGCCGAGGAACTCCACCGAGCCGTAGTTCAGCAGCACCTGCCCGCTCCAGCCGAAGTGCCGGGCCACGTGGAAGACCGTCGAGCCGAGGGACTCCACCTCGGTGCCCCGGTCCCGCTGGGCGGTGAGGAAGGCGAAGGCGCCGGGCATCCAGACGGCGAGGAGGGCCGCCAGCACCGCCGCGGTCACCGCGGCCGTCGTCCACGCCCGTCGGCGGGCCGCGCCCCACACGCCGACCAGGAGCAGCGCCGGCCAGACCTTCAGCATCGCCCCGAAGGCGGCCAGCGCCCCCATCAGCCGTGGCCGGCGCACACCGGCGAGCAGCGCGGCCACGGCCACCGCGGTCACCATCACGTCGTAGCGGGCGTACACCGTCGGGCCGAGCAGCGGGACGCCGACCACCCACACCCAGGGGCCCCACAGCGACTTGCCGGGGCGCAGGCCCGCGTACACGAGCAGCGCGAGCGTCACCAGGTCGGCGACGAAGGCGAGGACGAAGAAGCCGTGCGCGTAGCCGAGGAAGGGCAGCGTGGCGGGGGAGAGGATCGCCAGCGCGGCCGCGGGCGGGTACTGCCAGGTGACGTCCTGCTGCGGGAACGTTCCGCCGCGCAGGACGTCGTACCAGCCCTGGTAGATCACCCACACGTCGCTGGTCACGTCCGGGCCGGGGAAGACGTACACCCGGAAGACGAACAGCAGCAGCAACAGCCGGGTCACCGCCCACACGCCGAGCAGCCCGGTCAGGGACCACCTGGTGGCCGTCGTCTTCACGTGATCCCCGTCCGTTCGAATACCAGCTTGCAGAACATGATGGCGTGCCCGGCTGTGTGCCTGCCACATACGGGGGCTCTTGTAGGGTCGGCGGCGATGCACAAGACCCTGATCGTGACGAACGACTTCCCGCCCCGGCCGGGCGGCATCCAGGCCTTCCTGCACAACATGGCGCTCCGGCTGGACCCCGAGCGGGTCGTCGTCTACGCCTCCACCTGGAAGCGCGGCCGTGAGGGCGCCGAGGCGACCGCCGCCTTCGACGCCGAGCAGCCCTTCACCGTCGTACGCGACTCCACGACGATGCTGCTGCCGACGCCCGGGGCGACCCGGCGGGCGGTCGGGCTGCTGCGCGAGCACGGGTGCACATCGGTGTGGTTCGGGGCGGCCGCGCCGCTCGGGCTGATGGCGCCGGCGCTGCGCAGGGCCGGCGCGCGGCGGCTGGTCGCCACCACCCACGGGCACGAGGCCGGCTGGGCCCAGCTGCCCGCCGCCCGGCAGCTGCTGCGCCGGATCGGCGAGAGCACCGACACGATCACCTACCTCGGCGAGTACACGCGTGCCCGGATCGCCGGCGCGCTGACTCCCGAGGCGGCCGCGCGGATGGTGCAACTGCCGCCCGGCGTCGACGAGAAGACCTTCCACCCGGCGTCGGGGGGCGACCAGGTGCGGGCCCGGCTCGGGCTCACCGACCGGCCCGTCGTCGTGTGCGTCTCACGGCTGGTGCCGCGCAAGGGGCAGGACACGCTCATCCAGGCCATGCCGCGCATCCTGGCCGCCGAGCCGGACGCGGTGCTGCTGATCGTCGGCGGCGGGCCGTACGAGAAGGACCTGCGCCGCCTGGCCGCGCAGACGGGGGTCGCGGACTCGGTGGTCTTCACCGGCGCCGTGCCCTGGTCGGACCTGCCCGCCCACTTCGGCGCCGGGGACGTGTTCGCCATGCCGTGCCGGACGCGCCGCGGGGGGCTCGACGTCGAGGGCCTCGGGATCGTCTACCTGGAGGCCTCCGCGACCGGACTGCCCGTGGTCGCCGGGGACTCCGGCGGGGCGCCCGACGCCGTCCTCGACGGGGAGACCGGCTGGGTTGTGCGCGGCGGCTCCCCCGACGAGGCCGCCGAGCGCATCGTCGCCCTCCTCGCCGACGCGGAACTGCGCCGGCGGATGGGGGAGCGGGGCCGTCAGTGGGTCGAGGAGAAGTGGCGCTGGGACCTGCTGGCGGAGAACTTGAAAACGCTGCTGTAGTGCAGCCCACCCAGGGGCGCGGGGCTGCATACGGCTCCGCCGCGCGGGCGCGACCAGCCACGGACGACCGGAAGCCGCCGGCGCACAGAACCCGGCACCCCGGAAGGCGCCCCTACTTCGCGTAAAGGGCCTCGATCTCGTCCGCGTAGTCCTTCGCCACCACGTTCCGCTTCAGCTTCAGCGACGGAGTCAGATGGCCGGACTCCTCGGTGAACTGGTGGGACAGGATCCGGAACTTCCGCACCGACTCCGCCTTCGACACGGCCGCGTTGCCGTCGTCGACCGCCGCCTGGACCGCCGCCAGCAGATCCGGGTCGTCCTTCAGGGACGCCGCCGTGGCACCGGCGGGCTTGCCGTGCTCGGCGGCCCAGCGGCCGAGGAACTCCTCGTCGACGGTGACCAGCGCGCCCACGAACGGCCGCCCGTCGCCCACCACCATGCACTCCGCGACCAGCGCGTGCGCCCGGATCCGGTCCTCGATCACGGCCGGCGCGACGTTCTTGCCGCCCGCCGTGACGATGATCTCCTTCTTGCGGCCGGTGATCCGCAGGTAGCCGTCCTCGTCGAGGGTGCCGATGTCACCGGTGTGGAACCAGCCGTCGGCCAGCGCCTCGGCGGTCGCACCCGGGTTGTTCCAGTACTCCTTGAACAGGTGCTCGCCGTGCAGCAGCACCTCGCCGTCGTCGGCGATGCGGACCACCGAGCCGGGCAGCGGCTGGCCGACCGTGCCGATCTTCTGCCGGTCCCACGGGTTGAACGCGGTCGCCGCGCAGGACTCGGTCAGGCCGTAGCCCTCCAGTACCGTGAAGCCGATGCCGCGGAAGAAGTGGCCGAGGCGCTCACCGAGGGGGGCGCCACCGGAGATGGCGTACTCGCCGCGGCCGCCGAGGACCGCGCGCAGCTTGCTGTAGACCAGCTTGTCGAAGACCTTGTGCTTGACCTTCAGGCCGAGGGACGGACCCGACGGGGTGTCCAGGGCCTTGCTGTAGGCGATCGCGGTGTCGGCCGCCTTGTCGAAGATCGCGCCCTTGCCGTCGGCCTGCGCCTTGGCGCGCGCGGAGTTGTACACCTTCTCGAACACGCGCGGCACGCCGAGGACCAGCGTCGGCCGGAAGGCGGCCAGCTCGTCGGTGAGGTGCTTGATGTCCGGGACGCAGCCCAGCTTGATGGGCGCCATCATCGGCGCGATCTGCACCAGCCGGCCGAAGACGTGCGCGAGCGGCAGGAAGAGCAGGACCGAACACTCGCCGGTGCGGAACAGCGGGCGCAGCCGTTCGACGATGTTGCCGCACTCGGCGAAGAAGCTGCGGTGGGTGAGCACACAGCCTTTGGGGCGGCCGGTGGTGCCGGAGGTGTAGACGATCGTCGCCGGATCGTCGGCCTTGGCGAGCGAGCCGCGCTCCTCCACCGTCTCGTCGGAGACGTCCCGCCCGACCCGGCCCAGCTCTTCGAGGGCGCCGGCCTCGATCTGCCAGACGTGCTTGAGCGCGGGCAGCTGCTCGCGCACCGACTCCACGGCGGCGGTGTGGGTGTCCAGCTCGGTGATGCAGGCGGTGGCGCCCGAGTCGGACAGGATCCACTGCACCTGCTCCGGGGAGCTGGTCTCGTACACCGGCACGGTGATCGCGCCGGCGCTCCAGATCGCGAAGTCCAGCAACGTCCACTCGTAGCGGGTGCGGGACATCAGGCCCACCCGGTCGCCCGGCTGGACACCGGAGGCGATCAGGCCCTTGGCGGCGGCGTGCACCTCGGCCAGGAACGCCGTGGCCGTCACGTCCTGCCAGGCCCCTTCGGCCTTACGGGCGATGACGGCGACGTCCGGGTGCTGCGCGGCGTTTCTGCGGACGATGTCGGTCAGGTTGCCGTCCGCAGGGACCTCGTACAAAGCCGGAAGGCTGAACTCGCGCAAGACTGCTGCTCCTCATAGGGCGCCGGCGCCACGACGTTGTGTGATGCGACGGTCCGGTCCAAGGCTCGGTCAGATGCTCGGGAGGACGCCAGGAGGATGGGGAGCCCACTGGTTGACATCCGGAGCACGACTGGACGGCCCGGACGTTACCCGCCGGTATGGCTTCTTCGACAGGGGGTCCCGGCGAGATGTTCGCTGCGTCACACAGATTGGTGTTCCTTTGCGCACAGTAGTCCACGGCTTTCCTGACTAGCCAGTAACCGCAGGTCCGGCTGTCACTGTTCACAGGTGCATCGCTGCGCCTACGCTTGATCGCCATGTCATCCCCACCGGCCGGCAGGCGCAGGACACGTGTTCATGTGGTCAGTGACGTGCACGGCAACGCCCGTGACCTGGCCCGGGCCGGCGACGGTGCCGACGCCCTGGTCTGCCTGGGTGATCTCATTCTCTTCCTCGACTACGCCGACCACTCCCGCGGCATCTTCCCCGACCTGTTCGGCACCGAGAACGCCGGCCGCCTCGTCTCCCTGCGCACCGCCCGCCGGTTCGAGGAGGCACGCGAGCTGGGCGCCCGGCTGTGGGCGGGCATCGAGGGCGAGCGCGCCGCGGTGATCGAGCAGGCGGTGCGGCGGCAGTACGCGGAGCTGTTCGCGGCGTTCCCCACGCCGACGTACGCCACCTACGGCAACGTCGACATGCCGACGCTGTGGAAGGAGTACGCCGGCCCCGGCACCACCGTCCTCGACGGCGAACGCGTCGAGATCGGCGGCTGGACCTTCGGTTTCGTCGGCGGCGGCCTGCGCACGCCGATGCGCACGCCGTACGAGATCTCCGACGAGGAGTACGCCGCGAAGATCGAGGCGGTCGGCGAGGTCGACGTGTTGTGCACGCACATCCCTCCGGAGGTACCGGAGTTGGTCTACGACACCGTCGCGCGCCGTTTCGAGCGGGGCAGCCGCGCGCTGCTGGACGCGATCCGGCGCACCCGGCCGCGGTACGCCCTGTTCGGGCACGTGCACCAGCCGCTGGTGAAGCGGATGCGGATCGGGGCCACCGAGTGTGTGAACGTCGGGCACTTCGCGGGGACCGGAAAGCCGTGGGCGCTTCAGTGGTGACCGGCGGTGAAGGCGGCTGGTCGCGGGCGCGGTAGCCTTCACACCGCACCTGTTACCTGTCCCAACCGGCCCGCATCTGGAGGAGCCACGGCGATGGCGGAACACACCAGCTCGAGCATCGTGATCGAGGCGGCACCGGCCGACGTCATGGCGGTCATCGCCGACTTCGCGCGCTATCCCGACTGGACCGGTGAGGTGAAGGAGGCGGAGGTCCTCAAGACCGACGAGGCGGGCCGCGCGGAGCAGGTGCGGCTCGTGATGGACGCGGGTGCGATCAAGGACGACCAGACGCTGGCCTACACCTGGACCGGGGGCGACGAGGTCTCCTGGACGCTGGTGAAGTCGCAGATGCTGCGGTCGCTGGACGGCTCGTACCTGCTCAAGCCGGTGGGTACGGGGTCGACCGAGGTCACCTACTCGCTGACGGTCGACGTCAAGATCCCCATGCTGGGCATGATCAAGCGCAAGGCCGAGAAGGTCATCATCGACCGGGCCCTGGCGGGGCTGAAGAAGCGGGTCGAGTCGGGGCAGTAGCGGCCCCTGAGAGGCTCGCTCCTGTCGCACGCCGACCGCGCGGGTCGTGGGTGGCCGGTCGCGCAGTTCCCCGCGCCCCCAGGGGGGTTGCAGCACCGGCGAGCGCACGGCCGACGTCGGCTTCGGTACCGTTCACCCCCATGCGCACCCTCTTGATCACCGGTCCCGGTGGCAGCGGCCGTACGACGGTCGCCGCTGCCACCGCACTCACCGCCGCCCGGGAGGGCACCCGCACGCTCGTCCTGAGCGCCGACCGCACCGACACCCTCGGCGCCGCCCTCGGCACCCCCACCGGACCGGCCCCCCGCCAGGTGGCCCCGCAGCTCACCGCCTGGCGTCCCGACGCCACCGCCGGCTTCCGAGACGACCTCACCGGCTTCCAGAACCGCGCCGCGAACGTCCTCGATCTGCTCGGCGCCTCCCGTCTGGACCCCGAAGAAGTCACCCCGCTGCCCGGCGCCGAGGAACTCACCCTGCTGCGCGCCCTGCGCGACGCCGCCCTCGCCGAGACCCACGACCTCCTCGTCGTCGACCTGCCGCCCACGCCGCAGGCCCTCGCCCTGCTCTCCCTCCCCGAGGAGCTGCGCCGCTACCTGCGCCGCCTGCTCCCGCCGGAGCGGCAGGCCGCCCGCGCGCTGCGCCCGGTCCTCGGCCGCCTGGCCGGCGTCCCCATGCCGGCCGAGTGGCTGTACGACACCGCCGGCCGCTGGGACACCGAGCTGGCGGCGGTCGAGGCCGTCCTCGCCGACCGGCACACCGCCGTCCGCCTCGTCGCCGAACCCGGCCCGGCCGGCACCGACGCCCTGCGCACCGCCGCCCTCGGCCTCGCCCTGCGCGCCCTGCCCGTGGAGTCCGTCCTCGCGGCACGGGTCCTGCCGGAGGACGCCGCCGCCTCCTGGCTGGCCGGTCCCGTCGCCCAGCAGCGCAAGGCACTGGAGGAGTGGCGGGAGGCGTACGGACCGGTGCGGGAGACCGCCCACCTGGGCCGCGACCCGCGTGGCACCGACGACCTCACCGCCCTGGCCGTACCGGGCGCCGGCGCGGAGCCCGCCCCCGTCGAGTGGCCCCTCACCGACCACATCGCCGACGACGGCGTCCTCGTCTGGCACCTCCCCCTGCCCGGCGCCGTACGGGAGGAACTCGACCTCGTGCGGCGCGGCGACGAACTCGTCGTCAACGCGGGCCCCTTCCGCCGTATCGTCCCGCTGCCCTCGGCCCTGCGCCGCTGCACCGTCGACGGCGCCGCCCTGCGCGACGGCGAGCTGCGCGTCCGGTTCGTGCCCGACCCCGCACTGTGGCCCCGCGAGCGGTGAACGGCGTACCACCGTTCGGGTAACGTCGTAAGGACCAGCCGTAGTCAGGAGTGCGTCATGAGCGAAGAGCGCCCCCCGTCCGGTGCCGGTGAGCAGGAGAGCGCCGGCGAGGAGTTCCGCGCCACCGACGCCGACGCCTGGGCCTCCGCCTGCGCGGAGGACCTGGCGGCGGAGAAGGCCCGCCGTCGCACACAGCACGGCCCGCCCCCCGGCTCGGCCGCCGAGGAGCTGAAGAAGCTGGTCGACTCGGTCGCCGAAAAGCTCACCGGTATCCAGTCACCGCTGCTCGGCTCGGTCGCCGGGCCGGCCGCCCAGCAGGTGGTGCGGCAGGTCGTGCAGCAGGCCAAGGCCGCCGTCGAGCCGGTCATCGAACGCAACCCGGACGTCTTCGATCACCTCGCCGCCGCCGGCAGCGAGCTGCTCGCCGCCTACCGCTCCGCCGTCCAGGCCCAGGAGAAGCGCTGGACGGCCGGCGCGAGCGACCTGGACGACGACCTGCGGGGGCGCGGCGACGACGACGGTCCCGGGCAGCGCATCGACCTCGACTGAGCCCCGCCCGTGTCGGCGCCGGGTCCACCGGGCGGACGACGGCAACCCGAGGGCAAACGGCTCGGGTACCGTGGGCCGTAGCGGGGCTCGACCGAAACTGAGGGATTCATGGGACTCACCATCGGCGTCGACATCGGCGGCACGAAGATCGCGGCCGGCGTGGTCGACGAGGAAGGCAACATCCTCTCGACCTTCAAGGTGCCGACCCCCACCACGCCCGAGGCCATCATCGACGCCATCGCCTCGGCGGTGGAGGGCGCACGCGCGGGGCACGAGATCGTCGGTGTGGGCATCGGCGCCGCCGGATACGTCAACCGGCAGCGGTCCACGGTCTACTTCGCGCCCAACATCGACTGGCGCAACGAGCCGCTGAAGGAGAAGGTCGAGGCGCGCACCGGCCTCCCGGTCGTCGTGGAGAACGACGCCAACGCCGCCGCGTGGGGCGAGTACAAGTTCGGCGCGGGCAAGGGCCACCGCAACGTCATCTGCATCACGCTCGGCACCGGTCTCGGCGGCGGCATCATCATCGGCAACAAGCTGCGCCGCGGCCACTTCGGCGTGGCCGCCGAGTTCGGCCACATCCGGATGGTGCCGGACGGCCTGCTGTGCGGCTGCGGCTCGCAGGGCTGCTGGGAGCAGTACGCCTCCGGCCGCGCCCTCGTGCGCTACGCCCGGCAGCGCGCCAACGCCACCCCGGAGCGCGCCGAGATCCTGCTCGGCCTCGGCGACGGCAGCCCCGACGGCATCGAGGGCAAGCACATCTCCGTGGCCGCCCGCCAGGGCGACAAGGTCGCCGTCGACTCCTACCGCGAGCTGGCCCGCTGGGTCGGCGCGGGCCTGGCCGACCTCGCCTCCCTCTTCGACCCGTCCGCCTTCATCGTCGGCGGCGGCCTGTCGGACGAGGGCGAGCTGGTCCTCGACCCGATCCGCAAGTCGTACAAGCGCTGGCTGGTCGGCGGCAACTGGCGTCCGGTGGCCGAGGTGCGGGCCGCGGAACTGGGCAACAAGGCGGGGATGGTGGGCGCGGCGGACCTCGCCCGCGAGCCCGACCCGATCATGTGACGTCCACGCTTCATCCGGCGGCCACCGTGCCGACCTGAAGGGGCGCGGGGAACTGCGCGACCAGCCACCACGAACCGGCAGTCGCGCTCGGTCCCCGCGCCCCGAGCCGTTGGGCGTAGATTGATCCACATGGAGCCGCTCCCCAACTCCCGCACAGAGCCCGACGGTTCTGCGACCATCCGCGTCCTGAGCTACAACATCCGCTCGATGCGCGACGACACCGACGCCCTCGCCCGCGTCATCCGCTCCTGCGCCCCCGACCTGGTCCTCATCCAGGAGGCCCCCCGCTTCTTCCGCTGGCGCAAGAAGCTCGCCCGGCTCGCCCACGCGGCGGACCTGGTCATGGTCACCGGCGGCGCCACGACCACGGGACCGGCGATCCTGAGCAACCTGCGCGCCACCGTGGAACGCACCGAGGACGTTCTGCTGCCCCCCACCCCCGGCCTGCACCGCCGCGGTCTGGCCACGGCCGTGGTCCGCTTCGGCGGGGCCCGGCTCGGTGTGATCAGCTGCCATCTGTCCCTCGACAAGGACGAGCGGGACGCGCAGGGCGGCATGCTCCTGGACCGGCTCGCGGCGATGGGCGTCACGCACACGGTCGTCGGCGGCGACGTCAACGAGCGGCCCGAAGGGCCCACCTTCCGCCGCCTCGCCGGGAACCTCCAGGACTGTCACACCGCCGCGCGCTGGGGCGGTACGGACACCTGGACCTCCGCCGACCCCTACCAGCGCATCGACGCGGTCTTCGTCACGCAGGGCGTCGAGGTGCTCGGCTGCGGGGTGCCGCTCGGCGCCCCGGGCGTCACGGAGGCAGACCTGAGGGCGGCCACCGACCATCTGCCGGTCCTGGCCGCCCTCAAGATCCCCGCGCGGTAGGGAGCGTCAGACGACGGCCCCGCGTCCGGGGTCCCCGTCGTCGTCCTCGTCCGTCCGCATCCGCATCACCAGCGTCGCGCAGCCGCCGAGGAAGCCGCCGACCGACAGGGTCGTCAGCCACCAGGTCATGTCCCAGCGCAGGAGGACCGCCAGCAGGAGCAGCAGCGGGCCTCCGACCACGCCGAGCCAGGCGAACTTCGCCGTGGCGTCCGCGTCGGGCAGCGGCGGCGGCTCCGGCGGGACGAAGTGGCCGTCGTCGTCCTCGTCGAAGTCGTCGTCGGAGGGTTCGGGCACGCTGTGGTCGCGCGGGCCGACGCCGGGAGCGAAGGAGATCGAGCTGCCCAGCGGCCGGGCCGGCTTCGCCGGCTTGCGCTCCTCCTCGGGCTCGTCGTCCGTGGCGGGTTCCGGCAGTGCCAGATCCTCCACCGACCGGAACGGCCTGCTGCCCGGAGGGTCCGGCGGCTCCTCGCCGTAGGCGGCGACGATCGCCTTCCAGGCGGCCTCCTCGTCGAAGGGGACGCTCTGCTCCTGAGGCTCGCGCGCGTCGCGCTCGTCGCGGCCCTCGCGCTCCTCGCGCTCCGAGTCGTGCTCAGCCACCTGCCGCCGTCCCTTCCTTGCCGAAGCTGGGTGCGAGCCGGCCGATGAACGCGAGGCTCTCGGCGAAGATGCGGTCCGCGTCGTGGTCCAACGTCGCCACGTGGTAGCTCTGTTCCAGCAGGATCTCCGTGACGTCCGTGGACGACACCCGGCTGAGGATGCGCGCCGAGTCGGCCGGCGGGACCACATGGTCCTGCGGGCTGCGCAGGAGCAGCAGCGGCTGGGTGACCTGCGGCAGCTCGCCGTCGACCAGCCGGAAGAAATTCCGCAGCGAGTGCGCCGCGTGCAGCGGCACCCGGTCGTAGCCCAGCTCGGTGCTGTCGGGCCTGGCGATGTCGCTGGCGATGCCCTTCGTCGCCGGCACCAGGTGGCGTACGACGGGCAGGGCGTGCGCGGCGACGCCGTGCACCTTGTTCCCCGGGTTGACGACGACGATGCCCTCCACCGCGTCCCCGTGCCGCGCCGCGAGGCGCAGGGCGAGCGCGCCGCCCATGGAAAGGCCGGCCACGAAGACGCGCGCGCACCGCTCGCGCAGGGCGCGCAGCTCGCGGTCCACCTCCGCGTACCAGTCCGGCCAGCCGGTGACCTGCATGTCCTCCCAGCGGGTGCCGTGCCCCGGCAGCAGCGGCAGCGAGACGGTCAGCCCGTGCTCGGCGAGGTACTCCGCCCAGGGGCGCAGCGACTGGGGGGAACCGGTGAAGCCGTGGCAGAGGAGGACCCCCACCTCCCCGCCCTCGTGGCGGTACGGCTCGGCTCCAGGAAGGACCGGCACGGTCGGTCTCCTGTTCGTGAGAAGGGTGTGCACGACTCCCGAGACTTCCAGGTGAGCTTCACCGTACGCGACGGCACTGACACCGACCAGGGGCGTCGGGCTCTTCGCGGCCCTCCGGGTTATGGTCTGTTCGACACATACAGGAGGCACTCGGTTGTTGTACGGCGCGATGAAGGTTTCCGTCGGAGGGTCGCTGAAGCTTGTCTTCCGGCCCTGGGTGGAAGGCCTGGAGAACGTCCCGGCCGACGGCCCGGCGATCCTGGCGAGCAACCACCTCTCCTTCTCCGACTCGTTCTTCCTGCCCGCGGTGCTCGACCGCAAGGTCACGTTCATCGCGAAGGCCGAGTACTTCACCACCCCCGGGGTCAAGGGCCGGTTGACGGCCGCGTTCTTCAAGGGCGTCGGGCAGCTCCCGGTGGACCGCTCCGGGGCGCGCGGCGCCGGTGAGGCCGCGATCAAGAGCGGTATCGAGGTGCTGGAGCGCGGCGAGCTGTTCGGGATCTACCCCGAGGGCACCCGCTCGCCCGACGGCCGCCTCTACCGCGGCAAGCCGGGCGGCCTCGCACGCGTGGCGCTGGCCACCGGCGCCCCCGTGATCCCCGTCGCCATGATCGACACGGAGAAGATCCAGCCGCCCGGGAAGATCGTCCCGAAGGTCATGCGGCCGGGCATCCGCATCGGCAAGCCGCTCGACTTCTCCCGCTACCAGGGCATGGAGCACGACCGCTTCGTACTGCGCGCGGTGACCGACGAGGTCATGTACGAGATCATGAAGCTCTCCGGCCAGGAGTACGTCGACATGTACGCGACCGCCGCCAAGCGGCAGATCGCGGAGGCGGCGAAGGCGCAGAAGGAGGCCGAGGCCGCGCTGGCGAAGGCCGAGAAGGAACAGGCCAAGAAGGAGCAGGACGCTTAGGACGCCTGCGGGCCGACGGGGGGTGGGGGACGTGGCCGGACGCGAGAGAGTCATGCGCATGTCGGTCGAGCTGCCGCTGTGGCGTGCGCTGACCGCCTACCGGGTGCTGACCATGCTGTACGCCGTCGGCCTGTTCGCCACCGCCTACGACCGCTTCACCCGCCCCTGGCTGGCCATCGCCTACTACGCGGTGCTGTGCGTGTGGACCCTCGCCACCCTGCCCAGGGTCGCGAACGCGGGGGCCTGCACCCGGCGTTTCCTCGCCGCCGACCTGGCCGTGGCGCTCGCCGGCATCCTGCTCACCCCGCTCGCCGACGCCCACCAGCGGATCATGGACGGCGGCCCCACGCTGCCGTCGATATGGACCGCCGGTGCCGTGCTGGCCTTCGCCATCAAGGGCGGCTGGCGCTGGGCGGCGTACGCCTCCACCCTCGTCGCCGTCGCGAACCTTCTCGAACGCGGCGCCCCGGCCCGCGACACCGTCCACAACGTGATCCTCGTCTGGGTGGCCTCCATCGCCATCGGCTACGTCGTCGAGGTGGCCCGCGCCTCCGAACGCACCCTGGCCCGCGCGCTGGAGATCGAGGCCGCGACCAGGGAACGGGAGCGGCTCGCCCGGGACATCCACGACAGCGTGCTCCAGGTGCTGGCGATGGTGAAGCGGCGCGGCGCCGCGCTCGGCGGTGAGGCCGGCGAACTGGGCCGGCTGGCCGGCGAGCAGGAGGTGGCGCTGCGCACCCTGGTCTCCGGAGGTCTGGTGCCCGTCTCCCGGGTGTCCGAGGACGCCGCCGAGGGGGCGTTCGTGCGGGCCGTTGAGGAACCGGACGACGACACCGGCCAGGTCGACCTGCGCACGCTGCTCGCGCCGTACGCCGCGGACCGGGTCTCCTTCGCCGAGCCCGGCGCGCCCGTGCCGCTGCCGCCGGCCGCCGCGCGGGAGCTGGCCGCGGCGGTCGGGGCGGCGCTGGACAACGTCCGCAGGCACGCGGGTGCCGGCGCGCGGGCCTGGATCCTGCTGGAGGACGAGCCCGACGAGATCGTCCTGACCGTGCGCGACGACGGCCCCGGCATCCCCGAGGGACGGCTCGCGCAGGCCGAGGGGGAGGGGCGGCTCGGGGTCGCCCTGTCGATCCGCGGCCGGCTGCGCGACCTCGGCGGCAGCGCCGAACTGATCTCGACGCCCGGGCAGGGCACCGAAGTGGAACTGAAGGTACCGAAGGCGAAGGCCGCACGGGGGAAGGCGGAACAGCGATGAGTGAGCAGCAGGACCCGATCAGGGTCATGGTGGTCGACGACCACCCGATGTGGCGCGACGCGGTCGCCCGCGACCTGGGGGAGTCCGGCTTCCAGGTGGTCGCCACCGCCGGTGACGGCGAGCAGGCCGTACGCCGCGCCAGGGCGGCCGCCCCCGACGTGCTCGTCCTCGACCTCAACCTGCCCGCCAAGCCCGGCGTCCAGGTCTGCAAGGAGGTCGTCGCCGCCGACCCGGCGCTGCGCGTGCTGGTGCTGTCCGCGAGCGGCGAGCACGCCGACGTACTGGAGGCGGTGAAGTCCGGCGCCACCGGCTATCTGCTGAAGTCGGCCTCCACCGAGGAACTGCTCGACGCCGTGCGCCGCACCGCGGCCGGCGACCCCGTCTTCACGCCGGGCCTGGCCGGGCTGGTCCTCGGCGAGTACCGCCGCCTGGCCTCCGAGCCCGCGCCCGCACAGGACACCGACGAGCCGCGCGCGCCCCGGCTCACCGAGCGCGAGACCGAGGTGCTGCGGCTCGTCGCCAAGGGGCTGAGCTACAAGCAGATCGCCGAACGCCTCGTCATCTCCCACCGCACCGTGCAGAACCATGTGCAGAACACCCTCGGCAAGCTCCAGCTGCACAACCGGGTGGAGCTGGTGCGGTACGCGATAGAGCGCGGTCTCGACGACGAGTGAGTCGCCCGCGCACGGCCCCGTCACACCGCTAGCGTGGACAGCAGCAGCTCGTGGGGAGCAGCAGCTTGAGGTCCGCGAAGGGACATCCCATGCGCGTCGGAGTACTGACCGGAGGCCGTGACTGCCCGGGCCTCAACGCCGTGGTGCGCGCCGTCGTCCGCAAGGGCGTCCAGGAGTACGGCGACGAGTTCGTCGGCTTCGCGGACGGCTGGCGCGGCCCCCTCGACGGGGAGACCGTCCCGCTCGGCATCCCCCAGGTGCGCGGCACCCTCCCGCGCGGCGGCACCATCCTCGGCACCTCGCGCACCCACCCGCTCGACCACCCGGACGGAGTGCGCCGGATCCGGGAGAACCTCGCCAAGCACGACGTGGAGGCGCTGATCACGATCGGCGGCCGGGACACGCTCGGCACCGCGGCACGCCTCGCGGACGAGTACGGGCTGCCCCTGGTCGGCGTACCGAAGACCATAGACAACGACCTGTCCGGCACCGACTACACGGTGGGGTACGACACGGCCGTCTCCGTCGCCACCGCGGCGATCGACCGGCTGCACACCACCGCCGAGTCCCACAAACGGGTGCTCGTGGTCGAGGTGATGGGCGGCGACTCGGGCTGGATCGCGCTGCGCTCGGGCCTGGCCGGCGGCGCGAACGTCATCCTCATCCCGGAGCAGCCCTTCGACGTCGACGAGGTGTGCGCGTGGGTCACCTCCCGCTTCCGGGCGTCCTACGCGCCGATCGTGGTCGTCGGCGACGGGGCCCGGCCCAAGGACGGCTCGATGGTGCTGCAGCACACGGCGGAGGGCGGCCTCGGACAGGTGCGGCTGTCCGGGGTGGGCGAGTGGCTCGCCCGGGAGATCGAGCACCGCTCCGGCAAGGAGGCCCGCACGACGGTCCTCGGCCACATCCAGCGCGGCGGCTCGCCCAGTCCCTTCGACCGCTGGCTGGCCACCCGCTTCGGCCTGCACGCCATCGACGCCGTACACGAGGGCGACTTCGGCAGGATGGTCGCGCTGCACGGCACGGACGTGGTCCGGGTGCCGATCTCCGAGGCGACGGCCCGGATCAAGCGGGTGGAGCCGCGGCTCTACGAGGAGGTCGGGGTGTTCTTCGGCTGAGCGGTGGCCGGCGGTCCAGGGCCGTAGATTCGGCGTGTCCGGCCCATGACCGACCGGAAGGGGACAGGCTCGCCGAGTCCCACCTGGTCACCCTGCACGTGCCGCTGATGCCCGAGACCCAGCACCTCCTGGACGCCGCCGCGCTGAAGGCGATGAAGGACGACGCGATCCTGGTCAACTCCAGCCGCGGCGGCCTCATCGACACCGCGGCCCTCGTCGACGAACTGCGCGCCAACCGCTTCACCGGCGTGGGACTGGACGTCCACGAGTCGGAGGCGGGCCTGTTCTTCCTCTCATCCTCGACAAGTCCCTTCAGGCCATCGAGGACGACATCCTGGCCCGCCTGGTCACCTTCCCGAACGTGCTGGTCACCTCCCACCAGGCGTACTGCACCGAGGACGCCGTCGGGCAGATCGCCGACACCACGGTGCGCAACCTGGACTACATCGCGGGCCGCCGTTCGGAGAACGTGCTGGTGCCGCGCAGCTGACCCAGCAGCTCCCGCACCACCTCGGCGCCGTTCAGGGACAGCACGGACTCCGGGTGGAACTGGACGCCCGCGACCGCGTTCCTCGGCGCGCCACCGGCACGACGCGGCCCCCGCAGCGCGTGCACCTCGTGCGACGGGCCCCGGCTCACCTCGATGCCGTGCGCGGCCAGTCCCGCGGCCGTCTCGTCGTCGCAGCGGGCGACGAAGCTGTTGTAGAAACCGACCGTCTCCTTGCGCCCGAACAGGTCGATCACCGTCTGCGCCCCCTGGTACGGCACCTCCTTGCGCACCAGTTCCAGGCCCAGCTCGGCCGCGATCAGCTCGTGGCCGAGGCAGACACCGAGGACGCCGTGCCGGTGCTCGGCGAGGACGGCCGCGGTCAGCTCCCGCAGCACGCGCATCTTGGGGTCGTCCAGGTCGGACGGGTCGCCGGGGCCGGGGCCCAGCACCACCGGGCCCTCGTGCGCGAGGACCGCGCGGCGCAGGTCCGGCTCGTCGTAGCGCCGGACGGTGACGGTGAGCCCGGAGGCCCGCAGCATGTGCGCGAGCATCGCCGTGAAGGTGTCCTCGCCGTCCACCACCAGGGCGTGCCCGGTCAGCTCCGCCGACGGCTCCTGCATCCGCAGCCAGAACGGCGCGAGCGAGGCGCGGCGCCCGTCGAGCGCGGCACGCACGCGGGGGTCGTCGGCGAGGCGCACGCGCGTGTGCTCCTCACGCGGGCGGGACGGGCGCACGCCCAGCGCGGCAAGCACACCCGCCGCCTTCGCGTGCGTCTCGGCGACCTCACCGGCCGGGTCCGAGCCGCGCACCAGGGTCGCGCCGACCGCGACGCGCAGCGTCCCGTCGGCGGCGATGTCGGCGGTGCGGATGAGGATGGGGGAGTCGAGGGTCTGGGCGCCGCCGGAGTCCCGGCCGAGCAGCGCCAGGGCGCCGGAGTAGTAGCCGCGCCCCGCACCGTCCCGCCCGACGGGCTCATGGCGCTCGATGACCCGGCAGGCGTTCTGCACCGGCGAGCCGGTCACGGTCGCCGCGAACATCGTCTCGCGCAGCACCTCCCGCGCGTCCAGCGTCGACCTGCCGCGCAACTCGTACTCGGTGTGCGCGAGGTGGGCCATCTCCTTCAGCCGCGGGCCGACGACGACACCGCCCATGTCGCCGACGGTGCACATCATCTTCAGCTCCTCGTCGACGACCATCGACAGCTCCTCGATCTCCTTGCCGTCGGCGAGGAAGCCGAGCAGGTGCTCCGGCGTCGGTCCGTCGGCGGGATAGCGGTACGTCCCGCTGATCGGGTTCATCACGACCGTCCCCCCGGACATCCGCACATGCACCTCGGGACTCGCGCCGACGAGCGTGCGGTCCCCGGTGTGCACGACGAACGTCCAGTACGCGCCCCGCTCGCCCTCCAGCAGCCGCCGGAACAGGGCGAGCGCGTCGGCCCTGCCGAACCCCGGGATGTCACCCTCGTAGGTGCGCCGGATGACGAAGTTCGCGCCCTCGCCCCGGCCGATCTCCTCGCGCAGCACCCGGGCGACGATCGCGCCGTACGTCTCGTCGTCGACGTCGAAGCCGCCGCCCTCGACCCGCACCGCGTGCCCGGGCAGTTCGGTCAGTGCGGTGTCCAGGGGCAGCGTGTGCCGCTCCTCGGGGACGAGTACCGCGAGCGGCGTGCCGTCGTCGCGGACGTCGAAGCCGCGCTCGCGGATCTGCCGGAACGGCACCAGCGCCAGGCACTCGTCGGGCAGGTCGGCGAGGCGGTCGTGGTGCGTGACGGGGCCGATCAGCAGCTCGACCACGTCCGGACGGTGGCCCGGGGTGCGGCGGCGCAGCAGGGCGAAGGGGCGGGGGTCGGACAGCAGGTCCGTGAGGTTCATGGGCGGTCCTTCTCGATCTGAAGAGGGAGAGGAACGACCCCGGACACACCGAAGGCCGCCCCTCGGGCGGCCTTCGCGAAGTCTTGCGTACGCGCAGTCAGTGGGCCGCCGGAGAAGCGGTCCACCACCAGTTCTTGACGAGTTGCGCGAACATGCCCGGCACCCTACCCGATGCCGCGCCGGGGTTACGATCCCCGCCTGCTCTTTGGCATGTCCCTATCGACTCCATGGAAGGTGTGCATTGGGACTCATACGGGGATCCAGGCTGCTCGCCTGGCTCGCGGCCACCGCGGCGCTGCTGACGGCTCTGACCGTCCGGCCGGCCGTGGCCGCGGACGCGCCGACGATGACGAAACTCTCGCTCGGCGCCGACCAGTTCAAGCTGACCGACACCAGCTCGGTGTCGGCCGCGAACACCCTCTACACCAATCACCTCACCAGCCACGCCTCTCTCTCCGACGTGGTCACCACCGACCTCACCAGGAACTCCGCCGGTGCGAGCGACCCCTGGCTGAACCTGCGCTCGATGCGCTCCTGCGCCGGCACCGAGACCAAGGCCCTGCCCCCGGTGGGCACCAAGACGGCCTGGTGCTGGTCGCAGGCCCACGGCGACGACACCAACCCGCACTGGTGGCCGCAGGGCATGAGCAGCACCGGCACCGCCGACGGCGCCGACGGCACCGTCCAGGGCCGCCACGTCCTGGCCGTCGCCTGGCACTACCGCACGCTCAGCGACGAGACGTCCACCGGCTGCCGCACCGACAACCTGCTCAAGCTCTCCCTGCTCGACCGCGACACCGGCAAGTACCGCCACGTCCTGCTCGCCGAGCCCACCGGCTCGGGCACGAACTTCCGGTTCGTCACCGGGCACGGCGGCGGCATCGTCTGGTACGCCAACTACCTGTACGTCACGGACACCGCGAACGGCATCCGGGTCTTCGACCTCAACAAGCTCGCCAAGGTCGACACCTACGGCGCCGGCGTGAGCACCTACGGCATCGACGGCGCCGGCCGCTCCAGCGCCTGCGGTTACCCGTACGCGCTGCCGCAGGTGCACTACTACAAGCAGGCGGGCACCCCCTCGGACTGCTCGGGCCACAGCATCGACCCCGAGCAGCTGTGCTTCTCCTGGCTGTCCCTGGACAAGACCGGAGGGGCGCCCTACAAGCTGGTCGCCGGCGAGTGGCAGGGGTACACCGACGGCGGCCGTGTCGTGCGGTACCAGCTGAACCCGGCCGGTGCCGGCACCTACCCGGGCCTGCTCAACATGTCCGGCGGCAGGACGGTGATCGAGGACGCCTGGGCCGCCTCCCGCTACCGGGGCCTGCAGGGCGGCATGACCTGGACCGACGGCGGGGGCGTGCTGAACTTCGCCTTCCACAAGGGCTGCGGCACCAAGCCGGGCGTGTACTCGCACACCTGGGTGGGTGACACCCGGACCGGCACCAGCTGCGCCGCGGGCGGCAACTGGGCAGCGGGCCCGCCGCAGGCCCTCAGCTATTGGCCGAAACTCGACGCCGACCCGGTCGACGAGGTGTGGGGGCTGACCGAGGGCATCTGCGCGGGCAGCACCCTGCGGGCGGCGCATCCCGAGTTCACGGCCGCCACCGAAGAGGGTGACGCGTGCCTCGGCTACCAGGGCGCGGGCGATCTCTCCCTGCGCACGGTGTTCTCCGTCGGGTTCACCGATCCGGCGGTGCAGGACCGGCACTGACGGCCCCCGGAGAAGGCCCGGACGGGTCCGCCGGGCGCCGACCGCGCGGCGGACCCGTCCGTCTCATCCTGTGAGCCAGGGCATGGAGGCATCAGGTGACCCCGTAATGTTGGGGGCGTGACCGTGAACGCAACCAGCCCTGGCGCTGGCAACACCTGGCGAAACCTGCCCGCGGCGCAGCAGCCCGAGTACCCCGACCCCGAGGCTCTGCGCGCAGTGATCGCGGACCTCGAGTCGTATCCGCCGCTCGTCTTCGCGGGCGAGTGCGACCAGCTGCGCGCCCGGATGGCGGCCGTCGCCAAGGGAGAGGCGTTCCTCCTCCAGGGCGGCGACTGCGCCGAGGCTTTCGACGCGGTGTCCGCCGACCACATCCGCAACAAGCTCAAGACGCTGCTCCAGATGGGTGCCGTACTGACGTACGCCGCGTCCGTCCCGGTGGTGAAGGTGGGCCGGATCGCCGGCCAGTACTCCAAGCCGCGCTCGAAGCCCACCGAGACCCGCGACGGGGTGACGCTGCCGACCTACCGCGGCGACTCCGTCAACGGCTTCGAGTTCACCGAGGCCCAGCGCGTGCCGGACCCGGAGCGTCTGAAGCGCATGTACCACGCGTCGGCCTCGACGCTGAACCTGGTGCGCGCCTTCACCACGGGCGGCTACGCCGACCTGCGCCAGGTGCACGCCTGGAACCAGGACTTCGTGAGGTCCTCGCCGTCCGGGCAGCGCTACGAGCAGCTGGCGCGCGAGATCGACAACGCGCTGAACTTCATGCACGCCTGCGGGACGGACCCGGAGGAGTTCAAGACGGTCGAGTTCTACGCCTCGCACGAGGCACTGCTGCTCGACTACGAGACGGCGCTCACCCGTGTCGACTCGCGCACCGGGAAGCTGTACGACGTCTCGGCGCACATGGTGTGGATCGGTGAGCGCACCCGGCAGCTGGACCACGCGCACATCGAGTTCGCCTCGAAGATCCGCAACCCGATCGGGATCAAGCTCGGCCCGTCCACGACGGCCGAGGAGGCGCTGCAGTACATCGACCGCCTCGACCCCGAGCGCGAGCCGGGCCGGCTCACGTTCATCGTCCGCATGGGCGCCGACAAGATCCGCGACAAGCTCCCCGAGCTGGTCGAGAAGGTCACCGCCTCCGGCGCCACCGTGGCCTGGGTGACCGACCCGATGCACGGCAACACCTTCGAGGCGGCCTCGGGGCACAAGACCCGCCGCTTCGACGACGTGCTCGACGAGGTCAAGGGCTTCTTCGAGGTGCACAAGGCGCTCGGCACCCACCCGGGCGGCATCCACGTGGAGCTGACCGGCGACGACGTCACGGAGTGCGTGGGCGGCGGCGACGAGATCTTCGTCGACGACCTGCACCAGCGCTACGAGACGGCCTGCGACCCGCGGCTGAACCGCAGCCAGTCGCTGGACCTGGCGTTCCTGGTCGCGGAGATGTACCGGGACCAGTGAGCGGCCTGTACGGCGGCCAGTGACGGGGCCGCTCGGTACGGGTTGTTTTCGGCCAAGAAGTGGGGCGCGGATCACATACGATCCGCGCCCCATGGCTCTTTTACGACCCCCGCACGGCAGGTAAGGTTAGGTTAGCCTCACCGATCAAGGGTCGGAGTGGCACGACCCCGACCGACCGGGAGGTGACCCGCGTGTTCGTCTGCAGCTGCTTCGGTGTGACCGAGGCCCAGGTCAAGCAGCACGCGGAGAACGGCGCCTGCACCCCCCGCCAGATCGCCTCCGCCTGCAAGGCCGGCACGGACTGCGGCTCCTGCGTCCGCCGCATCCAGGCGCTGCTGGGCCGGGGGTCCTGCCCCCGCCGCGAGCTCGCCGACCAGGGCAGCCCGGTACTGGCCGAGCTGCCGGGCCTGGACGAGGCCGCCTAGCTCCAGCTGCCCGGCTCTGGCAGCCTGGCTCTGGCGGCCTAGCTCTCCGGCTGCTCGATGAGCTGCGCGAGGTACAGCGCCTCGCCGAGCTTCTCGATCAGCTCCAGTTGGGTGTCGAGGTAGTCGATGTGGTGCTCCTCGTCGGCGAGGATGTCCTCGAAAATGTTCGCGGACGTGATGTCACCCTTTTCGCGCATCACCTTGATGCCGCGCCGGAGCCGGTCGATCGCCTCCACCTCGATCTGGCGGTCGGCCTGGAACATCTCCGTGACCGTCTGTCCGACCCGCACATGGAACAGCCGCTGGTAGTTCGGCAGCCCGTCCAGGAACAGGATCCGGTCGGTGAGTACCTCGGCGTGCTTCATCTCGTCGAACGACTCGTGCCGCGTGTACTTGGCGAGCTTGGTCCAGCCGAAGTTCTCCTGCATCTTCGCGTGCAGGAAGTACTGGTTGATCGCGGTCAGCTCACCGGTCAGCTGCTCGTTGAGGAACTCGATGACCTCGGGGTCGCCCTGCATCGCGGCGGGCTCCTTCCACCTGGGGGATCGGGAGGTTGCGGCGGCATGATTGCACCGGCCTCGTGGATCGTCCAGTAAGTGCGCACTTAGTAAATAAGTGCATGCTTGGCGGATTTGGTGGCTGGTTGTCCGGTTCGGGGGTTGCCTGGTCCTGTGCACCGCTCCCGGTCTGTCAGGATGGATACATGGGTCATCCGGTGGAGCGAGAATCTGGAGAAGCAGCACGGTCCGAGCTTCCGCCGGGACAGCGAGTGCAGAAGGGCTGGCCGGTCACGCACTACGGGCCGGTGCCCAAGTTCCGGCCCGAACGCTGGGAGTTCCGGGTGTTCGGCGCCACCGCCGACGGCGCGAAGCACTGCTGGACCCACGAGGAGTTCACGGCTCTGCCGTACACCACGGTCGTCGCCGATCTGCACTGCGTGACGAAGTTCAGCATGATGGGCGCGGAGTGGGGCGGCATCCCCGCCCGGGTCATCCTGGACATCGCGCCGCCCGCGCCCGAGGTCACCCATGTGATGGTGTGGGCGGAGTACGGCTTCAGCTCCAATCTGCGCCTCGCCGACTTCGCCGCCGAGCGCACGCTCTTCGCCACCCACAAGGACGGCGAGCTGCTGACCGCCGAGCACGGGTTCCCGCTCCGCCTGGTCGTGCCCCATCTGTACGCCTGGAAGGGCCCCAAGTGGGTGCGCGGCGTGGAGTACATGACCGCCGACCGCCGCGGCTTCTGGGAGGAGCGCGGCTATCACAACGTCGGCGACCCCTGGAAGGAACAGCGCTACTCCTACCAGGAAGAGCCCGGGGACGGCCCCGAGCTCTGAGTCCTGGCGGTGTCGCGCCGGTCAGTGGTGGTACTGGTGCACCACCGCGTGGCCCTTGCCGCGGCCGATCATCCACTTGTTCACCGGGGTCGTCACGACGAACGCCAGGGCCAGCGAGATCGCCAGCGCTCCCCAGAACAACAGGTCGTCCAGGTGGGCGTCCATCGCGGCCGGCCACAGCGCGATCACACCGTTGTCGATCAGCTCCATCACGGCGATCGACAGGGTGTCCGCGGCCAGCGCCACCCGGAACGCGGTACGGAAGTCCACGCCGGCCTTCAGCACGCCGCGCAGCGTGAGGGAGTAGCCGAAGACGAAGGCCAGCGCGATCGCCAGCACCATCGTGGCCACGTTGCCCCAGCCCAGCCAGGTGCCGATCACCATGCCCAGCACCTCGCCGATGGCGCACCCGGTGAGGCAGTGCAGGGTGGCCTGCGCGGCCATGGCCCAACTGGCGGAGGGGGCGCGGTGGTGACCGGCGTGGCCGTGGTCCGCGTGGTCCGCGTGGTCGGTGTGCCCGCCGTGGTCGGTGTGGTGGTGCGCGTGGTCGGTGTGCGCCTCGTGCTGCATGACTGCCCCCAACGTCAGGTAACGGCTCCTGCGATGACAGGAACCGTATACCCCCCTGGGGTATTCCTCAACGCTTTACGAATCCCGGAGTTTCTTGAGCCGCTCCACGTCCGCCGCGTGCCCCTCCTTGCCGCCGGGCGTCTCGATGACCAGCGGCACGCCGTCGGTCGCGGGATGCGTGAGCAGGGCGCTGAACGCGTCCTCGCCGATGTGACCGGCGCCGATGTTCGCGTGCCGGTCCTTGTGCGCGCCCACCACGTCCTTGGAGTCGTTGGCGTGGATCAGCTTCAGCCGCCCCTCACCGACCGTGTCGACCAGCAGGTCCAGCGTCTGGTGCGCGCCGTCCGGCCCCGTCAGGTCGTGCCCGGCCGCGAAGATGTGGCAGGTGTCCAGGCACACGCCCAGCTTCGGGTGACGGTCCAGCGCGTCGAAGTACGGCCCGAAGTCCCAGGTCCGTGAGCACAGCGAGGCACCCTGCCCGGCCGTGGACTCCAGCAGCAGCAACGGGTCGTCGTCGTGGGTCAGCTCCTCCAGCAGCGGCAGCAGGTGCGCGCGCACCTGCTTCAGCGCCACCTCCCGGTGCCGGCCGCCGGTCGCGCTGCCGGTGTGCACGACCACGCCGAGCGCCCCGATCTCACGCCCCCGCCGCAGGGAGTGCCGCAGTGACTCCACCGACCTCTCGACCGTCGCCTCCGTGTGGGAGCCGAAGTTGATCAGATACGGCGCGTGCACGTACGCCGGGATCGACTGAGCCTCGCACGCCGCGCGGAACGCCTCGTCCTGCCGCGGATTGCCGGCGGGCGTGGCCCAGCCGCGCGGGTTGGCGACGAAGACCTGCACGGTCTCGGCGCCCAGGTCACGGGCGTACGACAGACCGACGGAGTGCAGACCGCCGGCCACCGGGACGTGCGAGCCGACGGGATTGCGCAAGGGGGATCGAGGTGTCACCCGTTCAGCCTGCCATGCGCCCGGGCGTGCCCGGTCACGCGGCCGCGGTGGCCTCGGTCACCGCCGGGCGCGTGACCGACCTCACCGGATGGTGATCGTGATCGTCGATCCCTGCGGCGCCTTCTGGCCGCCCTTCACGGACTGCTTCTTCACCGTGTCGCCGAACAGCCCGAGCAGCCCGCGGTCCTCCTTGACCTGGAACCCGGCGTCCTTCAGGGCCTGCTTGGCGTCGTCGACGCTGTCGCCCACCACGTCAGGGACCTCGATCATCTGCGGCCCCTTGGACAGGGTCAGCGTCACCGTGTCGCCCTCGGCGGCCTGGCCACCGGAGTCCGGCGACTGCGCGGCGACCTGTCCGGCGTCGAGCTCGGAGTTCACCCGCTCCGGGGCGACCTTCACCTTCAGGCCGGCGTCCTCCAGCTCGGAGCGGGCGTCCGCCAGGTCGGAGCCGGTGACGTCCGGGATGTCGACCGCGCTGCCCTTGCTGACGGTGAGCGCGACCGCCGAGCCCGCATGCCGCTCGGTGCCCGCCTCCGGATCGGTGCCGATCACCGAGCCCCGCGTCACCTCGTCGCTGAACTCCCGGTTGATCATGCCCGGCTCCAGCCCGCTGTCCCTCAGCACGGACCGGGCCTTGTCCAGCTTGTAGCCCTGCAGATCGGGCACCTTCACGGTCTCCGGGCCCTTGGAGACGGTCAGCTTCACCGCGTCGTGGTCGCGGATGCGGGCACCCGGATCCGGGTCGGTGCTGATGACCTTGCCCCGCGCGACCGTGTCGCTGTAGGCGTAGGTCACCTTGCCGGCCTCCAGACCGGCCCGCTCCAGCCGCTGCTTCGCCTGCGCCTCGGACTGCGCCAGCAGCGGCGGCACCTTGGTGAACTGCCCGGAGTTGATGTACCAGACGCCCGCGCCGACACCGAACACCAGCAGCACGGCGGCGATCAGGGTGATCAGCCGCCGGCGGGAGCGCGAGGGCCCCGGCCGCGGGGGAGCCGGCGGCGGGGTCTGCAAGCGGCTGGTGCGATTCAGCGCGGCCGCGTCGCCCTCGTCGTCCTCGTTGACCGGCAGCGGGCGGGGCACGGTCAGCGCGCGCGGGATCACGCTCGTGCGGTCGTCGGCGTTGTCGTGGTCCGCGGCCAGCGCCTGCGGCGGCACCGCGTCCAGCTGTTCCTCGCTCAGGCCGGCCCGCGCCTCGCGCGCCAGCGCCAGCAGGGCCACCGCGTCGTGCGGCCGCGCCTCGGGCGCGCGGGCGGTGGCCGCCGCCACCAGCCCGTCCAGGGCGTACGGCAGCCCCGGCACCAGCGTGGAGGGCGCCGGGACGTCCTCGTGCAGATGCTTGTAGAGCACGGCGGCCGGGGAGTCGCCGTCGTGCGGCTTCCCTCCGGTGAGCATCTCGTAGAGCACGACACCACACGCGTACACGTCCACGCGCGGGTCGGCCGTGCCCTGCTCGATCTGCTCCGGCGCCAGATAGGAGACGGTGCCGAGCACCTCACCGGTGGTGCTGGTGACGGTGTCCACCGAGCGCACCAGCCCGAAGTCGGCGACCTTGACCCGGCCGTCGTCCCCTATCAGGACGTTCTCCGGCTTCATGTCCCGGTGCACGAACCCGGCCCGGTGCGCGGAGCCCAGAGCGGCCAGCACCGGCTCCAGGATGTCCAGGGCGGCACGCGGCTGCAGCGCCCCGCGCTCGCGCAGTACGTCGCGCAGGGTGCAGCCGGCGATGTACTCCATCGCCAGATAGACGTACCGGCCGTCGGCGCCCTGGTCGAAGACCTGGACCACGTTGGGGTGGGCCAGCCTGGCGACGGACTTCGCCTCCCGGATGAAGCGCTCGACGAACGTGGCGTCGGCCGCGAGCGCCGGGTGCATCACCTTCAGCGCGAGCACGCGGTCCAGACGGGTGTCCAGGGCCCGGTAGACCGTGGCCATCCCGCCGGCCGCGATCCGCGCGTCGACGCGATACCGGCCGTCGAGCACCTGCCCGACGAGGGGGTCCGAGAGGGTCGTATCCACGCAGGCGAGTGTACGAGCCGTCACCGGCACCCCAGCCCTTTCACCCAGCCAGGGGGGTGACTGCAGCCGACCTGTGACGTGTCGCGCGCACCGGTATGACGCACGGGCCGCGGGCTTCAGAAAGCCGGCCGCTCCGGGTCCAGCCGGGCGACGCCCTCCGTGGGTGAGGACGCCTCGGCGAAGTGCCGCTTGGGAATCCGCCCCGCCCGGTACGCCAGCCGTCCCGCCTCCACCGCGTGGCGCATGGCCTCCGCCATCACCACCGGCTCCTGCGCCCGGGTCACCGCCGAGGCGAGCATCACACCCGCGCACCCCAGCTCCATCGCCATCGCCACGTCCGACGCCGTGCCCGCCCCCGCGTCCAGGATCACCGGCACGCGCGCGTCCTCGACGATCAGCTGGAAGTTGTGCGGATTGCGGATACCGAGACCGGAACCGATGGGCGAGCCCAGCGGCATGATCGCCGCACAGCCGACGTCCTGAAGCTTCCGCGCGAGCACCGGGTCGTCGTTGGTGTACGGCAGCACCGTGAACCCGTCGTCGACCAGCGTCTCCGCCGCGTCCAGCAGCTCGATCGGGTCCGGCAGCAGCGTGCGCTCGTCGGCGATCACTTCCAGCTTGACCAGGTCCGTGCCCAGCGCCTCCCGCGCCAGCCGGGCCGTGAGCACCGCCTCCCCGGCGGTGAAGCAGCCGGCGGTGTTCGGCAGCACCCGGATGCCCAGACGGTCCAGCACCGACAGCACCGAGCCGTGCACCTCGGGGTTGACCCGCCGCATCGCGACGGTCGTCAGCTCGGTGCCGGAGGCGACCAGCGCCCGCTCGAGCACCTCCAGGCTGGGCGCACCGCCGGTGCCCATGATCAGACGGGAGGTGAACGGCGTACCGCCGAGGACGAGGGGGTCGTCAGCCATGGTTCAGCCTCCCTGGACGGCGGTCAGGACCTCGACGCGGTCACCGTCGGCGAGGGCCGTCGTGGACCACCGGGTGCGCGGGACGACGGTCTCGTTGAGGGCGGCGGCCACCCCGGAGGGGGCAGCGGTCAGGGACTGCACGACGGCGTCGAGAGCCGTGCCGGGCTCGACACGGCGGGGCTCGCCGTTGACCGAGATGTTCATGCGGGCTGCTCCGTGAGGGTGCGTGCGGGCTGCTGCGCGGCGGCGTGAGAAAAGCGCTTCGGGGTGAAGGGGCGGGCCTCCTCCGGCAGCTCGCCGGTGACCAGGGCGTGGGCCAGCACGTCCCCGGTGACCGGGGTGAGCAGGACGCCGTTGCGGTGGTGGCCGGTGGCCAGCAGCAGCCCGTCCAGCGCGGTCGGGCCGAGCAGCGGCGCGTTGTCGGGGGAGCCGGGGCGCAGTCCGGCCCGGGTCTCCGTCAGCGGCAGCTCGGTGATGCCGGGCACCAGCTCGTGCGCGTCGCGCAGCAGCTCGTAGACGCCGCCCGCGGTGACGGTCGTGTCCCAGCCCATCTCCTCGCTGGTCGCGCCGACGACCAGCTCACCGTTCTCGCGGGGCACCAGATACAGCGCGCCGCCGCGCACCACGGCGCGCACGGTCCGGCTCAAAAACGGCGTCCGGTGGTTCGGCATGGTCAGCCTGAGGACCTGCCCCTTCACCGGCCGCACCGGCGGCAGCACGGCCTCCGGCACGCCCGCGAGGCGCCCGCTCAGGCTGCCGGCGGCGAGCACGACCTGTCCCGCGCCCAGCTCCTCGCCCTCGCTCGTGACGACGCCTCCCGCGCGCTCCCGCGCGACCGTGAGCCGCTCGGCCCGGGTCCGGTGGAACACCACCCCGGCCCGCTCGCAGGCGGTGACCAGCGCGGCCGCGAGCCGTCGCGGGTCCACCTGGTGGTCGCCGTCGACCCGCAGCCCACCGCGCACGCCCGGCGCGAGCATCGGCTCCAGGCGCCGGCAGTCCCGGCCCGACAGCCACTCCGACGCAAGGCCCGACTGCCGCTGCAGGGCGTGCAGTTCCTTGAGGTGGGCGCGGTCGTCGGCGTCCAGGGCGACGGCGAGCGTCCCGCTGCGGCGGTAGCCGAGGTCGTGGCCGGTGGCCTCGGTGAGTTCGGCCGCGAAGTCCGGATAGCGGCGCGCCGAGGCCAGGTTGAGGCCGAGCAGGGTCTGCTCGCCGTAGTGCAGTTCCGTGACGGCGGCCAGCATCCCGGCCGCCACCTGCGCGGCTCCGCCGCCGGGCTCGGGGTCCACGACCGCGGTGGCGAACCCCCTCTGCGCGGCCCGCCAGGCCGTGACCAGCCCGATGATCCCGCCCCCGATGACGAGGACGTCTGACGTACGCGTAGGCGACATGGGCGTCCAGCCCCTCCCTTCGCCGGCATGACCCGGATCAGGTTCGTACGGTCGGAGGCCGTCCCAGCCTCCCTCTCAGCCCGGTGCGTCCGGGCTCCCGCGAGTGCTTTACGGTGGCCACCCTAGCCCGTGCCGCTGTGTGTCTGTAAGGGAGCCTTCCGTCATGACCCGGTCCCTCGACGGTCTCGTCCTCGCCCCCGTCACCGATCAGGCGCCCGGTCAGGTGGGCACGCGCACCCGCTTCACGTACCACGAGCGCGGCGGCGAGATCTGGGCCGAGTACACCGGCGGCGACGTGGTGCGCGGGCATCTCGTGGGCACCCGGCAGGGGGACCGGCTGGACTTCCGGTACGTGCAGCTCAAGCAGGACGGGACGACCTCCGGCGGGCACTGCGTGTCCACGGTCGTTGAGCTGCCGGACGGGCGGCTGCGGCTGGAGGAGACCTGGGAGTGGGAGTCCCAGGAGGGCAGCGGCACCAGCGTGGTGGAGGAGCTGCCCGCGCGTGTGGAGCAGGTCACGGCACAGGACCGCTGACTGACGATGTGTCAGGTGTCTATGGTGATCAGGTGAGCGAGCAGACGCGGCAACGGGACACCTCGGCGGCGGCGCCGGCGCGGCGCGTGGTCGTCGCGGGCGCGGGCATGGCCGGGGTGCAGACCGCGGTGGCCCTGCGCGACCAGGGCTTCACCGGCAGCGTCACGCTGATCGGCGCCGAACCCCACCAGCCCTACGACCGGCCGCCGCTGTCCAAGGCCGTCCTGCTCGGCACGGCCGAGGGCTCCGCCTTCGACGTGGACTTCGAGGCGCTGGGCATCGAGCTGCGCCTCGGCTGCGAGGTGCTGGGCGTGCGCCCCGCCGACCACGAACTGGACACCGAGGCCGGCCCGGTCGGCTACGACGTCCTCGTGCTCGCCACCGGCGCCGAACCGATCACCCTGCCCGGCGCCGAGGGCGTGCCCGGGGTGCACCTGCTGCGCACCCTGGACGACGCCGAGCGGCTGCGCCCGGTGCTCGCCCGGCAGCACGACATCGTCGTCGTCGGCGCGGGCTGGATCGGCGCCGAGTTCGCCACGGCCGCGCGCGAGGCGGGCTGCGCGGTCACCGTCGTGGAGGCCGCCGACCGCCCGCTCGCCGGGGCGCTGCCCGCCGAGGTCGCCGCGCCGATGACCGAGTGGTACGCCGACGCCGGTGTCGCGTTGCGCACGCACGCGCGCGTGGCGGGCGTCGAGCCGGGCGTGGTGGTCCTCGACGACGGCACCCGGCTGCCCGCCGGCGCGGTCGTCGTCGGCATCGGCGCACGGCCCGCCACCGGCTGGCTGGCCGGCTCCGGCGTCGAGCTGGGACCGCGGGGCGAGGTGGTGGCCGACGCGCAGCTGCGCACGTCGCTGCCGGACGTGTACGCGGTCGGCGACTGCGCCTCCTTCCCCTCCGCCCGCTACGGCGAACGCCTGCTCGTCCACCACTGGGACAACGCCCTCCAGGGGCCTCGCACGGTCGCCGCGAACATCGTCGGCGACACTCTCGCGGAGTACGACCCGGTGCCGTACTTCTGGTCCGAGCAGTTCGGCCGCTTCGTCCAGTACGCCGGCCATCACACCGCGGCCGACCGCACCGTGTGGCGCGGTGACACCTCCGGCCCGGCCTGGACGGTGTGCTGGCTGCGGGAGGGCCGGCTCATCGCCCTGCTGGCGGTGGGCCGCCCCCGCGACCTGGCCCAGGGGCGGCGGCTGATCGAGGCGGGCACGGCCATGGATCCGGAGCTGCTGGCGGACCCGGCACGCCCCTTGAAGGCCGCGACCGCGGCGGCTTGACGGTGCTCGACCAGCCATGACGTGACCGCGGTCGACCACGCCACGTCGCGGCCCTGGCATCGCGGCAGGGTCGGTGGAGCGCCTACGCTTGGTTCCGTGACCGAGATTGACGCAAAGATCGATGCTCTCGTCCCCGCCTGGCTCACCCTTCCCGACATCGCCGAGATGCTCGGCGTCGAGGTGACGCGTGTCCGGCAGCTGGTCAAGGAGGGCCAGCTCATCGCCGTACGCCGCGGTGAGAACCGCGCACTGCACGTCCCCGCCGCCTTCATCGACGGGGACAAGGTCGTCAAGGGCCTGACCGGCACCCTGACGCTCCTGCGGGACGACGGGTTCACGGACGAGGAGATGCTGGAGTGGCTCTTCACGCCGGACCCGAGCCTGCCCGGCACGCCCGCGCAGGCGCTGAGCGAGAATCGCGGCACGGAGGTGAAGCGCCGCGCCCAGGCGCTCGCCGTCTGACGCACCCGCACTGAACACCGCCGACACAGGGGCCGTGGTCCGGGTGGCCACGGCCGGGGCCGCGCACGGCCTCGGACACGCCGCCCGGGCCGCGGCGCCCGCCGTCACGGCGCTTTGCGTCCGCGGCGCCGCGCGTCCGCGGAACTCTTCGGCTCCGTGGCCCGACGGCTGCGGCCCGCCTGGTGTGGGCTGCGTGGGCTGCCGTGGGGATTTGGCGCGCGCGTCGCGGCCCGGGCCTGCGAGAAGGCAGAAGGCCGCTCCAGCCGTGAGCCGTGAGCCGGGCGCGTGTCGCGCCCCCGGCCGGGGCCGGGCTCCCGGTCGTGACGGTTCGCGGGATACGTTCCTGGGGTGCGTCCGTGGGCCGGTCCGCGGAGCGCGCCGCCGCAGCCCGCACGCCGCGGCTCCTACGATCCGGCACACCGCACCCACCCCCGGGGGGACCCATATGACCACCGCCGCCACCGCTCGTGCCCACCTCGCCGACGCCCGGCTGTACCTGTGCACCGACGCCCGCAGGCGCCAGGGCGACCTGCCCGAGTTCCTCGACGCGGTCCTCGCCGGCGGCGTCGACATCGTGCAGCTGCGCGACAAGGGCATGGAGGCCGCCGAGGAGCTGGAGCACCTGAGCGTCTTCGCCGACGCCTGCGCCCGCCACGGCAAGCTCCTCTCGGTCAACGACCGCGCCGACGTCGCCCACGCGGCCCGGGCCGACGTCCTGCACCTCGGGCAGGGCGACCTCCCGGTTCCGGCGGCCCGTGCGATCCTCGGCGACGACGTGCTGATCGGCCGCTCCACCCACGCCGAGGCGGAGGCGAAGGCCGCCGCCGTCCAGGAAGGCGTGGACTACTTCTGCACCGGCCCGTGCTGGCCGACCCCCACCAAGCCGGGACGGCACGCCCCCGGCCTCGACCTGGTCCGGCACACCGCCGCGCTCGGCACCGACCGCCCCTGGTTCGCCATCGGCGGCATCGACCTCGGCAACCTCGACGAGGTGCTCGAGGCGGGCGCCCGCCGTGTCGTCGTCGTCCGGGCGATCACCGAGGCGCAGGACCCGGGTGCCGCGGCGGCGGAGTTCGCCAAGCGGCTGCGCCGGCTCTGAGCGCGGAGGCGGCCGTCGCGGACCCACCGGTGCCCGCAGCTCACCCGCCCGCGTCTCATGAATGTCCAAGGGGTGGACAACAGCCCGGCAATTCCGGCAAATCTCCCACTTTCGGTTGGGGGATCGTCCACCCCTGGCTAACCTGCCCGTATGGCCCTAGGAACCGCATCCACCAGGACTGATCGCGCCCGTACCGTGCGCGACATCCTCGCCACCGGCAAGACGACGTACTCGTTCGAGTTCTACGCGCCCAAGACGCCGGCCGGCGAGCGGAACCTGTGGAACGCCCTGCGCAGGGTCGAGGCCATGGCCCCCGACTTCGTCTCCGTCACCTACGGCGCGGGCGGCACCACCCGCACCACCACGGTGAAGGAGACCCAGCAGATCGTCGTCGACACCACGCTCACGCCGGTCGCCCACCTCACCGCGGTCGACCACTCCCTCGCGGAACTGCGCAACATCATCGGCCAGTACGCCGACGCCGGTATCCGCAACATGCTCGCCGTGCGCGGCGACCCGCCCGGCGACCCGATGGGCGAATGGGTGCCGCACCCGCAGGGTCTGACGTACGCCGCCGACCTCGTCCGGCTCATCAAGGAGTCGGGCGACTTCTGTGTGGGCGTCGCCGCCTTCCCGGAGATGCACCCGCGCTCCACCGACTGGGACAGCGACATCCGGCACTTCGTCGACAAGTGCCGGGCCGGGGCGGACTACGCCATCACGCAGATGTTCTTCCATCCCGAGTCCTATCTGCGCCTGCGCGACCGCGTCGCCGCGGCCGGCTGCGACACCCCGGTGATCCCGGAAGTCCTGCCGGTGACCAGCATGAAGATGCTGGAGCGCCTCCCCAAGCTGAGCACCGCCGCCTTCCCGGACGAGCTGAAAGAGCGGATCCTCACAGCACAGGACGATCCGGCCGCTGTACGCTCCATTGGCATCGACTTCGCCACGGAGTTCTGCGCGCGGCTGCTGGCCGAGGGAGTGCCGGGTCTGCACTTCATCACGCTCAACAACTCCACGGCGACGCTGGAAATCTACGAGAACCTGGGCCTGCACCACCCTCCGCAGGCCTAGACCGGCCGCACCGCCGTACGACACACTGCGGAGCGGCCACTGGGAGAGGGGCGTACATGGGCTGGACGGTCCTCTACATCGCATTCGGCGGCGTCGCGCTGTGGCTGCTCGGTGAAGTGCTGCTGCAGTACAAGGCGCGGCTTCGCTGGCGGCTGCTCGCGTTCGTCGGCTTCCTCGTCGTCGTGCTCGGCGTGCTGATCCCGTCGGTCGTCGTCATCGGAGTGGGCGCTGCGGCGTTCGCGATCGGGCAGACCTACGTCACGCTGTCGTTCCGGCGTGGCTTCGCCGCGGGCTGGGCGGTGCGCCGCCATGACGACGAGCCCGTGAAGGGGCGCCGCGGCCGGGCCGGGCGCCGGGACCCCTCGTCGGAGGTCTCCGACCTGGAGACGTCCGCCGCGGGACACCACGACGCGGACGCGGCCCACGGCGGCTCCTTCGCCGCCGAGACCATGTCCTACGGCCCCGACGACGACCACGACGACGTCTTCACCCCGGCCCGCACGCCCGCCGCCATGGCCGCCGAGCCGACCACGGTCTACGAGCCGCAGCCGTTGCCCGACGACACCGGCTCCTACGGCGTCTACGGCGACCCCGCGTCCTCCACCGCGTACGCGTCGACGGCCCAGACCGCCGCCGAGGACCAGTCGGCCTACGGCTACGACTACTCCGGCTACGGCCAGTACGGCTACGACACCACCGGCCAGCAGCAGTACGCCGCATACTCCGACCCGTACATCGGCAACCAGACCTACGGCGGCGCCTCGTACGACGCCACCTACGGCGGTTCGTACGACCAGCAGGGCTACGGGCAGGACCCGTACCTGGGCGGCTACGACCAGACGACACCGCCGGACGGGGTCTGGGTCCCGCAGCAGCGCACCGACGACTCCTACGGCGGGGAGTTCCCGCAGGAGCAGCCCTACCCCTACCAGCAGGGCACCGGGACCGGCCAGCAGCAGGCCGGCCACGGCTTCGACGAGCAGTACCGCTTCTGACGCCGCTCCGCGTCTGTCACTGGGAGCCGCGGAACTGCGGCCCCTCGACGATGAGCCCGGCGACGAGGGCGCCCGACATGCCGGCGTGGGGGAGCCCACCACCGGGGTGCGACCAGCCACCGACCCGGTAGAGGCCGGGCAGGCGGGTGGTGTTGGCCGGGTGCAGGAAGGCGCCGTGGGCGGCGGCCAGCGAGGGGGCGGGTATGGCGCCGAAGTGGGTGCCCGTCTCGTCCTCGGTGCGGTCCGGGCTGCACACCTCGCGCCACAGGACACGCTTGCGCAATCCCGGAACGGCCGCTTCGGCAGCGTCCACGACGAGATCCGCGAACCGCTCGGCGTTGCCGTCGACATCCCAGTCGGCCTCGGTCGGCGCGACGGCCGACAGCACGACGGACTCGTGATCCGCGTCCGGGCACAGGGCAGGGTCGTCGGGCCGCAGCACCGTCACCGTGGGGCGCACCGGCTCGCTGGGGCGGGCGGTGAGGAACTCCAGCTCGGCGGTTCTGTCGGGGGCGTGCACGACCGTCCGGTGGGGCGCACCGGCCTCGCGCGCCCCTCGCAGGGCCAGCAGCACCGTGAACCGGCCCGGGCGGGCGGTCACCGTGTCCGCCCGGACGTCGCCGTCCGCGTCGAGCAGATGCTCGGTCAGCCTGTTGAGCCGCACGGGGTCCACCCCGGCCACCACATGATCGGCCTCCGCCACCGTGCCTGACCCGGAGCCGAAAGCCCGGGAGGTGCCCCCAGCCAGCTCCACCCCCGCGGCCCGGCCGTCCTTCTCCGCGATGCCCGTGACCTCGGCGCCGAAGACGAACTCGACCTTGCGTGCGAGGCACCGCTCGTACACGGCCCGCGCCAGCTCACGGATGCCGCCGCGGACGTACCAGAGGCCGAAGGCGTGCTCCATGTACGGCAGCACCGCCGCGCTCGCGGGCGTACGGCGCGGGTCGAGGCCGTAGGCGAGGGCGTGGCTGTCGAGCAGGGCCGACAGGCGCTCGTCGCCCAGCTCCCACGCCCCGATCTGCTCCAGCGTCGCCGCCTTCCGGGTCCGCAGCAGCCGCTTGCGCTCCAGCGCCGGGTAGGGCTCCTTGTCCGCCAGCACCCGCCAGTTCGGCCACAGGGGCTCCTCCAGCAGGGGCCGGCGGGTGCGGTCCCATGTCTCGCGGGCCCGGACCAGGAAGTCGCCCCAGCGCTCACCGGCGCCCTTGCCGAGCGCCTCGTCCAGGGCGGCGACCACGCCCGCGCGGGAGGCGTTCGGCAGGGACACGCGCGTGCCGTCCGGGAAGACGTGGTGCGAGGCCGGGTCGACCTGCATCAGATCGACGCAGCTCTCCAGCGGCTCCTTGCCGGTCTTGACGAACAGATCCCGCCACACCGCGGGCAGCGGCAGCAGCCCCGGGCCCGTGTCGAAGCGGAACCCGTCCCGCTCGAAGCGGCGCACCGCTCCGCCGTACGTGTCCGACCGCTCGTACACCACCACCCGGTGGCCCGCGACGGCCAGCCGGGCGGCGGCCGCCATCGCGCCCATCCCGGCGCCGATCACCGCAATCCGTGCCATGCATGCGACTTTATCCGCCCCCACCGACACCGCCGACCGAGTGCCCTGGGCATGAGCGCGCAGGTCTGAGTATCCGTACTCAGCCGGTGAGATGAGTAGCTGTGCGGATGGGCCCGGACCTGCATGAACGAGAGAGTGGAGGCACGGAGAAGGGGCACGGCCGAAGTACCGGCGACACGGGGCGCCGGAACCTCGGCGGCCCTCGATCCGCTCCTTCCGCCGGCGGACGCCGGCGGGAGCGAGACACGGGGGAGATCCGGGGGACGACCGCACCACGGGGGTCTCACGGGGGGACGTACGGGGGAGCAACAGGAAGCGCCGGTTCCGGCGTGGCCCGCGGGGGACGCGGCCACTTCGGACCGGCGCTTTCCCGTGCGCGCAGCGGTCAGCGCCCATCGGCCGGCGTCCACCGGCCCACCGGTCAGCGCTCGGCGGTCAGCCGCGGCCGCTCACTCGGCCCTGCAGCAGCCGCGACAGCGCCGCGTGGACGTCGTCCAGGGAGCGCTCCGGCTGGAAGGACTTCCAGTCCAGGGCGGCCACCAGCACCATGCCGACCAGGGCCGCGGCGGTCAGCGGGACATCGATCTCCTCGCTGAACTCGCCGTTCTCCACGCCCTCGCGCAGGACGCCTTCGACGACCGCGACCGCCTCCTGCCGGACCACCATCAAGGTGGACTGCCAGGCCCGGTTGGTGCGCCACAGCTCCGCCACGTACAGCTGGGTGAAGGCCGGGTAGCGGTCGATGAACACGAGCCCCGCGCGGATCATCGCGTCCAAGGCGTCCACCCGGGAGCCGCCCCCGCTCGCGGTGGACTCGGCGGCCTGGCGCAGGGAGGCGGTCAGCAGGCCCACGCCGTGCCGCAGCAACTCCTCGAACAGGACCGACTTGCTCGCGAAGTTGTAGTAGACCGTGCCCTTCGCGACGCCCGCCCGTTCGGCGATCTCGTCCACCGTGGTGGCGGAGAACCCCTGCTCGGCGATGAGCGTGACGGCGGCCTCGTAGAGCTTCTGCCGGGTGGCCTCGCGGCGGGAGCTGCCGCCCGGCGTGGTGCTGCTGTCCATGGCGCTGATTCTCACAGGTCCCGCGCGGCGGTACGTGCGCGTGGTCACCGGCTCGGCCCCGGGTGCGGCGGTCACAGGCTCAGCTCCGGGTGCAGCCGGTCCAGGGTCCACACCTGCCGGCGTCGCGCCGACAGGGCGGTCAGGGCGAGCGCCCCGGCCGTGAACGCCGCCAGGACCGCGCACGCCGTCCACACCGGTTGCAGCCCGCCGCCAGTGATGAGCCGGCGCAGGGCCTCGACCACGTAGCTCATCGGCAGGAACGGGTGGATCGCGTTGAAGAAGCCCGGCGAGGTCTGCACCGGATAGGTGCCGCCCGCCGAGGTCAGCTGGAGCATCAGCAGGGCGAGGACGAGGATGCGGCCGGCCGCGCCGAAGCGGGCGTTGAGCCACTGCACGATCCCCGCGAAACACGCCGCCACCAGGAACAGGAAGCCGACCGTGCCGGCCGCGCGGGCCATCTGCAGACCGATCGCCCAGTGCAGGACCGCCATGAGCGCCGCCGTCTGCAGGACGCCGACGGCCACCACCGGCAGCCAGCCCGCCAGCGCGATCCGCCACGCCGGGGCGCCCGCGGCGAGCGCGCGCCGGTTCATCGGCGGGATCAGCATGTACGCCACCATCGCGCCCACCCACAGCGACAGCGGGATGAAGTACGGGGCGAAGCCGGTGCCGTAGTTCGGCGCGTCGTGCAGGTCGTGGGAGGCGAGCCGGACCGGGTCGGCCATGACACCGGTGCGCTGGTCACGGTCCTGCCGGTCGTAGTCGGGGATCTTCCCGGCGCCGTCGTGCAGCCCGCCGGCGAGCTTTCCGGAGCCGTCGACCAGCTTGTACATGCCGCCGTTCAGGGTCTCGGCGCCGGTCTTCAGCTTGCCGACGCCCTGGTCGAGGGTGCCGGCCCCGGTCGAGGCGGTGCCGAGCCCGCTGTGCAGCTTCTTGGCACCCGCGGCGACCTTGGCCGCGCCGTCGTTGAGCTTGTTGATCTTCGATACGGCGTCGTCGAGGTCCTCGGTCAGGTGCGGGGCGCGCTGGGCGAGGGCCTGCGCCTGCTTCTGCAGGGTGGCGAGGTTGGCGCGGATGGTCGTGAGATCGCCGTTCTGGTCGGCGATCAGGGTGTTGAGGTCGTCCGCGATACCCGCCACGTCGGCGGCCGCCTGCTTGGCGTCCTTCAGCTTGGCGCAGCCGGAGTCCGGCAGCAGGGACTTCTCGCAGTGCTCCCGGTAGAAGGAGTTCAGCGCGTCGGAGGCCAGATGGGCGCCCTTGGCGGCCTGCGGCGCCCGCTTCACCAGGTCGTCGAGGTTGTGCTGGACGGCGGCCGCGGAGTCGGCGACGAGCCGGGCGGTGTCCCCGATGGTCTTCTGGTTGGCCTTCAGGAACGGGCGCACCTGGTCGGCGGTGCCGTTGACCTTGCCGGCGAGCGTCCGGGTGCCGTCGGCCACCTGCTGCGAGCCGTCCTCCAGATCACCGGCGCCCTGGTTCAGCTTGGTGAGCCCGGTGTTCAGCTTGCCGCTGCCGGCCTTGGCTTCCTTCAGTCCGTCGGCGAGGTCCTTGGAGCCCTTCTCCGCCTTGCCGATGCCGGTGCTGAGCCGGTCGGCGCCGCCCGCTGCCTGGACGGTCTTGTCGTGGATGTCGGAGAACGAGATGAAGATCTTGTCCAGGAAGGAGCGCGACGCCTTGGTGGAGGCCGCCGTGCGCACCTCGCTGAACACCGTCCGGGAGATCTGCCCGACGATGTAGTTGTTGGCGTCGTTGGTGCGCACCTGAAGGGCGCCGGTCTCGGGGTGGTCACCCGCGCTGGAGGCGATCCGCTCGCTGAAGTCGGCGGGCATGGTCAGCGACAGGTAGTACGTGCCGTCCTCGACGCCCCGGTGGGCCTGCTCTGGGCTCACCTGATGCCATGCGAACGTGCGGCTCTCCAGCAGGCGCTGCGTGATGTCGTCGCCGGCGGTGAGCTTCTTCCCCCCGACGGTGGCGCCCTTGTCCGCGTTCACCAGGGCGACGGGGATGCGGTCGAGGCGGCCGTAGGGGTCCCAGAAGGACCAGAGGTACAGCGCGCCGTACAGCAGGGGGAGCAGCAGCAGCGCGACCAGGGCGGCGCGCGGCAGCTTGCCCCGGCCGAAGCGCCGCAGCTCAAGAGCGGCCAGTTTCGGCGAGCGCATCGGCCGCCGCCTCCTTCGCGTCGTCCTCGGGGCTCTCGTCGCCCTCGGGGGTCTCTTCGGCCGTGCCGGCCTCGTCCTCGTCCGCGTCGTCGGGGGTGGTGCCGTCCGCGCCGGTTGCGCGCTCGCCGCCGGTGGTGACGGTGACGGCGCCCTCGGGTGCCTCGCTGCACACCGCGACGACGGTGATGCCGGCCCCGGTCAGGGACCTGAGCAGCTCCCACATCTCGGCACGCCCGGCGTCCGCCAGCTTCAGATCCGCGTCGTCCACGCCGAGCAGCCCGGGCCGCCCGATCAGGGCGAGCGCGACCGACAGCCGCAGCGCCTCCAGCCGCTCCAGATCCCGTACGGCGGTGCGGGGACCCTTGGGCAGGGTCTCCGGGTCGAGCCCGGCGGCCGCCAGGGCGGCGTCGATGCGCCGGGCGGCGGTCGCGGACCGCGTGCGCGGCCGGAGCAGGGCGCGCACCCCGTCACCGAAACGCCGCTGGAGCAGGGCCCGTTCGCGCAGGTGCTCGCCGACGGTCAGGGCCGGATCCAGGTCGGTCACGCCGGGGACGTGGGCGAGCGCGCTGACCCGGCGCAGGGCGGCCATCCGCTTCGGCAGCCGGTGGCCGCCGACCGTGACCGTCCCCTCGGTGGGACGCATACGTCCGGTGAGTGCGAGCAGGAGACAGGTACGGCCCGAACCGGACGGTCCGGTGACCGCGATCAGCGCACCCGGCTCCGCGTCGATGTCGATGCCGCGGAACGCCCAGCCCCGCGGCCCCTTGAGTCCGAGGCCGCGGGCGGCTATGGCGAGCCCGGGCGAGTCGTCGTCCACGTGACCCCCTGAGTTTTTGAACTGACTGGTCAGTGCAAAAACTAGCCCGAACCTTCGATCGAGGCAAAAGCCCAGGTCAGAACGGATTGTCAGTGGCATACCTCACGATGGGCACATACGGCACCCCATCGGGCAGTGCCGTCACGCAGACGACAGGAGGTTCGTCATGGCCACCTACTCCGCAGCCGCCCACCGGCGCCGCGCCACCGGCCCTGCCCCCTCACTGAACGGCCCGGCAAGCGACGTGCACCCGGTGCTGCGCCGGGCCTCTGCCCCGCCCGCCGCACTCGACCTGCTCGCCCAGGCCCGCGCCGGCCTCGAGGAGGCCACCGTCCTCGAGACCCCCAACGAGCGCTACGCCACGGCCCACCTCGCCGCGCTGCGCACCGCCGCCGCCGTGCTCGCCGCCCGCGGCCGCCCCGAGACCAGTCCCAGGAAGCGGGCCAGGATCCGGAGTGCCTGGGAAGTGCTCCCCGAGATCGCGCCCGAACTGACCGAGTGGAGCGCCCTGTTCGCCTCCGGCGCCCGGCGCCGTGCCCTGGCCGAGGCGGGCATCCAGGGCGCGGCCGGCCACCGCGACGCCGACGACCTGATACGCGACGTGGCGATGTTCCTCCGCCTCGTCGAGCGGATGCTGGTCCTCCAGCCGGTCCTGCCGCAACCACGCCAGGAGACGGACGAGGCGGGCCGCCGGGAGGTGAGGGGCGCGGACATGCCGGACGCGGGCTGACCGCGGTGGCCTGGGGCGACCGCGGAGGCAATAGGGTGGAGCACGCCTGAAGCCTTCCGTCCCGCACCCGGGCCCGGAGGGCAGCCCGTATCGCGCCGCCGGGACGTGGCGGTGCCGCGCCGAGGAGTCAACCAACGTGTCGGACCCGATGCGACCCCGAGCCTCTCTTCGTACCGCCGTCGTCTGGGAGGTCCTCCAGGACGCCCTCGACCGGCGGGTGAAGGCCACGGGCCGGCAGGTGCTGGACGTCCTCGACACCGGGGGCGGCAGCGGCAACTTCGCGGTGCCCGTCGCCCGCCTCGGCCACAAGGTCACCGTCGTCGACCCCAGCCCCAACGCGCTGTTCGCCCTGGAGCGCCGCGCCGCCGAGGCGGGCGTGGCCGACCGGGTGCAGGGCGTGCAGGGCGACGCCCACGGCCTGTTCGACGTGGCGGAGCGCGGCGGCTACGACGTGGTCCTGTGCCACGGCGTCCTGGAGTACGTGGACGACCCGGCCGAGGGCGTGCGCAACGCGGTCGCCGCACTGCGCTCCGAAGGCGTGCTGAGCCTGCTCGCCGCCGGCCTCGGCGGAGCCGTGCTCGCCCGGGCGCTCGCCGGGCACTTCAAGGAGGCCCGGCAGGCCCTCGCCGACCCCGACGGCCGCTGGGGCACCGGCGACCCGGTGCCGCGCCGCTTCACCACCGAGCAGCTCACCGGGCTGGTGGAGAGCGCGGGACTGCGGGTCGCCGCGGTGCACGGCGTGCGGGTCTTCGCCGACCTCGTCCCCGGGGTGCTCGTCGACACCGAGCCCGGTGCGCTGGAGGCGCTGCTGAAGCTGGAGGAGGCCGCCGCCGAACTCCCCGCGTTCCACTCCGTGGCGACCCAGCTGCACATCCTGGGTGAGACGCGGGCGACGGCGCAGGGCTGAACCGGCCCCCGAGGCGATCCGTGGCGCGCCGTTGATCAGCGCGTTGGCGGCGGATGGAGTCCGCCACAGACCCCCCGTTCGGGTGCGTGTCGCCGTATGATCTAAGGAGACCGCCCGGCATGACGGGTCGGCCGCCGGGGAATGGAAGCCTCAGCGAGCCGGGACGCCCATGACGGATTCCGGTTGGCCAATTGGCGCAGAGGGGCGGGTTTCACGGGGGCGATTCCCTGCCTATCCTGAAGGGACCCCCCGGGTCGCCCCGGCGACTGCACGATGAGGAGGACTCCGTGCCGCTCTCGGAGCACGAGCAGCGCATGCTCGAGCAGATGGAGCGAGCGCTGTACGCCGAAGATCCCAAGTTCGCGTCGGCGCTCGAGGGAAGCGGGCTGCGTACGTACACCCGGCGGCGGGTCTACCAGGCGGTCGCGGGCTTCCTCGTGGGTATCGCGCTCCTCATGGCCGGAATGGTCGCCAAGCAGGTCTGGCTCAGTGTCGTGGGCTTCCTCGTGATGCTGGGGTGTGCCGTCCTCGCGGTGACCGGCTGGCGCAAGGCGCCCAAGCCGGGAGAGCAACCGGCCGCGGCCGGTCCGCACGCGCGGCGGCAGCGCGGTCCGAAGCGCTCCATGATGGACCGCATCGAACAGCGCTGGCAGCGCCGCCGCGACGAACAGGGGCACTGAGGGCCAGGTTCTCGACGACATCCCGAGGGGTGACCACCAGAAGGTGGTCACCCCTCGCGCGTCTGCGCCTACGGGCCCCGGCAGTCCGGTGGGGGTGCGCGGCGCGAGGCGCACACTGCGCGGCGGGGGTCAGGACGACCCCGCCGCCGCGTGGGCTCGGTGGGCCTGAGGGGCGGGCGACCCGGTTGGCCAGGCGGAGGGAGTCCCGCGCCGCAGCGCCAGGTCCGGCCGGAGGCGGCTTCCGCCGTGGGAGCTCCACCCGCCAGCGCCCCGGGGCCGCCGGGGAAACCGCGGGTCGGTCGTGGAGCCCGGGCCGGCTAGGGGGATTCCCGCGTCGGTCGGCCGGGGGCCCGGTCGGCCAGCCGCGAGAATCCCGGGGCCGCCGGGGAAACCGCGGGTCGGTCGCGGAGCCCGGGCCGGCTAGGGGGATCCCGCGTCGGTCGGCCGGGGGCCCGGTCGGCCAGCCGCGAGAATCCCGGGGCCGCCGGGGAAACCGCAGGTCGGTCGTGGAGCCCCGGGCCGGCGAGCCCCTGTCGGTCGGCCGGGGGCCCGTCGGCCAGCCGGGCGTCGGCCAGCCGCGAAACCCTGGGCCGCCGAGGAAACCGCGGATCGGCCGGGGACACCCGGGCCGACTAGCGGAGCCCCCGTCGGCCGTCCCAGGGGAGCCCCCTCGGCCGGCCCAGGGAGCCCCGTCGGCCGGGCGTCGCCTCTCGCTGTGTCAGCCGGTGCGCTGGCCCGAGGGGCGGTGGAGCAGGTGGGTCCAGCGCTGGGACCAGCGGGATGTGAGTGCTGTCCAGCGGGCCGAGAGGTCCCACAGTGCGCGGACCGCTGAGCGGGGGGCGACGAGGGCTCGCAGGCGGGTGCGGCGGTCGGCCTTCGCTCGGAGCGCGGCCCGCATCCGGCGCACATCGTCGGCCAGCCCGGCCTCCGCCCGCGGACGCGGCGCGTACAGCACCTGTTCCACGGCGCCCGCCACCCGGTGCACCGACGCGGCCGCCGGTCCCTCCAGCTCACCCAGCCGCACGATCCGCGCCGCCGCCTTGCGCGGGGTGAGCGCGTCGTCCGGCGGGATGCCGTAGTCCCACGCCGTGTCGATCAGCTCGCGCCACACCGCCAGGACATGCCCGGCCGCCGCCTGCTGCGCGGCGAGCCGCGCCGGCTCCGCGGTCACCTCCAGGTCCTCGGCGCCGCCCTTGCGGCCCGGGCCGGACGCGGCCGGTGCGCCCGCCGCGTGCTGCGCCGACGCCAGCCGCAGCGCGCGCCGCCGCACCCGCCACAGCATGGGCAGCAGCAGCACGCTCAACGCCGCCAGGCCCAGCAGCGTCCAGGTGGTGATCGCCCACCAGGGTGTGGAGCCGCCGCTGCCCTGCGTCGGGTTCAGCGGCAGCGCACCGGCGCACTCGTCGAGCTTCTTGGCCTGCGCCGAGCAGCTCGTGCTCGCCGAGGGCGCCGCCGACGGGGCGGTGCCCGCCGAACGCGTGGCCTGCGGAGCCTCGGGGACGTTGTTGCCGGGGCTGTCCGGCTGGGTGTAGGACGGCGTCGTCCCGCGGGTCGGCGTCGGCTCGAAGCGGGTCCAGCCCACGCCCTCGAAGTACAGCTCCGGCCAGGCGTGCGCGTCCTTCACCCCCACCGCGACCGAGCCGTCCGACTGCACCGTCCCCGGCGCGAAACCGACCGCGACCCGGGCGGGTATGCCCAGCGTCCGGGCCATCGCCGCCATGGCGAAGGAGAAGTGGACGCAGAAGCCCTCCTTGTCCTTGAGGAACTTGGCGATCGCGTCGGGCCCGCTGCCCACCTCCACCTGCGTGTCGTACTGGAAGCCGCCGGTCAGCGCGAAGTAGTCCTGCAGCGCGACCGCCTTGTCGTAGTCGCTCGTCGCGTTCCGGGTGATCCGGCGGGCCGTGCGCGCCACCACGGACGGCACCGAGCCCGGCACCCTGGTGTACTCCTGGCGGATCCGCTCCGGCGCCTGTGGAGCCGACGCCAGCTGCTGGGCAGTCGGCCGCACATCGAGGCTGCGCACCTCGTACGTCTCACCGCGCGTGGTCTGGCCGTGGTCGCCGACCAGCGTCATGCCCACCGGCTCGTAGCGCCACTTGCCGCCCACGGTCACACCGCTCGGCGGGTACGGCATCGGCAGCCAGTCCTGGGCGTACCAGTCGGCGGCGGAGACGCGGGTGGTGATCTGCGCGCGCCTGACGTCCGCGCCCAGGCCGGCCGGGCTGGGGAACTCCTCCGGCACCTCGGTGATGTGCCGCTTGGCGGGCTTCCAGGTGGTGCCGTCGAAGTCGTCCAGCGACACGATCCGCAGGTACAGGCCGCTGATGTCGTCGCTGTTGGTGCGCAGGACCATGGCCGTGCGGTCCTCGTCCTGGTTCAGGCTGTCGCGCAGCGAGACCAGCGGGTTGACCGCGGAGATCGTGCCCCCGCCGCCACTGCCCGAGCCCACGCCCGCCCGGGCGTCGGCCAGCAATCCGCCCTGGATCGCCGGCAGCGGAAGCAGCGGCACCACCAGGGCGATGCCCAGCGCGACGGCGCCGATGCGCCGGCCCGTGCGCACCGGGGCCAGCGGGCCGTCCGGCGCTCCGGGGACGTGCGGGGTGCCGCCGAAGACACGGCCCCACTGCGACAGCCGCTCCCGGCCCTCGGCGAGCAGCAGCATCAGATACCCGGCGGCCGCCACCAGGAACCACAGCCAGCTCATGCCGCCGTCGGACAGCCCCGCCGCGACCGAGTACAGCGCGAGCAGCGGCAGCCCCGCCGGGGCCGCGCTGCGGTAGGTCACGGCGAGCGTGTCCACCAGCAGCCCGATCACCATCACGCCGCCGACGAGCATCAGCCGGATGCCGTCGGACTCCAGCGGCGCAGGGATCGCATATCGCGCTATGTCGTCCGAGCCCTGCCGCAGCAGGTCGGAGAAGTGCTGCAAGGCCTGCGGGCCGGGGACGAACCCGGCCACCGCCTGCCGGCCGGCGAAGACCAGGGTGAGCAGCAGCAGGGTGACCAGCGCCTGCGCGGCCACGGTCAGCGGCCGGGCCAGCGGCACCCGCCGGGCCGCCGCGCCCACGCCGGACTGGATCGCCAGCAGGATCGCCGCCTGGAGGATCCAGGTGGCCGGGTCGACCAGGGGCAGCAGCGCGCAGGACGCCATCACCGTGGCCGCCCAGGCGAACAGCGCCAGCCGTGCCCGTCCGCTCATCATCGTGCCTCCCCCGTACGGCCCTGCCCGCCCGCGGCCGCGAGAGCCGTGCGCTCCCGGTCCGCCTGGCGCCACAGATCGGCCGGCGTCGCACCCCGCGGGACGCTCAGCGCCGTCCAGCCCGCCTCCCGCAGCAGCCGCAACCGCTCCTGTGTCCTGTTCATCGGACGAGGGGCGTCGATCGGTTCACGCAGCCACACCTCGCTGTCGAGCACGAACGCGATCGCGCCCGCGCTGCGCTGCCGCATCCGGGCGGCCACCGCGGCCTGCTGCTCGTCCAGGTCACCGAAGAAGGCCACCAGCAGCCCCTCGTTGCCGCCGCGCAGCACGTCGTAGGCCCGGGACAGACCCGCGCCGTCGGAGTGGTCGATCACCGCGAGGGTGTCCATCATCATCCCGGCCGCGTCCGCGGACTGCTGGCTGGCGCCCGCGAACCCGTCGGCACCCTCGCCGGGCACGGAACTGCCGGTGTCGGTGAGCAGCCGCACCGAGAAGCCCCGCTCCAGCATGTGCGTCAGCACCGAGGCGCACCCCGACACCGCCCACTCGAACGCGGAGTCCGGGCCCGCGCCGCGGAAGGCCACGCCCCGGGTGTCCAGCAGCACGGTGCAGCGCGAGCGCTGCGGCTGCTCCTCGCGCCGCACCATCAGCTCGCCGTAGCGGGCGGTGGACCGCCAGTGCACCCGGCGCAGATCGTCGCCGTAGCGGTAACCGCGCGGGATGACGTCGTCCTCGCCGGCCAGGGCCAGCGAACGCAGCCGCCCGTCGCCGTACCCCTTCGCCTCGCCGGTCAGTCTCACCGGCGGCAGCGGCTCCACCCGCGGGATCACCGTCAGGGTGTCGTACGAGGAGAAGGACCGCGTCAGTTCGCACATGCCGAACGGGTCCGACAGCCGCAGCTGGAGCGGGCCCAGCGGGAAGCGGCCGCGCAGGTCGGAGCGGACCCGGTAGGACACCTCGCGGCGCCCGCCGGCCTCCACCCTGTCCAGCACGAAGCGCGGGCGCGGACCCAGCACGTAGGGCACCCGGTCCTGGAGCATCAGCAGTCCCGTGGGCAGCCGCGAGACGTTGTCCACCCGCAGATGGACCCGGGCCTCGCTGCCCGCGGGCACCCGTGCGGGGCTCAGCCGGCGGCTGCCGGCGACCCGGTAGCGGGTGCGGTAGAGCACGGCCGCGCACAGCAGTGGCAGCGCCGCCAGCAGCAGTCCGACGCGCAGCAGCCCCTCCTGGCCGAGGACGTAGGCACAGATCGCGGCGGCGATGCCGGCGGCCAGGAAGGAGCGGCCGCGCGTGGTCAGCCCGGCCAGGGCCGTCCGCATGCCGCCCTGCTCCCCGCGGCCGGCCTGCGGACGTCCCGTCCCCCCGTCGTAGGCCATCACAGCCTCCGCGGCGGCTGCTGCGGGTAGGCCGGGGCGGCGGTGGCGCCCAGGCCGAAGCCGTGCTGCTGCGAGGCGGCCGGGACCGGGGTGTGCTGCAGGATCTCCAGCACGACCTGCTCGGCCGTACGGCGGTTGAGCTGGGCCTGGGCGGTGGGCAGCAGACGGTGCGCGAGGACGGCCACGGCGAGCGCCTGCACGTCGTCCGGCAGCGCGTACTCCCGGCCGCTGAGGGCCGCGGACGCCTTCGCCGCGCGCAGCAGGTGGAGCGTCGCGCGGGGGGAGGCGCCCAGTCTGAGGTCCGGGTGGGTGCGGGTGGCGGCGACCAGGTCCACCGCGTAGCGCCGGACCGTGTCGGCGACGTGGACACCGCGGACGGCATCGATCAGCTTCACCACGTCGTGCGCGTGCGCCACCGGCTGGAGGTCGTCCAGGGGGCTGACGCCGCCGTGCACGTCCAGCATCTGCAGTTCGGCCTCCGGGCTGGGGTAGCCGATGGAGACACGGGCCATGAAGCGGTCGCGCTGCGCCTCGGGCAGCGGGTAGGTGCCCTCCATCTCGACCGGGTTCTGCGTGGCCACCACCATGAAGGGGCTGGGCAGCTCGTAGGTCTGCCCGTCGATGGTGACCTGGCGCTCCTCCATCGACTCCAGCAGCGCCGACTGCGTCTTGGGCGAGGCCCGGTTGATCTCGTCGCCGATCACGATCTGCGCGAAGATCGCGCCCGGCTTGAACTCGAAGTCCCGGCGCTGCTGGTCCCAGATGGACACACCGGTGATGTCCGAGGGCAGCAGGTCCGGGGTGAACTGGATCCGCCGCACCGAGCAGTCGATCGAACGCGCCAGCGTCTTGGCGAGCATCGTCTTGCCGACACCGGGGACGTCCTCGATCAAGAGGTGTCCCTCGGCGAGCAGCACGGTCAGTGCCAGCCGAACGACCTCGGGCTTGCCCTCGATCACTCCCTCCACGGAGCTGCGCACACGCTCCGCGGTGGCGGTCAGATCTGTAAGGCTCGCTCGCTCGTCATAGGTCGTCACCCGGCCCTCCTCGGCCCGTTTCTTGCTTTCGGGCCGCCGCTCTGTGATGCGAAACCGGCCCACCCCGAATCACGGACACCCCGCGGAAAAGGTTCCACGCGACGTCACAACCGCATTCTTGTTGCCGTTACCGGTTCGTGTCACTCGCCTGTGGACAACTGGCTGCGATATGTCAGCCCTTGCGGCCTTTCGGCCCTGGAAACGCCGGATTTCGCGAACGATGCGTGAGAGGAACGCGAGGACCGGGCTCCGGAACGGGTATCCGCGATCGTCCTGGCCGCGCTGTTCGGGCGCGGCCGGCACCGGTCAGCACGTCACTCCACTGCCGTGACCCACATGGGTGACGCAGGCGGTGCCGAACGGGTGAATTTCCCGGATCCGGCGCTACGCGCGCCTGCCGGTGCACGACGCGCAGGCCGGTTGATTGACCGCGAGACAGGGTGGACTAAAGTGACGCGAAGCGGGAGGCGAGGCCCTCCCCACGGGACGTCCCGTCCCCCGTAAGAACGCTGCAAGACCCCCGGCGTGCTGTCCGGAGATCTCCCACGTGCGCGGCGCGTACGTACGGCTCGGCCTCCTCCCGCTCCCGGCCGGCCGCCGCCGTGAGGCGCCGGTCGGCCTCCCCTTCCGGGAGCGGGCGGGGACCCGGCGGTGCGGAGCGTTCGCGCCGGACCTGAGAGGGCCCCTTGAGTCAGAGTCGACACGTCCCGGTGATGCTCCAGCGGTGTCTGGACCTGCTGGCGCCCGCCCTGCAGGAGCCGGGGGCGGTCGTCGTCGACTGCACCCTGGGCCTGGGCGGCCACAGCGAGGCGCTGCTGACCCGCTTCCCCGAGGCCCGGCTGATCGGCCTCGACCGCGACAAGGAGGCGCTGCGGCTCTCCGGCGAGCGGCTCGCGCCCTACGAGGAACGCGCCACGCTCGTGCACGCCGTCTACGACGAGCTGCCCGAGGTCCTCGACCGGCTCGGCATCGCGCGCGTGCAGGGCGTGCTGTTCGACCTGGGCGTCTCCTCCATGCAGCTGGACGAGGCCGATCGCGGGTTCGCCTACGCGCAGGACGCGCCGCTCGACATGCGCATGGACCAGACCACAGGGGTCAGCGCCGCCGAGGTGCTCAACACCTATCCGCCCGGCGAACTCGTCCGCATCCTGCGCGCGTACGGCGAGGAGAAGCAGGCCAAGCGGATCGTGTCCGCGATCGTGCGCGAGCGGGAGAAGGAGCCGTTCAGCAACAGCGCACGGCTGGTGGAGCTGATCCGGGACGCGCTGCCGCAGGCCGCCAAGCGCACCGGCGGCAACCCGGCCAAGCGCACCTTCCAGGCGCTGCGCATCGAGGTCAACGGGGAGCTGTCCGTACTGGAGCGGGCGATCCCGGCCGCGGTCAAGACGCTCGCTGTGGGCGGACGCATCGCCGTCCTGTCCTACCACTCCCTGGAGGACCGGCTGGTCAAGCAGGTCTTCGCGGCCGGCGCCGCCACCACCGCGCCGCCCGGGCTGCCCGTTGTGCCGGAGCGTTACCAGCCGCGGCTCAAGCTGCTCACCCGTGGTGCCGAACTTCCCACCGAGGAAGAGGTCGTCGAGAACCGCCGGGCGGCCCCCGCGCGGCTGCGCGGCGCCGAGCGCATCAGGGAGGACGTGGAGTGAGCCAGGCGACGGGGCGGGCCCGCGCGGGGATCACCCCCCGGCGGCCGGGGCCGACGACGGCCGCGACACCCGGCGGGGGCGTCAGGCTCCGCCGCTCACGCCCGGCCACGGCCTGGGCACCCGGGTCCCGCCACCTGGCCGGGCTGTCCTGGGCCACCCGCGGCACGTCGCCCACGCGCGCGTCCGCATCACCCGGCGGCCTTGCGCGGCCCGGCCTACCGGGAGGGCGACTGCCGGCGCCCGGTCCGCGCCGACCGCACCATCCGCGAGCGGTGCGGCGGCCGCGCCTGCCGTACGGTCCGCGCCGACCGCACCACCCGCGAGCGGTGCGGCAGCCGTGCATGCCGTCAGCCCCGTCGGACCGGCACCCGCCCGCGTCCTCGGTACGGCGCGGCAGCGACCACGTGGCACAGCGACGAGCGAACCCGGGGGAGGGGCGATGAGTAGGAAACCCCAGCTGAAGGGGCGGGCCGCGCGGCTTGCTCGGTTGTTTCCGGGGGCCGGGCGGGGGCAGGCGGCCCGTACGCCGTTCGTCCTGCTCGTCGTCCTGCTGCTGGGCGGCGGGCTCATCGGGCTCCTCGTGCTGAACTCCGCGCTCAGCGAAGGCTCGTTCCAGCAGGACGATCTGCAGAAGGACACCAAGTCGCTCACCGACGAGGAGCAGGCCCTGCAACGCGACGTGGACGCCTACTCCGCCCCCGAGGCCCTGCAGCGCCGCGCCCGCGAGCTGGGCATGGTGCCGGGCGGCGACCCCGCCTTCCTCGGCCTGGACGGCACCGTCAAGGGCTTCCCCTCGCCCGCCGCCGACCTCGAGGACGCCCCGCTCGTCATCGCCCCGGAGGCCGCGCCCACCGGCCAGGCACCGACACCCCCGGCGTCCTCCTCGGGTTCCCCCTCCCCGACAGCGACAGCGACAGCGACGGCGACCGTGGCCCCCGCCTCCCCGGCGGCCGCCACCCCGCCCCAGACATCCCAGACGACGCCCCCCGGCAGGTGACGGAAGTGGTCGATGACTTCGGCAGGAAACCGCCGCGCCGCCGCGTGCCCGGCCCCGCCCGGCCCACCCGGCCCGCCCGATCCGGGGCGGGCCGACGGCAGCCCGGCCCCGGCGGACGTCCGGCGCGCCGCCCGGCCCCGCCCCGCCAGTCCGCGCCCCCGCGCACGCTCCGCCTCGCCAGCGCGCGTCCCCGGCTGCGCCTGGTCGGCCTCGGCCTGACCCTGGTCATGGCGGCCTTCGTCTTCCGCCTGCTGCAGGTGCAGGCGGTCGACGCCAGCACCTACGCGGCCAAGGCCGAGCAGAACCGGTACGTCGTGCACACCCTCGCGGCCGAGCGCGGCGGCATCACCGACCGCAACGGCGTGGCCCTGGCCGCGAGCGTCGACGCGTACGACATCACGGCCGACCCCACGATGTTCACCCGCAAGCAGCTCAAGATCGACGACGGTCCCGAGCAGGCGGCCGCGCTGCTCGCCCCGATCCTCGGCCAGGACCAGGCGGCCCTGGTCAAGAAGCTGCGGCCGAAGGACAAGGACCTGCGCTACGTACGGCTCGCCCTGAGCCGCACCCCGCAGGTGTGGACGCAGATCAAGGACCTCAGGCTCGCCCTCGCCAAGAAGGCCGAGACGGACAAGTCCACCGTCAACGTCCTGGCCGGCGTCTTCGCCGACCCCAGCAGCAAGCGGATCTACCCCAACGGCGACCTAGCCGCCGGGATACTGGGCTGGGTCAACGCCGACGGCCGGGGCGGCGGAGGCGTCGAGCAGCAGCTGAACAAGATGCTCTCGGGCAAGGAAGGAAAGATCCGCTACGCCCAGTCCGGCGGCCGTCAGGTGCCGACCGCGGGTTCCACGGAGACGCCCGCCGTGCCCGGCTCCCAGGTCGAGCTGACCATCGACCGCGACATCCAGTGGGCGGCGCAGAACGCCATCACCGAGCAGGTGAAGAAGTCCAAGGCCGACCGCGGCTACGTCATCGTCCAGGACACCCGCACCGGCCAGATCCTCGCCATGGCCAACTCGCCCGGCTTCGACCCGGGCGACCTGCGGCACGCCAACCCCGCCGCGCTCGGCAATGCGGCCGTGCAGGACGCCTACGAGCCGGGCTCCACCGCCAAGGTGATGTCGATGGCCGCCGTACTGGAGGAGAACGTCGCCACGCCGCTCACGCACGTCGTCGTACCGAACCGGCTGCACCGCGGCGACCGGCTCTTCCAGGACGACATCGACCACGCCACCTGGTATCTCACGCTCAACGGCGTGCTCGCCAAGTCCTCCAACATCGGCACCATCCTCGCCACCGGCCAGCTCGGCAAGACCCAGCCGCAGGCGAACCGGGTGCTCTACTCCTACCTGCGCCGGTTCGGCATCGGCAGCTACAGCGGCCTCGACTTCCCCGGCGAGACCAAGGGCATCCTCGCGCCGCCCGCCCAGTGGTCGACCTCGCAGCAGTACACGATCCCTTTCGGCCAGGGCTTCTCCATCAACGCCATCCAGGCGGCGTCCGTCTACTCGACCATCGCCAACGGCGGAGTACGCGTCGAACCCACCCTCGTCCGCGGCACCAAGGGACCCGACGGGCGTTTCGCCCCGGCCCCGAAGCCCCAGGCGACAAGGGTGGTGAGCGCCAAGACCGCCAAGACGCTCGCCCAGATGCTGGAATCGGTCGTGGACGACGAGCAGGGCACCGGCATCAAGGCGCGCATTCCCGGGTACCGAGTGGCGGGCAAGACCGGCACCGCCAACCGCGTGGATCCGGCCACCGGCCGCTACAAGGGCTACACCTCGTCCTTCGCCGGGTTCGCGCCCGCCGACAAGCCGCGCGTCACCGTCTACTGCGCGATCCAGAACGCCACCGCGGGCAGCTACTTCGGCGGCCAGATCTGCGGCCCCATCTACAAGCAGGTGATGGAGTTCGCGCTCAAGACCCTCCAGGTCCCGCCGACCGGCGCGCACCCCGCGAACCTGCCCGTCTCCTACCAGCCGTGACCGGGCCGGCCCCCGGCCCGGTCACCCACAGCCCAGACCCCCGCCAGACCCCGGACCCGACCCCTGCCGATCAGCGCGACCAGCCAGGAACGAGCCGTGACCATGATCACCCCCCAGCCCGGGAACCAGAGCGCCTCCGGCCCCTCACTTCGCTCAGGGGCGGGTGCGCCCGGTACGCTCACCGCCGTGCCACACGCTGATCAGTCCCAAACCACCCAGAAGGGCGCTTCCGTGACCTATCCGGGACCGCCCCGGCCGGCCGAGGTCTCCGCCACACCCCTCGCGGACCTCGCCGACCAGCTGGGGATCCAGCAGCCGGAGAGCGCCGCGGCGGTCACGGGCATCACCCACGACTCGCGCGCGGTCCGCCCCGGCGACCTGTACGCCGCACTGCCGGGCGCCCGCGCGCACGGCGCCGACTTCGTCAGCCAGGCCGCGAGCCTGGGCGCGGCCGCGGTGCTGACCGACCCGACCGGCGCCGAGCGCGCCGCGGCCACCGGCCTGCCGGTCCTCGTGGTCGACGACCCGCGCGGACGGATGGGCGAACTGGCGGCCACGCTCTACGGCCACCCGGGCCGGGACCTGCTGCAGATCGGCATCACCGGCACCTCCGGCAAGACCACCACCGCCTACCTCGTCGAGGGCGGTCTGAAGACCGCCCGCGCCACCGGCCTCATCGGCACCGTCGAGATGCGGATCGGCGACGAGCGCATCAAGTCCGAGCGCACCACCCCCGAAGCCACCGACCTGCAGGCGCTGTTCGCGGTCATGCGCGAGCGCGGCGTCGAGGCGGTCGCCATGGAGGTCTCCAGCCACGCGCTGGTGCTCGGCCGGGTCGACGGCTGTGTCTTCGACGTCGCCGTCTTCACCAACCTCAGCCCGGAACACATGGAGTTCCACTCCGACATGGAGGACTACTTCCGGGCCAAGGCGCAGCTGTTCACGCCGAAACGCAGCAAGCGCGGCGTGGTCAACCTCGACGACGACTACGGCCGCCGGCTCGCCGAGGAGGCGACCGTCCCGGTCGTCACCTACTCCGCCGAGGGCCACCCGGACGCCGACTGGCGCGCCGAGGACGTCGAGGTCGGCACCATGGACTCGACGTTCACCGTCGTCGGGCCCGACGGACAGCGCGTCCGGGCCAAGTCGCCGCTGCCGGGCCCCTTCAACGTGGCGAACACCCTCGCCGCGCTCGTCGCCCTCGCCACGGCCGGCCTCGATCCGCAGGCCGCCGCCGACGGCATCGCCGCCGTACCCGGTGTGCCGGGCCGCCTGGAGCGCGTCGACGCCGGGCAGCCCTACCTCGCGGTCGTCGACTACGCCCACAAGACCGACGCCGTCGAGTCCGTGCTCAAGGCGCTGCGCAAGGTCACCAAGGGCCGGCTGCACGTCGTGCTCGGCTGCGGCGGCGACCGGGACAGGACCAAGCGCGCGCCGATGGGCGCCGCCATGGCGCGGCTCGCCGACACCGCCGTACTGACCTCCGACAACCCCCGCTCCGAGGACCCGCTCGCGATCCTCGCGACCATGCTCCAGGGCGCGGCCTCGGTGCCCGCGCACGAGCGCGGCGAAGTGGTCCTCTTCGAGGACCGCGCCGCCGCCATCGCCGCGGCCGTCGACCGCGCGCAGCCCGGCGACACCGTGCTGGTCGCGGGCAAGGGGCACGAGCAGGGGCAGGACATCGCCGGGGTGGTCCGTCCCTTCGACGACCGCCAGGTGCTTCGCGAAGCAATCCAGAAGACCCAGGGATGAACCAGTGATCGCCCTCTCCCTCGCCGAGATCGCAAGCGTCGTCGGCGGGCAGACGTACGACATACCGGATCCGTCGGTGCAGGTGACCGGGCCGGTGGTCCGGGACTCCCGCGAGGTGGAGCCCGGCAGCCTCTTCGTCGCCTTCGTCGGCGAGCGCGTGGACGGCCACGACTTCGCCGAACAGGTCGCCCGGGCGGGCGCGGCCGCGGTGCTCGGCTCGCGCCCCGTCGGCGTGCCCGCGATCGTCGTGGACGACGTCCAGCGCGCCCTCGGCGCCCTCGCCCGCCATGTCGTACAACGCCTCGGCGCAACCCTCGTCGCGCTGACCGGCTCGGCGGGCAAGACCAGCACCAAGGACCTCATCGCGCAGGTGCTCCAGCGCAAGGCGCCGACGGTGTTCACACCCGGCTCGCTCAACAACGAGATCGGGCTGCCGCTGACCGCCCTGTCCGCCACCGAGGAAACGCGGTTCCTCGTGCTGGAGATGGGCGCCCGCGGCATCGGGCACATCCGCTATCTCACCGAACTGACCCCGCCGCGGATCGGCCTCGTGCTCAACGTCGGCTCAGCACACATCGGCGAGTTCGGCGGCCGCGAGCAGATCGCCCAGGCCAAGGGCGAACTGGTGGAGTCCCTGCCGCCCGAGGCGGAGGGCGGCGTCGCGGTCCTGAACGCCGACGACCCGTACGTCCGCGCCATGGCCTCCCGAACCAAGGCGAAGGTGCTCTTCTTCGGTGAGTCCGACGAAGCGGACGTACGCGCCGAGAACGTGCGACTCACGGACAGCGGACAGCCTTCCTTCAGGCTTCACACACCCTCCGGTGCAAGCGATGTGACCATGCGCCTGTACGGTGAGCACCACGTGTCGAACGCGCTCGCCGCGGCCGCCGTCGCCCATGAGCTGGGCATGTCCGCGGAAGAGATCGCCACCGCGCTCTCCGAGGCAGGCTCCCTCTCCCGGTGGCGTATGGAGGTCACCGAGCGCCCGGACGGCGTGACCATCGTCAACGACGCCTACAACGCCAACCCCGAGTCCATGAAGGCCGCCCTGCGCGCGCTGGTGGCCATGGGAAAGGGGCGGCGGACCTGGGCGGTGCTCGGCAAGATGGCCGAGCTCGGGGACGAGGCGCTCGCCGAGCACGACGCGGTCGGGCGGCTCGCCGTCCGGCTCAACGTCAGCAAGCTCGTCGCGGTCGGGGGCAGGGAAGCCGCCTGGCTGCAACTGGGCGCATATAACGAGGGTTCGTGGGGTGAGGAGTCGGTGCACGTGTCCGACGCACAGGCGGCGGTCGACCTGTTGCGCAGCGAGTTGCGCCCGGGGGACGTCGTACTCGTGAAGGCGTCGCGTTCGGTCGGTCTGGAAGCAGTCGCGCAGGCGCTGCTCGAGACCGGTGCCGAGGGTGAGGGTGCCGCCCGATGATGAAGCAGATCCTGTTCGCAGGAGTCATTGGCCTCTTCCTCACCCTGGTCGGCACCCCGCTGCTGATCAAACTGCTCGCCCGCAAGGGATACGGCCAGTACATCCGCGACGACGGTCCGCGCGAGCACGCCAGCAAGCGCGGCACGCCGACCATGGGCGGTATCGCGTTCATACTGGCGACGGTCGCCGCCTACTTCCTGGCGAAGGTCATCACCGGCTACGCGCCGACGTACTCGGGTGTGCTGGTCCTCGGCCTGATGGTGGGCATGGGCCTGGTCGGCTTCCTCGACGACTACATCAAGATCGTCAAGCGGCGCTCGCTCGGCCTGCGGGCCAAGGCCAAGATGGCCGGCCAGCTGATCGTCGGCATCGCCTTCGCCGTGCTCTCGCTGCAGTTCGCCGACGCCCGCGGCAACACCCCGGCGTCCACCAAGCTGTCCTTCATCACCGACTTCGGCTGGACGATCGGTCCGGTGCTCTTCGTCGTGTGGGCGCTGTTCATGATCCTGGCGATGTCCAACGGCGTGAACCTCACCGACGGTCTGGACGGTCTGGCCACCGGCGCCTCCGTGCTGGTCTTCGGCGCCTACACCTTCATCGGCGTCTGGCAGTTCCAGGAGTCCTGCGCCAACGCGCTCACCCTCACCAACCCGGGCGCCTGCTACGAGGTGCGCGACCCGCTGGACCTCGCGGTGGTGTCCTCCGCGCTGATGGGTGCCTGCCTGGGCTTCCTGTGGTGGAACACGTCGCCCGCCAAGATCTTCATGGGTGACACGGGTTCGCTCGCCCTCGGCGGTGTGCTCACCGGTCTGGCCATCCTCTCCCGCACGGAGCTGCTGGTGGCCATCATGGGCGGCCTGTTCGTCCTCATCACCATGTCGGTCGTCATCCAGGTCGGCTCCTTCCGGCTCACCGGGAAGCGCGTCTTCCGGATGGCGCCACTGCAGCACCACTTCGAACTCAAGGGCTGGTCCGAGGTACTTGTGGTGGTCCGCTTCTGGATCATCCAGGGCATCTGTGTGATCGTCGGACTGGGCCTCTTCTACGCGGGATGGGCAGCGGACAAGTGACCTCCTCGGTGTCCCCGGACTTCCAGGGCAAGCGCATCACCGTCGCCGGACTGGGCGTCTCCGGCGTCCCGGCGGCCAAGGTGCTGCACGCGCGCGGGGCCCTCGTCACGGTCGTCAACGACGGCGACGACGCACGCGCGCGTGAGCAGGCCGCCGAACTCCAGGCGCTCGGTGTCACCGTGCGCCTCGGCGACGGCGACACCCTGCCCGAGGGCACCGAGCTGATCGTCACCGCGCCGGGCTGGAAGCCCACCAAGCCGCTCTTCCAGGCGGCGCAGAAGGCCGGCATCGAGGTCTGGGGCGACGTCGAGCTGGCCTGGCGGCTGCGCGGGCCCGACGCAGCGCCCTGGCTGTGCGTGACCGGCACCAACGGCAAGACCACCACCGTGCAGATGCTGGCCTCCATCCTGAAGGCCGCGGGGCTGCGCACCGCCGCCGTCGGCAACATCGGCGTCTCCCTGCTGGACGCCGTCCTCGGCGAGGAGACCTACGACGTCCTCGCCGTGGAGCTGTCCAGCTACCAGCTGCACTGGGCGCCCTCGCTGCGCGCCCACTCCGCGGCCGTGCTGAACCTCGCCCCGGACCACCTGGACTGGCACGGCTCCATGGAGGCGTACGCGCGCGACAAGGGCCGCATCTACGAGGGCAACCGGGTGGCCTGCGTCTACAACGTCGCCGACAAGGCTACCGAGGACCTGGTGCGCGAGGCGGACGTCGAAGAGGGCTGCCGCGCCATCGGGTTCACCCTCGGCGCGCCCGCGCCCTCGCAACTCGGCGTCGTCGACGGCATCCTGGTCGACCGCGCCTTCGTGGAGATGCGGCACAAGAACGCCCAGGAGCTCGCCGAGGTCTCCGACGTCAACCCGCCCGCGCCGCACAACATCGCCAACGCCCTTGCCGCGGCGGCCCTCGCCCGCGCCTTCGGCGTTCAGCCCCGGGCCGTACGCGACGGGCTGCGGAACTTCCGCCCGGACGCGCACCGCATCGCGCACGTGGCGGACGTGGACGGCGTCGCCTACGTCGACGACTCCAAGGCCACCAACACGCACGCCGCGCAGGCCTCGTTGGCGGCATATGAGTCGATCGTATGGATTGCCGGCGGTCTGGCGAAGGGCGCGACGTTCGACGAGCTGGTCGCGGGCGCGGCGAAGCGGCTGCGCGGTGTCGTCCTGATCGGCGCCGATCGGGCCCTCATCCGGGAGGCCCTCGCGCGACACGCCCCGGAAGTACCCGTCGTCGACCTCGACCGGACCGACACTGGGGCGATGCTCCAGGCTGTCCAGGAGGCCCAGCGGCTCGCCGAGCCCGGCGACACGGTGCTGCTCGCCCCGGCCTGCGCCTCCATGGACATGTTCGCCAACTACAACAAGCGCGGCGACGCGTTCGCTCAGGCCGTGTCCGAACTCGGCGCCTGACCCGGCCGCCTGGCGCCGGGCGACCTCGGAGGGACGCGTGGGACGCGCGATGCGCAGCGGAGGCGCTGATGCCCAGTAGCCGTACCGGCCGGCCGCCCGTGCAGCGGGCCGTGCGCCGGCCCCCCGCCCCTCGCCCGCCGCGCGACAACGCCCTCACCAGGGCGTACACGCGGGCGCAGCGGGCCTGGGACCGGCCGCTGACCGCCTACTACCTGATCGTCGGCGGCAGCGCGCTGATCACCGTGCTCGGCCTGGTGATGGTCTACTCGGCCTCCCAGATCACCGCGCTGCAGATGGGGCTGACCGGCTCGTACTTCTTCCGCAAGCAGCTGCTGGCCGCGGTGATCGGCGGTGCGCTGCTGTACGCCGCCTCCCGGATGCCGGTGAAGCTGCACCGGGGGCTCGCCTACCCGATCCTCGCGGGCGCGGTGTTCCTGATGGCCCTGGTGCAGGTGCCGGGGATAGGGATGGCGGTCAACGGCAACCAGAACTGGATCTCGCTCGGCGGCTCCTTCCAGATCCAGCCCAGTGAGTTCGGCAAGCTGGCGCTGGTGCTGTGGGGCGCCGACCTCATGGCCCGCAAGCAGGACAAGAACCTGCTCAACCAGTGGAAGCACATGCTGGTCCCGCTCGTGCCGATGGCGTTCCTGCTGCTCGGGCTGATCATGCTCGGCGGCGACATGGGCACGGCGATCATCCTCACGGCGATCCTGTTCGGCCTGCTGTGGCTCGCGGGGGCGCCGACGCGGATGTTCGTCGGCGTGCTGTCCGTGGCGGCCACCCTCGGTGTGATCTTGATCAAGACCAGCCCCAACCGGATGGCCCGCCTGGCCTGCATCGGCGCCACCGATCCGGGGGCGGGAGACAGCTGCTGGCAGGCCGTGCACGGGATCTACGCCCTCGCCTCGGGCGGACTGTTCGGTTCCGGGCTCGGTGCGAGTGTGGAAAAATGGGGCCAACTCCCCGAAGCGCACACCGACTTCATCTTCGCCGTCACCGGTGAGGAACTGGGTCTGGCGGGGACGCTGTCGGTCCTCGCCCTGTTCGCGGCTCTAGGCTATGCGGGTATCCGCGTGGCCGGACGCACGGAGGACCCCTTCGTGAGGTATGCCGCGGGAGGCGTGACCACCTGGATCACCGCCCAGGCGGTGATCAACATCGGTGCGGTGCTCGGCCTGCTGCCGATCGCCGGCGTCCCGCTCCCGCTGTTCTCCTACGGGGGTTCCGCCCTGCTGCCGACCATGTTCGCCATCGGGTTGCTGATCGCCTTCGCGCGTGACGATCCCGCTGCGCGGGCGGCGCTTGCGATGCGGCAACCCCGTTTTGGTAGAAAGCGGGGGGCCGGGGGCTCCGGGTCCGCCCGGAGTGCCCGGAGTTGGAACACGATGCGACGGCGTGCCTCGGCGCGCTCGTCCGGAGAGCGGTGAATTTCGGTGCATGTCGTACTCGCCGGCGGGGGTACCGCGGGCCACATCGAGCCCGCGCTCGCCCTCGCGGACGCCCTGCGCAGGCAGGACCCGACCGTGGGGATCACGGCCCTGGGCACGGAGCGCGGCCTGGAGACCACGCTCGTGCCGCAGCGGGGCTATGAGCTGGCGCTGATCCCGGCGGTACCGCTGCCACGCAAGCCCACCCCCGAGCTGATCACCGTCCCGGGCCGGCTGCGCGGCACGATCAAGGCGGCCGAGCAGATCCTGGAGCGCACCAAGGCCGACGCCGTGGTCGGCTTCGGCGGATACGTCGCCCTGCCCGGCTACCTCGCCGCCAAGCGCCTCGGCGTGCCGATCGTGATCCACGAGGCGAACGCCCGCCCGGGGCTGGCCAACAAGATCGGCTCGCGGTACGCCGCCCAGGTCGCCGTCGCCACCCCGGACAGCAAGCTGCGGAACGCGCGCTACATCGGCATCCCGCTGCGCCACTCCATCGCCACCCTGGACCGGGCCGCCGTCCGCCCCGAGGCGCGCGCGATGTTCGGCCTCGACCCCAACCTGCCGACTCTGCTGGTCTCCGGCGGTTCGCAGGGCGCCCGCCGCCTCAACGAGGTGGTCCAGCAGGTCGCGCCCTGGCTGCAGCAGGCCGGCATCCAGATCCTGCACGCGGTCGGTCCGAAGAACGAACTGCCGCAGGTCCACCAGATGCCGGGAATGCCCCCCTACATCCCGGTAAGTTACCTGGACAGGATGGACCTCGCGTACGCCGCGGCCGACATGATGCTCTGCCGCGCGGGCGCGATGACCGTCGCCGAACTCTCCGCCGTCGGACTCCCGGCCGCCTACGTCCCGCTGCCCATCGGCAACGGCGAGCAGCGGCTGAACGCCCAGCCGGTGGTCAAGGCCGGCGGTGGTCTGCTGGTCGACGACGCGGACCTCACCCCGGAGTGGGTGCAGCACAACGTCCTGCCCGTGCTCGCCGACCCGCACCGGCTGTACCAGATGTCCCGCGCCGCCGCCGAGTTCGGCCGCCGGGACGCCGACGACCTCCTCGTCGGCATGGTGTACGAGGCGATCGCCGCCCATCGTGCACACCGTTAGGCACGTATGACGAAGGGCAGGAGCGTGGCCGGATCGACGACCGCCGAGCGCGGGGAACGCCAGCAGGAGTCGTCCGGCCCGCCCCTGGTCCGCAGGCTGGGGCGGCGCCGGCTTCGTATGATCATCGTCCTTGCGCTGGCGTTCGTCCTGGTCGCGGCGGGCGCCCTGTGGGCGCTCTACGGTTCCCAGTGGCTGCGCGTGGACCGGGTCACCGTCTCCGGCACCCGGGAACTGACCCCGCGGCAGGTGCGTGACGTGGCGCGGGTGCCGCTCGGGGAACCCCTGGCGTCGGTCGACACCGACGCGATCGAGGCGCGGCTGCGCCGGAAACTGCTGCGGATCGACACGGTGGACGTGGCGCGTTCCTGGCCGCACGGAATCACGCTGAAAGTGACCGAGCGGACTCCGGTTCTTCTCGTGCAAAACGGTAGAAACTTCATGGAAGTGGACGCGGAAGGCGTCCGTTTTGCCGTGATTTCCGAGCCGATTAAGGGCGTTCCGCTGCTGCAATTGATGACCGCTCAACCGGGTTCCGCCACCGCGAGCCTGCGCCGTTTCGGCGAGGGCCGGCTGGTGCGCGCGGCGGTGTCCGTGGCGGGCTCCCTCCCGGCCGCCGTGGCGCACGAGACCCGTGTGGTCAAGGTCCGTTCCTATGACGACATCTCGCTGGAGCTGGGTGGCAACCGCACGGTGGCCTGGGGGAGTGCCGAGAAGGGGTCCCTGAAGGCCCGTACCCTCACCGCGCTGATGAAAGCCGCCCCGCGTGCGCGGCACTTCGACGTGAGTGTCCCCACCGCCCCCGCGTCAGCGGGGAGTTGACGCACATCCGCGCAGGCCAGCACCCTGGTTGGGCAGCGCTACGGCTGATCACATAGGGTGAAAAGAAAAACGGGAGGTTCGGCGTGTTCGTTGAACGTGCGCCACTTGTCGACTTAGTGTCCTGTTCAGAAGACTCCAAGGAACAGACACACTGGTAACCCTAAACTTCAGGGTTAGGGTTCGGGTCGGCGATTCGGACCGTCCCATTCGGCATCAGTCGCCGGAGCGCGCCACAACGCGAGACGGCGACACGTAACTCGAGGCGAGAGGCCTTCGACGTGGCAGCACCGCAGAACTACCTCGCAGTCATCAAAGTCATCGGTGTCGGCGGCGGTGGTGTCAATGCCATCAACCGGATGATCGAGGTCGGTCTCAAGGGCGTCGAGTTCATCGCCATCAACACCGACGCGCAAGCTCTGTTGATGAGCGACGCCGACGTCAAGCTCGACGTCGGCCGTGAACTCACCCGGGGACTCGGCGCCGGAGCCAATCCGGCCGTCGGCCGCAAGGCCGCCGAGGATCACCGCGAGGAGATCGAGGAGGTCCTCAAGGGGGCCGACATGGTCTTCGTGACGGCCGGTGAAGGCGGCGGCACCGGCACCGGCGGCGCACCCGTCGTGGCCAACATCGCACGCTCGCTCGGCGCCCTCACCATCGGCGTGGTCACACGCCCGTTCACCTTCGAGGGACGGCGCCGCGCGAACCAGGCCGAGGACGGCATCGCCGAACTCCGCGAAGAGGTCGACACCCTCATCGTCATCCCCAACGACCGGCTGCTGTCCATCTCGGACCGCCAGGTCTCGGTCCTGGACGCCTTCAAGTCGGCCGACCAGGTCCTGCTCTCCGGTGTCCAGGGCATCACCGACCTCATCACCACCCCCGGCCTGATCAACCTCGACTTCGCCGACGTCAAGTCGGTCATGTCCGAGGCCGGTTCGGCGCTGATGGGCATCGGCTCGGCCCGCGGCGACGACCGCGCGGTGGCCGCGGCCGAGATGGCGATCTCCTCCCCGCTGCTGGAGGCGTCCATCGACGGCGCCCGCGGCGTGCTGCTGTCCATCTCCGGCGGCTCCGACCTCGGCCTGTTCGAGATCAACGAGGCCGCCCAGCTGGTCAGCGAGGCCGCCCACCCCGAGGCCAACATCATCTTCGGTGCCGTCATCGACGACGCCCTCGGTGACGAGGTCCGGGTCACCGTGATCGCGGCCGGCTTCGACGGCGGCCAGCCCCCGGCCAAGCGGGACAACGTCCTCGGCTCCTCCTCGGCCAAGCGCGAGGAGCCCGCTCCGGTACGGCAGCCCGAGAGCCGCCCGTCCTTCGGCTCGCTCGGGAGCGTCAAGCCCAAGGAGGAGCCGGAGCCCGCTCCCGCTCCCGAGCCCGCGCCCGACATCCCGGTCGCCCCGCCCATCACCCCGGCGCCGCGGAGCTACTCGGACAGTGCGGCCGAGGAACTGGACGTCCCGGACTTCCTGAAGTGATAGGACAGCGCGACACCGCGAACGGCGCGCACTTCGCCTTCACCGACCGGTGGGGCGGGGTGAGCGCCGTTCCGTACGAGGAGCTCAACCTCGGCGGCGCGGTCGGCGACGACCCCGACGCCGTCACCACCAACCGTGAGCTGGCCGCGAAGTCCCTCGGACTGGACGCGGCGCGGGTGGTGTGGATGAACCAGGTGCACGGCGACGACGTCGCCGTGGTCGACGGGCCGTGGGGCGGGCGGCCCGTGCCGGAGGTGGACGCGATCGTCACCACCCGGCGCGGCCTCGCCCTCGCCGTGCTCACCGCCGACTGCACTCCGGTCCTGCTCGCCGACCCGGTCGCCGGGGTCGTCGCCGCGGCCCACGCCGGCCGGCCCGGCATGGTCGCCGGAGTCGTGCCCGCGGCGCTACGCGCGATGATGGACCTGGGCGCCGAGCCGTCCCGGATCGTCGCCCGCACCGGCCCCGCGGTGTGCGGCCGGTGCTACGAGGTGCCCGAGGAGATGCGCGCCGAAGTGGCCGCCGTCGAACCGGCGGCGTACGCCGAGACGAGCTGGGGCACACCGGCGCTCGATGTGAGCGCCGGCGTGCATGCCCAGCTCGAGCGGCTCGGGGTGCGCGACCGGGAGCACTCGCCGGTGTGCACGCGCGAGTCGCGCGACCACTTCTCGTACCGCCGCGACCGCACCACCGGGCGGCTCGCGGGCTATGTGTGGCTGGACTGATGGGCATGACGGACCGCAGGGACGAACTCGCCGGGAACCTGGCGAAGGTGGAGGAGCGCATCGCCGCCGCGTGCGCGGCGGCCGGGCGCCCGCGTGACGAGGTGACCCTGATCGTGGTCACCAAGACCTATCCGGCGAGTGACGTGCGGATTCTCGCGGAGCTCGGGGTGCGCCATGTCGCGGAGAACCGCGACCAGGACGCGGCGCCCAAGGCTGCCGAGTGCGCGGATCTGCCCCTCTCGTGGCACTTCGTCGGTCAGTTGCAGACCAACAAGGTGCGTTCCGTGATCGGTTACGCAGATCTCGTGCAGTCCGTCGACCGCGTCAAGCTCGTCACGGCTCTGTCGAAGGAGGCCGTGCGGGCCGGTCGGGAGATCGGCTGCCTCCTCCAGGTCGCGCTCGACGCGGGCGCGAGCGGGAGGGGGGAGCGCGGGGGCGTGGCTCCCGCGGGAATCGAAGAGTTGGCCGACCTCGTCGCCGCCTCGCCGGGGCTGCGGCTCGAGGGCCTGATGACCGTCGCCCCGCTCACCGGGGAGTACGCCGGTCGCCAACGCGCTGCGTTCGAGCGGTTGATGGATTTGTCGACTGACCTGCGCCGAACCCATCCGACTGCAACCATGGTCTCGGCAGGGATGAGTGCGGACCTCGAGGAGGCCGTGGCGGCCGGGGCGACACATGTGCGCGTCGGTACGGCGGTACTCGGAGTCCGCCCCAGGCTCCGGTAACGTCGCCAAGAAGTCGGACCACAGCAGAAAATATGGTCATTTCCGCTGAAAGGCGGGCAGAAGGACCACGTGGATCGCAGGCACTCGGCAGGCGTCAGCCGATCCACCACAGAGCGGAGGACTCAGAGTATGGCCGGCGCGATGCGCAAGATGGCGGTCTACCTCGGCCTCGTGGAGGACGATGGGTACGACGGCCGGGGATTCGACCCCGATGACGACTTCGAGCCCGAGCTGGACCCGGAGCCCGAGCGGGATCACCGACGGCACGAGCCGTCCCACCAGTCTCACGGTGCGCATCAGTCCCAAAGGGACGAAGAGGTGCGAATCGTCCAACCGCCCGCCCCGCGTGAGCCGGTGGCACGCGCCGCTTCGCTCCCCGCGGAATCCAGCCGCCCGGCGCGCATCGCGCCCGTGTCATCCATCACACAAGAACGTCAGTCCCTGGAGAAGAACGCACCGGTGATCATGCCCAAGGTCGTGTCGGAACGAGAGCCGTACCGGATCACCACACTTCACCCGCGGACCTACAACGAGGCCCGTACCATCGGGGAACACTTCCGTGAGGGCACCCCGGTGATCATGAATCTGACTGAGATGGATGACACAGACGCGAAGCGACTTGTCGACTTTGCGGCCGGTCTGGTGTTTGGTCTTCACGGCAGCATCGAGCGGGTGACGCAGAAGGTGTTCCTGTTGTCGCCTGCTAACGTCGATGTCACGGCGGAGGACAAGGCCCGCATCGCAGAAGGCGGGTTCTTCAACCAGAGCTGAGACGCACGACCGGAAACGCAGTACGAAACAGGGGAGAGGGAAGCACCAGCCATGAGCGTGTTCGCGCAGGTGATCTACATCGCGCTGATGGTGTTCCTCGTCGTGCTGATCTTCCGGTTGGTCATGGACTACGTCTTCCAGTTCGCCCGCTCGTGGCAACCCGGCAAGGCGATGGTGGTCGTCCTGGAGGCCACCTACACTGTCACCGATCCACCGTTGAAGCTTCTGCGGCGGTTCATTCCGCCGCTGCGTCTCGGGGGCGTGGCGCTCGACCTGTCCTTCTTCGTACTGATGATCATCGTCTACATCCTGATCTCCATCGTGGGCAGCTTCGCGAGGTGAATGTGGACGATACGGTCTTGCCGACTGCCGATGACTACGTTGAGGTGAAGAGATGCCGTTGACCCCCGAGGACGTGCGGAACAAGCAGTTCACGACCGTCCGCCTCCGAGAAGGCTATGACGAGGACGAGGTCGATGCCTTCCTCGACGAGGTCGAAGCCGAACTGACCCGCCTGCTCCGCGAGAACGAGGACCTGCGCGCCAAGCTGGCCGCCGCCACGCGCGCGGCCGCGCAGAACCAGCAGAACATGCGCAAGCCTCAGGACCAGCAGGACCAGCAGCAGCAGCCGCCGCAGGGCATGCGAGGTCCCGGCCAGCCGGTGCCCGCCGGCATATCGGGCCCGCCGCAGCAGCAGATGGGCGGCCCCATGGGCGGCCCGCCCCAGCTGCCGAGCGGTGCCCCGCAGCTGCCGGCCGGTCCGGGCGGTCAGGGTCCCCAGGGTCCCGGCCAGATGGGTCCCGGTCCGATGGGCCAGGGTCCGATGCAGGGCCAGATGGGCCCCGGCGGCCCGATGGGCGGCCCCATGGGCGGCCCCGGTCCGATGGGCCAGGGTCCCGGTGGAATGGGTCAGGGCCCCGGTGGCGACAGCGCCGCCCGTGTCCTGTCGCTGGCCCAGCAGACCGCCGACCAGGCGATCGCCGAGGCCCGTCAGGAGGCCAACAAGATCGTCGGCGAGGCGCGTTCGCGTGCCGAGGGTCTCGAGCGTGACGCCCGTGCCAAGGCCGACGCCCTGGAGCGGGACGCGCAGGAGAAGCACCGTGTCGCCATGGGCTCCCTGGAGTCCGCGCGCGCCACGCTGGAGCGCAAGGTCGAGGACCTGCGCGGCTTCGAGCGCGAGTACCGCACGCGACTGAAGTCGTACCTGGAGTCGCAGCTGCGTCAGCTGGAGACCCAGGCCGACGACTCGCTGGCCCCGCCGCGCACCCCGGCGACCGCGTCGCTGCCGCCGTCCCCGGCGCCCTCCATGGCTCCGGCCGGCGCGAGCGCCCCGTCGTACGGTGGCAACCAGACGATGGGCGGCAACTCCGGCCCGTCCGGCCCGTCCTACGGCGGCCAGCAGCAGATGTCGCCGGCGATGACCCAGCCGATGGCGCCGGTCCGCCCGCAGGGCCCGTCTCCGATGGGCCAGGCCCCCTCGCCGATGCGCGGTTTCCTGATCGACGAGGACGACAACTGACGGGCCGCTGAGGCGAGTACGACAACGGCGTCGGCAACGTCACTAGGGCGGGCCCCCCGGACTTCGGTCCTGGGGGCCCGCCCTTTTTACGCGGGTTGCGTCCGGGGTACCGGCGCAGGTGACCGCCTCTGAGGGGCGCGGGGCTGTATCGACATGCGGCTCCGCCGCGCGGGCGCACAGTGGTCAGGGCAACGGCACAGACGAAGAAGGGCCCGATCCCCTCACCTGGAGACCGGGCCCTTCTCGATCCGCTCGGCGCTTACGCCTTCCGCAGCCGGAACGTGAGCGACAGCCCCTCGTCGGTGAACGGCTCACCGAAGCTGTCGTCCGCCTCGCCCTGGGCGAAGTCGGTCGACAGGACCTCCTCGGCGATCAGTTCCGCATGCTCGGCCAGTGCGGCGATCACCGCCGGGTCGGTCGAGACCCATCGCAGCGCGATCCGGTCCGCGACATCCAGGCCGCTGTTCTTGCGGGCCTCCTGGATCAGGCGGATCGCGTCACGGGCCAGGCCCGCCTGCCGCAGCTCCTCCGTGATCTCCAGGTCCAGCGCCACCGTGGCGCCGGAGTCGGAGGCCACCGACCAGCCCTCACGCGGCGTCTCCGTGATGATCACCTCGTCCGGAGCCAGCTCGACCGTCTCGCCGTCGACCTCGACCGACGCCCTGCCCTCGCGCAGCGCCAGCGACAGCGCCGCCGCGTCGGCGTTCGCGATCGCCTTCGCCACGTCCTGCACCCGCTTGCCGAACCGCTTGCCCAGCGCCCGGAAGTTCGCCTTCGCCGTGGTGTCGACCAGCGAGCCACCGACTTCGGACAGCGAGGCAAGGGCGGAGACGTTCAGCTCCTCGGTGATCTGCGTGTGCAGTTCCGGGTCGAGCGCGTCGAAGCCCGCCGCAGCGATCAGCGCGCGGGACAGCGGCTGACGCGTCTTCACCCCGGACTCCGCGCGCGTGGCGCGGCCCAGCTCCACCAGCCGGCGGACCAGGACCATCTGCTGCGACAGCCGCGGGTCGATCGCCGACAGGTCCGCCTCGGGCCAGCCGGACAGATGCACGGACTCCTGCGCACCCGGGGTGACCGGGACGATCAGGTCCTGCCACACCCGCTCGGTGATGAACGGGGTGATCGGCGCCATCAGCTTGGTGACCGTCTCCAGCACCTCGTGCAGCGTGCGCAGCGCCGCCTTGTCGCCCTGCCAGAACCGGCGGCGCGAGCGGCGCACGTACCAGTTCGACAGGTCGTCGACGAACGCCGACAGAAGCTTGCCGGCGCGCTGGGTGTCGTACGCCTCCAGCGCCTGGGTGACCTGGTCGGTCAGCGCGTGCAGCTCGCTCAGCAGCCAGCGGTCCAGCAGCGGGCGCTCGGCCGGCGCCGGGTCGGCCTCGCTGGGCGCCCAGCCGGACGTGCGCGCGTACAGGGCCTGGAAGGCGACCGTGTTCCAGTACGTGAGGAGCGTCTTGCGGACGACCTCCTGGATGGTGCCGTGGCCCACGCGGCGCGCCGCCCACGGGGAGCCGCCGGCCGCCATGAACCAGCGGACCGCGTCCGCGCCGTGCTGGTCCATGAGCGGGATCGGCTGCAGGATGTTGCCCAGGTGCTTGGACATCTTGCGGCCGTCCTCGGCGAGGATGTGGCCCAGGCAGACGACGTTCTCGTACGACGACTTGTCGAAGACGAGCGTGCCGACGGCCATCAGCGTGTAGAACCAGCCGCGGGTCTGGTCGATCGCCTCGGAGATGAACTGCGCCGGGTACCGGCTCTCGAACAGGTCCTTGTTCTTGTACGGGTAGCCCCACTGCGCGAACGGCATCGAACCCGAGTCGTACCAGGCGTCGATGACCTCCGGCACGCGCGTGGCCGTCGCGCCGCAGCCCTCGTGCGGGCAGGCGAAGGTCACGTCGTCGATGTACGGGCGGTGCGGGTCCAGCTCGGACTGGTCGGCACCGGACAGCTGGGTCAGCTCCGCGCGGGAGCCGACGCAGGTGAGGTGGTCGTCCTCGCAGCGCCAGATCGGCAGCGGCGTGCCCCAGTAACGGTTGCGGGAGAGCGCCCAGTCGATGTTGTTGTTCAGCCAGTCGCCGAAGCGGCCGTGCTTGACCGTTTCCGGGAACCAGTTGGTCTTCTCGTTCTCCGCGATCAGGCGGTCCTTGATCGCAGTGGTGCGGATGTACCAGGACGGCTGCGCGTAGTACAGCAGCGCGGTGTGGCAGCGCCAGCAGTGCGGGTAGCTGTGCTCGTACGGCAGGTGCTTGAAGAGCAGGCCGCGCTCGCCGAGGTCCTCGGTGAGCTTCTCGTCGGCCTTCTTGAAGAAGATTCCGCCGACCAGCGGGACGTCCTCCTCGAAGGTGCCGTCCGGGCGGACCGGGTTGACCACCGGCAGGCCGTAGGAGCGGCAGACCTTGAGGTCGTCCTCACCGAAGGCGGGGGACTGGTGGACCAGACCCGTGCCGTCCTCGGTGGTCACGTACTCGGCGTTCACCACGAAGTGCGCAGGCTCCGGGAACGCGACGAGTTCGAAGGGACGCTGGTAGGCCCAGCGCTCCATCTCGGCGCCGGTGAAGGTCTGGCCGGTGCTCTCCCAGTCCTCGCCGAGGGCCTTGCCGAGCAGCGGCTCGGCGACGACGAGCTTCTCCTCGCCGTCGGTGGCGACGACGTACGTGACCTCGGGGTGCGCGGCGACGGCCGTGTTGGACACCAGGGTCCACGGGGTCGTCGTCCACACCAGCAGCGCGGCCTCGCCGGCCAGCGGGCCGGAGGTCAGCGGGAAGCGGACGTACACCGACGGATCGACGACCGTCTCGTAGCCCTGGGCCAGCTCGTGGTCGGACAGGCCGGTGCCGCAGCGCGGGCACCAGGGGGCGACGCGGTAGTCCTGGACGAGGAGGCCCTTGTTGAAGATCTCCTTCAGCGACCACCACACGGACTCCACGTACTCGGGGTCCATGGTCCGGTAGGCGTCGTCGAGGTCGACCCAGTAGCCCATGCGCGTCGTCAGCTCGGCGAACGCGTCGGTGTGCCGGGTCACGGACTCGCGGCACTTGTCGTTGAACGCGGCGATGCCGTACGCCTCGATGTCCTGCTTGCCGGAGAAGCCCAGCTCCTTCTCCACCGCCAGCTCCACCGGCAGGCCGTGGCAGTCCCAGCCGGCCTTGCGGCCCACGTGGTAGCCACGCATGGTGCGGAAACGGGGGAAGACGTCCTTGAAGACGCGCGCCTCGATGTGGTGCGCGCCGGGCATGCCGTTGGCGGTGGGCGGGCCCTCGTAGAACACCCATTCGGGGCGGCCCTCGGACTGCTCCAGGCTCTTGGCGAAGATCTTGTGCTCGCGCCAGAAGTCGAGCACGGCGTGCTCGAGCGCGGGCAGGTCGACCTGGGCGGGCACCTGGCGGTACGTCGGCGCTGTCATCTGCGAGCTTCCTCCAACGGACTTTCTGCCTTCCGTCGGAGGGACGAGAGCCTGTCGTGCCTTACGCCGCTGTCGGCGCGCTCCCGCGGTACCACCCTCCTTGGCCCCCCGGCGCGTCGTGTGCACCGATGAGCCCCCTCATTGGGGTCGCGATGCCGGGTCTACTGACCCCTACGGGGTGTTCTTCCGGCGGCTCCGGGGTGATCTTCACGTCGCGCTCGCCCCCGGGCTCACACCGTCCCCGGGTCGCTCTGGGCTGCGTACGCCGCTACTCGTCCCCATCCACGCTTTTCGCTCCGCCCAGTGTACGGCGCCGCTCGGACAGCGGCCGACCGGTTTTCCCGCGGCGGCCCCGTTCCGCGCGGGCGGGACGCAGGGGCGGGGGCCGCGGCCGTGACCCGAATGGGCAGGCGCCGGGTGGCCGGATACCGGTACCTGCCGCTGCGCGGCATACCCGGCGGAGAGCTGGGCACAACGCATGCAGACCTGCCGCGCGGGGGGCGCGGGGTGGGCGAATCGGGCGGCGTGCCCCGTTGCCGCGGGACTCAAGTCGATTTATCGTCCCAGCACGATTCGCGAGCAAGATCACAATATGTGAAGGGGCCGCGGCCATGGTGGCTAAAAAGACCGCCGTACAGCAGTCGGCGTCCCGCGGGCCCACGCAGGCCTCCGGCGGTGCGGCCAAGGACGTGAGCGGGCGGAAGACGGCCGCCGGGACCGCTGCCGCGGGGAAAACGGCTGCGGGGAAAGCCGGCACGGTGAAGAAGACGGCTGCGAAGGAGACCGCCGGCAAGAAGGCCGCCGATCAGAAGACGCCCGCGAAGAAGGCCCCCCTGACGAAGACGTCGGCGCAGGCGAGGTCTGCCGCGCGGTCTGCCGGGGCAGAGAAGACGGCGGCGGAGAAGACGGCGACCAAGAAGGCGACGGCGCGCAAGACGGCGGCGGCACCGAAGGCGGCGGTGGAGAGGACGGCGGCGGTCGACAAGGCGGCGTCGAAGAAGGCGGCCGGGAAGAAGAGCGAGGCGAGGAAGGCCACGGAGGGGAAGGAACCGGCGGGGAAGGCGACAGCGAAGAAGACCACAGCGGTGACCGAGGGTGTCGCGAAGAAGGGGACCGCCAAGACGACCCCGCCCAAGAAGACAGCCGGGGAGACGACCGTCCGCAAGACGACCCGGGCCGGGACGGCCCCGGCCGAGAAGACCGCGGCCAAGAAGACCCGCGTCGGGACGGCCCCGGCCGAAAAGAACGCTGCCGAGAAGACCGCGGCTCACATGGCCGGCGCCGAAGCGGCCGCGGCCGAGAAGACCGCGGTCCCCAAGGCTGCGGCCGACGCGACCGGCACACCCCGCGGCGCGACCGGCGCGACCGGCACGGCCCGGGCGAAGAGCACGGGCAACAGCACGACCCGTAAGAAGAGCACGGCCAAGAAGGTGGGCGCGGCTGCGGCCGCGGAGCAGACGGGAGCCACGACGGTGGTTGCGAAGAAGACTCCTGGCACGGCCACGGCGGCCACGACCGCCGTTCCCAAGGCACGCGTCGCCGCGGCCGAACCGGGCGACCTGGCGGTGCGCCCCGGCGAGGACCCCTGGACCCCTCAGGAGGTCGAGGAGGCCCGCTCGGAGCTGCAGGCCGAGGGGGACCGGCTGCGCGCAGAGCTGGACTCCTCGGAGAAGTCCCTGGCCGGGCTCATGCGGGACTCGGGGGACGGCGCCGGCGACGACCAGGCGGACACCGGCACCAAGAACATCACCCGCGAGCACGAGCTGGCGCTGGCCGCCAACGCGCGCGAGATGCTCACGCAGATCGAGCACGCCATGGAACGGCTCGACGCGGGCACCTACGGCCTGTGCGAGAACTGCGGCAACCCGATCGGCAAGGCCCGCATGCAGGCGTTCCCGCGCGCCACCCTCTGCGTGGAGTGCAAGCAGAAGCAGGAGCGCAGGTACTGATGGGTACTGATGGGTATCGGGGTGCCGGTGGGCGTGCCGTACCCTCGTCCTCAGTCAGGTACCTAGGTTGAGGGACTCACGTGGCAGAGGCGGAGCGCATCATCGGTACGCCGGAGACTCCTGAGGCGCCGGGATCCGAACCGGACCAGTCGTCCGGTTCGGACGGGCGGGCCGGGGCCGACGTGCGGCCCAAGGGCGGGCGGCGGATCGCCGTGCTGTTCGCGGTCGCCGCCTTCGCGTACCTGGTCGACCTGGTCAGCAAGATGCTCGTGGTCGCGAAGCTGGAGCACCACGCCCCGATCGAGATCATCGGTGACTGGCTGAAGCTGGACGCGATCCGCAACGCGGGCGCCGCGTTCGGCTTCGGTGAGGCCTTCACCGTGATCTTCACGGTGATCGCGGCGGCCGTGATCGTCGTCATCGCCCGGCTCGCGCGCAAGCTGTACAGCCTGCCCTGGGCGATCGCGCTGGGCCTGCTGCTCGGCGGTGCGCTCGGCAACCTCACCGACCGGATCTTCCGCACGCCGGGTGTGTTCGAGGGCGCCGTCGTGGACTTCATCGCGCCCAAGCACTTCGCCGTGTTCAACCTCGCCGACTCGGCGATCGTGTGCGGCGGCATCCTGATCGTGCTGCTCTCCTTCAAGGGACTCGACCCGGACGGCACCGTCCACAAGGACTGAGGCGCCGGGACGGGCGTTCGGGGCTGTCGGCCCCGTCCGGCATACTCGACGGGTGAGCACGCTTCCCGAGATCCGTACCCTGCCCGTGCCCGACGGCCTGGAGGGCGAGCGCGTCGACGCCGCCATCTCCCGCATGTTCGGCTTCTCCCGCACCAAGGCGGCCGAGCTGGCCGCGGCCGGGAAGGTCGCGGTCGACGGGGCGGTGGTCGGAAAGTCGGAGCGGGTGCACGGCGGGGCCTGGCTCGAGGTCGAGATGCCGCAGGCGCCCGCGCCGGTGCAGGTCGTCGCCGAGCCGGTCGAGGGCATGGAGATCGTGCACGACGACGACGACGTGGTCGTGATCGTCAAGCCGGTCGGCGTCGCGGCCCATCCCAGCCCCGGCTGGAGCGGCCCCACGGTCATCGGCGGGCTCGCCGCGGCCGGCTACCGGATCTCCACCTCGGGTGCCGCCGAGCGTCAGGGCATCGTGCACCGCCTGGACGTCGGCACGTCCGGCCTGATGGTGGTCGCCAAGTCCGAGTACGCATACACGTCACTCAAGCGCCAGTTCAAGGAGCGCACGGTCGACAAGCGCTACCACACGCTCGTCCAGGGCCACCCGGACCCGACCAGCGGCACCATCGACGCGCCCATCGGCCGCCACCCGAACCACGACTACAAGTGGGCGGTGACGGCAGAGGGCAAGCCGTCCGTCACGCACTACGACCTCATCGAGGCGTTCCGCGCGGCCTCCCTGCTCGACGTGAAGCTGGAGACGGGCCGCACGCACCAGATCCGCGTGCACATGGCCGCCCACCGCCACCCCTGCGTCGGTGACCTCACCTACGGCGCCGACCCCACCCTCGCCAAGCGGCTGCGCCTCACCCGCCAGTGGCTGCACGCCGTACGGCTCGGTTTCGAGCACCCCGGCAGCGGCGAGTGGGTGGAGTTCGCCAGCGACTACCCCGAGGACCTGCAGCGCGCCCTGGACCAGGTCCGGGAGGAGACCTACGCATGAGTGCGGAAGCGTACGAGGTCCGGGTCGCCGAGGACCCGGCCGACCGCGAGGCGTGCTTCGCGGTGCGCAAGGACGTCTTCGTGCGCGAGCAGGGCGTCCCCGAGGACATCGAGTACGACGCCTACGACGCCGGTGCCGTGCACGTCCTCGCGGTCCGCGCGGACGGCGTGCCGCTCGGCACCGGACGCCTGCTGTACGGCGAGGCGGCCGCCGCCAAGAACGGCGGCGACCCGGCGGTCGGCTCCCTCGGCCGGCTCGCCGTGACCCAGGCGGCCCGCGGGCTAGGCGTCGGTGCGGCGCTGGTGCGGGCCATCGAGGAGGCGGCACGCGCGCGTGGCCTGACGGCCGTGGACCTGCACGCGCAGACGCACGCGCTGGGCTTCTACGAGCGCCTCGGCTACGAGGTGTACGGCCCCGAGTTCCCGGACGCCGGCATCCCGCACCGGGCCATGCGCCGCGTGCTGTGAGCGGTGGGCGCGCTCGTCGACCGCCGGGGTACTCCGTGTGCTGAGGGCGACAAAAGCGGCAGGCGTGGCAGGCTGGACGTCTGGGCGCTCTTGATCGTCCAGCTCGCGTAGCCCCGTCGTCTCGTCTCCCGGAGCGCTGACCGTGGATCAGTTGGCCCTGTTGTTCGTGCTGTTGCTCGGGGCCGTGATCAGCGTCCCGGCCGGGGACCGGTGGGGGCTTCCGGCACCGGTGCTGATGACGATCCTCGGTGTGGTCCTCGCCGTACTGGACTTCGTGCCGAATGTCGACATCCCGCCGGATCTGATCCTGCCCACGCTGCTGCCGCCGCTGCTGTACGCGGCCGTGCGGCGGACGTCCTGGCGGCAGTTCGCGGCCAACAGACGGCCCATCTTCCTGCTCGCGGTCGCGCTGGTGTTCGTCACCACGCTGTGCGTGGCCACCGTCGCCCACTCCATCGTGCCGGGGCTGCCGATCGCCGCCGCGGTCGCACTGGGCGCGCTGGTCGCGCCGCCCGACCCGGTCGCGGCGACCGCCGTCGCGGGCCAGCTCGGGCTGCCGCGCCGTCTGGTGTCGATCCTCGAGGGCGAGGGCTTGTTCAACGACGTGACGGCCATCGTGCTCTACCACGTCGCCATCGCCGCCGCGGTCAGCGGCACCTTCTCGCCCTGGCGGGCCGGTCTCGACTTCCTGCTCTCCGCCGTCGTCGCGATCGCCATCGGCCTGGCGCTCGGCTGGAGCGCCAACAAACTGATGGACCTGCTCGGCGACGCCACCCTGCAGATCGGGATGACCCTGCTGGTGCCGTACGCCTCCTACGTGCTCGCCGAGGAGCTGCACGGCTCGGGGGTGCTGGCCGTGCTGATGACGGCCCTCTTCCTCGCGGAGTACGCGACGGACGCCGACGACGTGATGACCCGGCTCGCCGGGCACACCTTCTGGGACATCGTCGACACGCTCGTCACCGGCGTCGCCTTCGGGCTGATCGGCCTAGAGCTGCACAACGCGATCCGCACCGCGTCCGGGCGCTGGGGCGAGATGCTCGGCTGGGCCGGCACCGTGGTCGGTGTGGTGATCCTCGTCCGGCTGGCGTGGCTGCTGCCGGCGACCTGGCTGACCAAGCGGCTGCACGCCAGGCGCGACTACGACGAGGACATCCCGACGAGCTGGCGGGAGACCGTCGTCATGTGGTGGTCCGGGATGCGCGGCGTGGCCTCCGTGGCGCTGGCGCTGGCGGTGCCGCTGAAGACGGACGACGGCGGGCCCTTCCCGGACCGCGACGAGATCGTGTTCATCGCCTTCGGCGTGATCATGGCGACGCTGGTGGTGCAGGGGCTGACGCTGCCGTGGCTGGTCAAGCGGCTCGGCGTGCGGGCCGACACCGAGCGGGAGAAGGACTTCGAGAAGGAGCTCGCCGTCCGCGCGGCCAAGGCGGCCAAGCGACGGCTGCGGGAGATCGAGACGGTGGAGGAGCTGCCGGAGGAGCTGTCCGAGCAGATGCTGCGGCGGGCCTTCGACATCGGCGTGCGGATCAGCCCGGACATCGGCGAGGAGGAGCGGCGCGAGGCGCACGAGCAGCGGGTGCGGCGGCTGAAGCGGGTGCGCAGGATCCAGCAGGAGATGCTGAGCGCGGCGCGGCACGAGGTGCTGGCGGCGCGCAGCGAACCGGGGGCGGATCCGGAGATCGTGGACCGGGTGCTGCGGCACCTGGACGTACGTTCACTTCGCTGACATACCCTCAGCGAGCCCGGTGCCTATGATCGGATCATGACTCGCAACGTCGTGATCAGTGGTGGAGGAACGGGCATCGGACTCGCCGCGGCGCGGGTGTTCGCCGCGGACGGGGACCGGGTGCTGCTGCTCGGGCGCCGGGCCGAGGTGCTCGGCAAGGCCGGGGTGCCAGGGGCGCTGACGTTCGCGGCCGATCTCGGCGAGCCGGCCGAGGTGCGACGGGTGGAGCGGTTCGTCGCCGACGAGTTCGGCACCGTGGACGTGCTGATCCACAGCGCGGGCGGGGCCGGCTATCTGGAGCCCGCCAGCGAGAGCGACGATCCGCTGGAACGGGTCGCCTACGACTGGAACCTCAACTTCCGGCAGAACACGCTCACCGCGGCGCTGCTCACCGAGGCGCTCAAGAACCGGCTCGCCGACCCCGGCGGCCGGCTGCTCTTCCTCAGCTCCATTGCCGCCTACCGCGGTTCCGGCAGCGGGGCGTACGCGGCGGCCAAGGCCGCGCTGCACCCGTACGCCCACGACCTGGCCCGGCAGCTGGGGCCGCGCGGGGTCACCGTGAACGTCGTCGCGCCCGGGTACATCGAGGACACCGAGTTCTTCGGGGGCACGATGACCGAGGAGCGGCGGGCGCTGCGGATCGCGGAGACGTCGAACGGCCGCGCGGGCACGCCCGGCGATGTGGCGGCCACGCTGCACTGGCTGGCCTCTCCCGGCGCCGCGCACATCACCTCGCAGATCATTCAGGTCAATGGGGGCGCGGAGCGCGGCCACTGAGACCTGCGGGTGCCTGCGGCGCAAGGTCGGGTGCCGGGTGCGCGTGCGTTGTGGTTGCTCGCGCAGTTCCCCGCGCCCCCTGGTGCCGCGTCAGCCGCGGCCGCGGCCCGAGGGGGGAGTCGTCTCGTAGGCGCGGTGTGCGGTGCGGGCCGGGGGTATGCCCGGTGGGCGTACGGCGTCCGCCGTGTTGACGCGGGGCAGGGCGTAGGGATGCTGGTCGCAGAGCCAGGCGATCATCTGCTCGCGCACGGTGACCCGCACGGTGAAGATGTCGTCGGCGTCCTTGGCCGTGACCAGGGCCCGTACCTGGAGGGTGTTGGGCGTGGAGTCGGTGACGACCAGGCTGTAGTCGCGGCCGTCCCAGGCCGGGCACTCGCGCAGGATGTCCCGCAGCTTCTGGCGCATCGCCTCGACCGGCGCGGAGTGGTCGAGATGCCAGAAGACGGTGCCGGTCATCTGCGGGGTGCCGCGCGACCAGTTCTCGAACGGCGTGGACGTGAAGTACGACACCGGCATGGTGATCCGGCGCTCGTCCCAGGTCCGCACGGTCAGGAAGGTCAGCGTGATCTCCTCCACCGTGCCCCACTCGCCGTCGACCACGACGGTGTCCCCGATGCGCACCATGTCCCCGAAGGCGATCTGGAAGCCGGCGAACATGTTGCTCAGCGTGGACTGGGCGGCGACACCGGCGACCACGCCGATGATGCCGGCGGAGGCCAGCAGCGAGGCGCCGGCCGCACGCATCTCGGGGAACGTCAGCAGCATCGCGGAGACCGCCACCACACCCACCAGCGCCGACACCACCCGCATGATCAGCGTCACCTGGGTGCGCACCCGGCGGACCCGGGCGGGATCGCGGTGCATACGGGCGCTGGCGTAGCGGGTGTAGGAGGTCTCCACGACCGCGGCGGCGATCCGGATCACCAGCCAGGCGGTGGAGCCGATCAGCACCAGGGTCAGGGTCTGTCCGACGCCGACCCGGTGGTGGGGCAGCACCCCGGCCTGGACGTAGCACCCTCTGAGCAGGGCCGCGCCCAGCACGACCTGGTAGGGGATGCGGCCCCGGCGCAGCAGACCCCACAGCGGGGTGTGCGGGGTGCGGGTGTCGGCCTTCTGCAGCAGCCGGTCCGTGGCCCAGCCGATGGCCAGGGTGAGGACGACTGAGCCGCCGATGACGGTCAGCGGGCGGAGTACGTCTTCCATGCCTGGGCTCCTAACCGGGCCCGGCCGCTCATGAACATGTGAGTTCCGGGGCCGGCTGGGTACGGCACCATGGGGTCATGAACATCATGCTCTTTCACTCGACCTACGGCCTGCGCCCCGCGGTGCGCGAGGCCGCGGACCGGCTGCGGGAAGCCGGGCACGAGGTGTGGACCCCGGACCTCTTCGAAGGACGGACCTTCGACACGGTCGAGGAGGGCATGGCGTACAAGGAGGAGATCGGCAAGGACGAGCTGCTCAAGCGGGCCGTGCTGGCCGCCGCGCCCTACTCGGAGCGGGGCCTGGTCTACGCCGGTTTCTCGCTCGGCGCGTCCATCGCCCAGACCCTCGCCCTCGGCGACGACAAGGCGCGCGGGCTGCTCCTTCTGCACGGCACGTCGGACATCGCGCCGAACGCGCAGGTGGGCGAGTTGCCGGTGCAGCTGCACGTGGCGGAGCCTGACCCGTTCGAGACGGACGACTGGCTGAGCGCCTGGTATCTGCAGATGGGCCGTACCGGTGCGGACGTCGAGGTGTACCGGTACGCCGGGGCCGGCCATCTCTACACCGACCCCGGTCTGCCGGACCACGACGCGGAGGCCGCCGAGGCCACCTGGCGGGTGGCGCTCGGCTTCCTCGACAGCCTCTAGGCCAGGCTCATCCGGAGCCTCTGGATCAGGCTCAGCCGGCCGCGCGGTAGGCCGCCCAGCTCTGCTGCATGCGCGTCACCTGGCCGGCGGTGAACTGGTACATGCACGCGTCGTACGTGTAGTCCATGAAGTTGTGGATCGGGTCGGCGCCCGGCTTGTTGGTGCAGGTGTCCCGGCCCGTCGGGCACTGGTACGCGGCGCTTTTCTCGGCCGGGGTGTCGTCGACGTAGTCGCCGTTGCCGCTGCAGCCGCCCTGGAAGGTGTGGTACAGGCCCATCCAGTGGCCGACCTCGTGGGTCGCGGTGTCGCCCTCGTCGTAGTTGGCGGCGGAGCCGCCCGGCAGCGAGGCGTCCAGGATGACCACGCCGTCCATGGACGGGCTGGACTTGTAGGAGCTGGGGAAGGTGGCCCAGCCGAGCAGCCCGCCGCCGAGGTTGGCGGTGTAGATGTTGAGCGCGTTCGCGCCGCCCTTGCGCAGGGCGGTCTTCATCGCCTTCTCCTCGGCCGAGCCGTCGGTCAGGTTGTACCAGGCGGCGTTGTCCGTGTAGTCGGTGCCGGCCAGGGTGAACTGGAAGCCGGAGGCGTTGTTGCCGGTGCCCTGCCCGGCGTACGCCGCGTTCAGCACGTTCATCTGGGCGCTGATGTCCGTGGCGCTCAGGTTGCCGGCGGCGCCGTCGTGGACGACGTGGAAGTACACCGGGATGGTGGCGGAGGTGGCCGCCAGTGAGCCGCGGCCGCTCGCGCGCAGCTGGTCGAGCTTCTTGTGCAGGTCGGTGTCCATGGCCTTGGCCTTGGCGTCGGTGACCTCGTTGGGCTCGGCGATGTGCTGTCCGGCCGCGGGGCGGGCCTCGCGGGCGGCGGCGTTGCCGCTGTCGGCGCAGGCGGTGGCCGCCGGGGCGGCCGCGGCGACGGTGGTGGGGGCCGACAGCGGGGAGAGCAGCAGGGTTCCGGCCACGGCTGCGGTGCCGAGCAGGCGTCTGCGCGTGGAGGGGGATATCCGGGCGAGCGCACGCATGGGTGTCTCCTGGTGGAGGCGGTGGGGTATGCGACGCAGGGGGGTTTCCTGTGTCGTGGCCCGGAGATTACGTGCCCATGACCAAGCGCGAAGAGCAGTGATCAAGCCACATCGGCTCATAGGGATACCCCTGTACCGGGGCGGGTGGTGTGTCCGGATTCGACTGCGGATCGCACCACCCGCCGGCGTGGCGTGACGAGAAGTCAGCCATTCAACGAAGCCGCTGCGGTGGCTGAAAATCGCCCTTAGCTCACAGCTGTCACACGGGGTTGTAGGTCCGCTCGACCTTCTGCGTGCCGCTGCGGGTGCGGTACGAGCGCACCCAGGTGGAGGTCGCGTCCGGATCGGTGCGGTCGGACAGCACGTAGTAGTCCATCTGCGCCCGGTCGGCGGTGAGGTCCAGTACGCCGTAGCCGTGCCGGTCGGTGTCGACCCAGTGGACGTGCCGGTTCGCGGCCCGGATCACCGGCGAGGTGATCGCGGAGATCGTGCCCTCGGGCGCCTTGACGATGTCGTCGAGGTTGTCGGACGTCACCGAGGTGACCACGAACTCCGTGGCGGCCGACGGGGAGAGCGGGTACGTACCGGCGTCCACCGGCACGTCGTTGGCCCACGCCATGTGGATGTCGCCGGTCAGGAAGACGGTGTTGCGGATGGCGTTGGCGCGCAGATGGGCCAGCAGCTCACGGCGGTCGTCGGTGTAGCCGTCCCACTGGTCGGTGTTGAGGGCGATGCCCTCCTGCGGGAGCCCAAGCAGCTTGGCCAGCGGCTTCAGCAGATCCGCGGAGAGCGAGCCGATCGCGAACGGCGAGATCATGACCGAGTTGCCGACCAGCCGCCAGGTGGTGTCCGAGGACTTCAATCCGGCCTTGAGCCAGTCCAGTTGCGCGCGGCCGGTGAGCGTGCGGTCCGGGTCGTCCACCGAACCGGAGGCCGTGGACGCCTGCTGGGAGCGGAAGGAGCGCAGGTCCAGCAGGGACAGGTCGGCGAGCTTGCCGAAGCGCAGCCTGCGGTAGGTGGTGCCGGCCAGCGCCGGACGCACCGGCATCCACTCGAAGTACGCCTGCTTGGCGGCGGCCTGGCGCGCGGCCCAGGTGCCCTCGGCACCCTCGGTGTGGTTGACCGCGCCGCCCGACCAGGCGTTGTCGGCGAACTCGTGGTCGTCCCAGATCGCCACGACCGGCGCCCGCAGATGCAGCGCCTGCAGATCGGGGTCGGTCTTGTACGTCGCGTGCCGGATCCGGTAGTCGGCGAGGGTGAGGATCTCGTGCGCGGGCGCGTGCGGCCGCACGACGGTGCCGCGGGCCGCGTACTCGCCCGACCTGTACTCGTAGATGTAGTCGCCCAGGTGCAGCCAGGCGTCCAGGTCGGAGCGGGCCGCGAGATGGCGGTACGCCGCGAAGTGACCGGCCTCCCAGTTGGCGCAGGAGACCACGCCGAAGCGCAGGTTGGCCACGGCGGTGTCGGCGGCCGGCGTGGTGCGGGTGCGGGCCACGGGGGAGTCCGTGCCGCCGGCGGAGAAGCGGAACCAGTAGTCGGTGGCCGGCTTCAGGCCGCGGACGTCGGCCTTGACGGTGTGGTCACTGGCGGCGGTCGCGGTGAGCGAGCCCTGGGCGACGACGTTGGTCAGCGCCCGGTCCGTGGCGACGACCCACGCCACTTCGGTGTCCGGGCCCACGCCCGAGCCCGGTATCGCCTCCGGGACGGGCGTCACCCGGGTCCACAGCAGGATGCCGTCGGGCAGCGGGTCGCCGGAGGCCACGCCGTGCAGGAAGGCGGGGGCGGCGGACGCGGCCCGGGCGGGCAGGGCGGCGGTGAGCGGGCCGGCCAGGACAGCCGTCGCCGCCGCGGCCTTGACGACCGTACGGCGGCGAGGGGTGAAGGAGGTCGCCTCGGGGGCGAGATCGGAATCGGCTCTGTATCGACTGGTCACGACCGATCAGGTTACTGATCGGTATGCGCGTCAGCGGGCGAACCGGCAAAAGTTCGCCCGCTGTTGGGTGCGCGGTCGGATCAGCGCCCAGGGCGTCGGACCCGCCCGGGGAACCGGGTCAGCCCTTGATCGCCTTGTCGATCGCCGTGTTGAACTCGTCCACCGACATGGGCGCGTTCTTGCCGTCCGCGCCGGTGACCTTCTTGCCGTCCATGACGAGGGTCGGGGTGCCCTGGAAGCCGTACTTCTGGCCGTCCGTGTCGAACTTCTCGCTCATCACCAGGGCCCACTTGTCGTAGGTCCCGTCCTTGACGGCCTTCTCGAACGCGGCGTTGTTCTTCAGCGCGCCGACCGTGTCCGCCACCTTCAGCAGGTAGGCGTCGTCCTTGAACTTGTCGTCCTGCTCGTCGGGGTGGTACTTCGCCGAGTACAGCGCGGCCTTGTACTCGACGAACGCCTCGGGGCTGACGTTCAGCGCCGCGCCGAGCGCGCTGAGGGCGTTGCGGGAGCCCTCACCGGGGATGTTCGTGTCGATGAAGGTGGCGCCGACGAACTGGATCTTGAACTTGCCCTCGTCGACGTCCTTCTTCACCGTCTGGCCCACCGTCTGCTCGAAGGCCGCGCAGACCGGGCAGCGCGGGTCCTCGTACATCGCGAGGGTCTTCTTGGCGCTGCTCTTGCCGATCACGACGGTGGTGCCGTCCGTGCCGGTGGTGTGGGCCGGCTTGACGAGCTTCTGGTCCTTGACGGCCTCCCAGTGCCCCGGCTTGTTGGCCTGGACGACCGCGTAACCTATGCCGCCGGCCGCCGCGAGGACGGCGACGACCGACAGCGCGACGATGACCTGCCGCTTGACCTTGGCCCGCTTGGCCTCGCGCTCGCGCTCGGCCCGCAGCCGCTCGCGCGCCGCCGTCTTCGCCGCCTGGGTGTTCCGCTTGCTCATGGTGATGATCTCCGTGGAGGACACGCGCACCGTGGTGCGCGGGATGGGGAAGGGGGACTGCCGGGCTCGGGCGTTCGTCCGTCGTGCGCGTTCGGGCACGAACGGTCAGGCGAACGCCGGTGAACGGGGCGGTCCGCGCCGTCCCAGGGAGTGCGCGAGCAGCGGGCCGCGGAGCGCGGCCGTACGGCGGACGGGGCGCGGCAGCCGGCGGGCCGGGCCGGCCGGCCGGACGGCCACCGCGGCGACGGCCAGCAGCAGCGGCCGGAAGGAGGTCGCGGCCACCGCCCGCACCAGCTGCGTCAGTGCCCGCTCGCCCCGGCGCAGCCAGGCGGCGGCGAGCAGACCGACGCTCACGTGCGCGGCGAGCAGCAGCCAGGCGGTCGCCGGGTCGGCGTGGGAGAGCAGGGCCGGGAGCCGGTCGGTGTCGGTGCCGGTCATCCGGGCCAGCGGGGTGCCGACGGCGCGGTTGCCGCACAGCACGTCCCAGCCCACCGAGCGCAGCGGGCCGGCGACCGGGCCGCCCGCCGCGCCGTAGCAGAGGTGCTGCCCCGTGGTGAACAGGGTGTCCGCGGCCAGCTCCAGCGGGATCAGCAGCGCGGCGATCCGGCCGAAGCCCCGCTCGCGGCCCGCCAGGGCGTAGGCGAGCGCGAACACGGCCACCGCGACCGCGGCGACCGTGTTGGCGGGCAGCGGGACCCGGGACAGCAGCACGTGCGACGCGGCGCTGACCGTCACGACCAGTGCCGTGAACAGCGCCGCGCGGAGCGCTCTGAGGTGGGTCCCGGATATGTCCATAGCGAGTCAAGAGTGTGGCACGAGCTCCGGTAAGGGAACCCTAAAGGGTCCCTGTGAGAGCTCACACCGTCATCGTGCGGCTCACAGCCCCGGAATGCGGCCGTTGCGGAACAGGTCGAGGAAGATCTGGTGGTCGGCACGCGCGCGTGCCCCGTAGGTGTGCGCGAAGTCGACCAGCAGCGGTGCGAAGCCCTCCTCGTCGGCGGCGATCGCCGCGTCGATGGCCCGCTCGGTGGAGAACGGCACCAGCGACTCGCCCGAGGTGTCGTCGGCCGCCGCGTGCATGGTGGCCGTCGCCCGGCCGAGGTCGGCGACGACGCCCGCGATCTCCTCCGGGTCGTCGATGTCGCCCCAGTCCAGGTCGACCGCGTACGGCGACACCTCGGCGACCAGCTGACCGGCGCCGTCCAGCTCGGTCCAGCCCAGCCACGGGTCCGCGTGCGCCTGCAGGGCGCGCTGCGAGATCACCGTGCGGTGGCCCTCGTGCTGGAAGTAGTCGCGGATCGACCGGTCCGTGATGTGCCGGGAGACGGCCGGGGTCTGGGCCTGCTTGATGTAGATCACGACGTCGTTCTCCAGGGCGTCGCTGTGCCCCTCCAGCAGGATGTTGTACGACGGCAGGCCGGCCGAGCCGATGCCGATCCCGCGGCGGCCGACGACGTCCTTGACGCGGTAGGAGTCCGGGCGGGTCAGCGAGGTCTCCGGCAGCGTCTCCAGATAGCCGTCGAAGGCGGCCAGCACCTTGTAGCGGGTGGCCGCGTCCAGCTCGATGGCGCCGCCGCCGGGGGCGAAGCGGCGCTCGAAGTCGCGGATCTCCGTCATCGAGTCCAGCAGCCCGAACCGGGTCAGCGAGCGGGCGTCACGCAGCGCGTCCAGCAGCGGGCCCTGGGCGGTGTCCAGCGTGAACGGCGGCACCTCGTCGCTCTTGGCTCCGGTCGCCAGGGCATGGATCCGCTCGCGGTAGGCGCCCGCGTAGATCCGCACCAGTTCCGTAATCTGCTCGTCGCTGAGCGCCTTCGCGTACCCGACGAGCGCGATGGAGGCGGAGAAGCGCTTCAGGTCCCAGGTGAAGGGGCCGACGTAGGCCTCGTCGAAGTCGTTGACGTTGAAGATCAGCCGGCCGGTGGAGTCCATGTACGTGCCGAAGTTCTCCGCGTGCAGATCGCCGTGGATCCACACGCGTGAGGTGCGGTCGTCCAGGAACGGGCCGCCCCGCTTGTCCTCGTCCACATCGTGGTAGAAGAGGCACGCCGTACCCCGGTAGAACGCGAACGCCGAGGCCGCCATCTTGCGGAACTTCACCCGGAACGCGGCCGGGTCGGCGGCCAGGAGCTCGCCGAAGGCGGTGTCGAAGACGGTGAGAATCTCCTCACCGCGCTGCTCGTCGCTGAGCTGGGGTACCGACATCGCGGGGTGCCTCCTGGTGCAGGTGGTGCAGTGGGTGTACGAAGCGTCTTCGCCGCTTCCAACGGATGAAGGTACGCCGTAGTGCCCGCCCGTCACCCGGCCTCCACCCCTCATCGTGGCGCTGCGCGCCGCCGCAATCATGTCCGCTGTCAGTCCTGCGGCATAGACTTCGACGCTGAATCCACAATCGTCCGCCCATCCGTCGCCGACCGTTTCCGCTGGAGGCCACACAGTGTCGAAGCCGCCGTTCACGCACCTGCACGTCCACACCCAGTACTCGCTGCTGGACGGTGCCGCGCGGCTGAAGGACATGTTCAACGCGTGCAACGAGATGGGCATGACGCACATCGCCATGTCCGACCACGGCAACCTGCACGGCGCGTACGACTTCTTCCACACTGCGGAGAAGGCCGGAATCACCCCGATCATCGGGATCGAGGCGTATGTCGCCCCTGAGTCCCGGCGCAACAAGCGCAAGATCCAGTGGGGACAGCCGCACCAGAAGAGGGACGACGTCTCGGGTTCGGGTGGTTACACCCACAAGACGATGTGGGCGGTGAACAGCACCGGCCTGCACAACCTCTTCCGGCTCTCCTCCGACGCCTACGCCGAGGGCTGGCTGCAGAAGTGGCCCCGGATGGACAAGGAGACCATCGCCCAGTGGTCCGAGGGCATCGTCGCCTCCACCGGCTGCCCCTCCGGCGAGGTGCAGACCCGGCTGCGCCTCGGCCACTTCGACGAGGCCCTCAAGGCCGCGGCCGACTACCAGGACATCTTCGGCAAGGACAAGTACTTCCTGGAGCTGATGGACCACGGCATCGAGATCGAGCGCCGGGTCCGCGACGGCCTGCTGGAGATCGGCAAGAAGCTCGGCATCCCCCCGCTGGTCACCAACGACTCGCACTACACCTACGCCCACGAGGCGCAGGCGCACGACGCCCTGCTGTGCATCCAGACCGGCAAGAACCTCTCCGACCCCGACCGCTTCAAGTTCGACGGCACCGGCTACTACCTGAAGTCCACGGACGAGATGTACGCCATCGACTCCTCGGACGCCTGGCAGGAAGGCTGCGCCAACACGCTCCTGGTCGCCGAGATGGTCGACACCACGGGCATGTTCGAAAAGCGCGACCTGATGCCCAAGTTCGACATCCCGGACGGCTACACCGAGGTCACCTGGTTCCAGGAGGAGGTCCGCCGCGGGATGGAGCGCCGCTTCCCCGGCGGCGTCCCGGAGGACCGCCAGAAGCAGGCCGAGTACGAGATGGACGTCATCATCTCGATGGGCTTCCCGGGCTACTTCCTCGTGGTCGCCGACTTCATCATGTGGGCGAAGAAGCAGGGCATCGCCGTCGGCCCCGGCCGAGGATCGGCGGCCGGCTCGATCGTCGCCTACGCCATGGGCATCACCGACCTCGACCCGATCCCGCACGGCCTGATCTTCGAGCGGTTCCTCAACCCCGAGCGCATCTCCATGCCCGATGTCGACATCGACTTCGACGAGCGCCGGCGCGTCGAGGTGATCCGGTACGTGACCGAGAAGTACGGCGCCGACAAGGTCGCCATGATCGGCACCTACGGCACCATCAAGGCCAAGAACGCGATCAAGGACTCCGCGCGCGTGCTGGGCTACCCGTACGCCATGGGCGACCGCATCACCAAGGCGATGCCCGCCGACGTCCTCGGCAAGGGCATCCCGCTGTCCGGCATCACCGACCCCGGCCACCCCCGCTACAGCGAGGCCGGCGAGGTCCGTGGGATGTACGAGAACGAACCGGATGTGAAGAAGGTCATCGACACCGCACGCGGTGTGGAGGGCCTGGTGCGGCAGATGGGCGTGCACGCGGCCGGCGTGATCATGTCCAGCGAGCCCATCGTCGACCACGTCCCGGTCTGGGTGCGGCACACCGACGGCGTCACCATCACCCAGTGGGACTACCCGAGCTGTGAGTCGCTCGGCCTGCTGAAGATGGACTTCCTGGGCCTGCGCAACCTCACGATCATGGACGACGCCGTCAAGATGGTGAAGGCGAACAAGGGGATCGACATCGATCTCCTCAGCCTCCCGCTCGACGACCCCACGACCTTCGAGCTGCTGCAGCGCGGCGACACCCTCGGCGTCTTCCAGTTCGACGGCGGCCCCATGCGCTCGCTGCTGCGGCTGATGAAGCCCGACAACTTCGAAGACATCTCCGCCGTCTCGGCCCTGTACCGCCCGGGCCCGATGGGCATGAACTCCCACACGAACTACGCGCTGCGCAAGAACGGCCAGCAGGAGATCACGCCGATCCACCCCGAGCTGGAAGCGCCGCTCAAGGAGGTCCTGGACGTCACCTACGGCCTGATCGTGTACCAGGAGCAGGTGCAGAAGGCCGCCCAGATCATCGCCGGCTACTCGCTCGGCGAGGCCGACATCCTCCGTCGCGTGATGGGCAAGAAGAAGCCCGACGAGCTGGCGAAGAACTTCACCATCTTCCAGGCCGGTGCCCGCAAGAACGGCTACAGCGACGAGGCGATCCAGGCGCTGTGGGACGTGCTGGTGCCCTTCGCCGGCTACGCCTTCAACAAGGCGCACTCCGCCGCGTACGGCCTGGTGTCCTACTGGACCGCCTACCTGAAGGCGAACCATCCCGCTGAGTACATGGCCGCGCTGCTGACCTCCGTCAAGGACGACAAGGACAAGTCGGCCGTCTACCTCAACGAGTGCCGCCGCATGGGCATCAAGGTGCTCCCGCCGAACGTCAACGAGTCCGAGGCGAACTTCGCCGCGCAGGGCGACGACGTGATCCTCTTCGGCCTGTCCGCCGTGCGCAACGTCGGCACCAACGTCGTCGAGTCGATCATCAAGTGCCGCAAGACCAAGGGGAAGTACGCCTCCTTCCCGGACTACCTCGACAAGGTCGATGCGGTCGTCTGCAACAAGCGCACCACCGAGTCGCTGATCAAGGCCGGCGCCTTCGACGAGATGGGCCACACCCGCAAGGGCCTGACGGCGCAGTACGAGCCGATGATCGACAACGTGGTCGCGGTCAAGCGCAAGGAGGCCGAGGGACAGTTCGACCTCTTCGGCGGGATGGGCGAGGAGACGTCCAGCGAGCCCGGCTTCGGACTCGACGTGCAGTTCACGGACGAGGAGTGGGACAAGACCTACCTCCTCGCCCAGGAGCGGGAGATGCTCGGTCTGTACGTCTCCGACCACCCGCTGTTCGGCCTGGAGCACATCCTGTCCGACAAGGCCGACGCGGGCATCTCCCAGCTCACCGGCGGCGAGCACGCGGACGGCGCGGTCGTGACGATCGGCGGCATCATCTCCGGCCTGCAGCGCAAGATGACCAAGCAGGGCAACGCCTGGGCGATCGCCACCGTGGAGGACCTCGCGGGCTCCATCGAGTGCATGTTCTTCCCGGCCACCTACCAGCTGGTGTCCACCCAACTGGTCGAGGACGCCGTCGTGTTCGTCAAGGGACGGCTCGACAAGCGGGAGGACGTGCCGCGTCTGGTCGCCATGGAGCTGATGGTCCCGGACCTGTCCAACGCGGGAACCAACGCGCCGGTGGTCCTCACCATCCCCGCCACCAGGGTCACTCCGCCCATGGTCAGCCGGCTCGGCGAGATCCTCAGCCACCACAAGGGCGACAGCGAGGTCCGGATCAGGCTCCAGGGCCCGACCAGGACGACCGTGCTGCGCCTGGACCGGCACCGGGTCAAGCCCGACCCGGCCCTGTTCGGCGACCTGAAGGTGCTGCTGGGCCCGTCCTGCCTGGCGGGCTGACCGGCGAAGCGCAGGAGGGGCGCACCCGGTACCGGGTGCGCCCCTCGTCATTGCCTGGATCGCAAGGGACCCGTCACGCGTGTTCAGTTGTGGCCGAAGCTGCGCTTCCGCTTGCGGGTGGCGACGTCACCGGGGGTCGCCTCCACCTCGGGCTGCGACTCGGTGTCCATCGCCGGCTGCCGGGTCGCCTGCTGACCACGCTCGGTCGGACGCTGCTTACGATCACGGTTCTTGTTCTTGGCCATGGTGATGCCTCCTGTGGGGGATCTAGGGGCCAGGGCCGCGACCAGATTCACATAGACTGACAACAAGCGCATATCGGACAATTACCGTGTGTGACAAGGGCTCTGGAGCCGCACCGCACCGAAACGCCACGCCGAAGATCGAGTTCCGGCCGTTAACCTCCGCCCGGTCGGGCAGACTCGAAGGAAGCCCGAAGTGAACCTCCCGGGAAGAGGGTGAGTCGCGTGGACCGCTGCATCGTCCTGGTGGACGCCGGGTACCTGCTGGGGGCCGCCGCCAGCCTCCTCGCAGGGGAGCCCTCCCGGTCCCGGATCGCCGTCGACCACGCCGCCCTCATTCAGGGCCTGCGCGAGCGCGCCGAGGCCGACACCCAGCAGCCGCTGCTGCGGATCTACTGGTTCGACGGCGCCCCCGACCGCGTCCCGCAGCCCGAACACCGCCGGCTGCGCGTCATGCCCCGCGTCACGGTCCGCCTGGGCGCCCTCACCCGCAGTGACGGCCGCTGGGCGCAGAAGGGCGTGGACGCCGCCATGCACGCCGAGCTGACCGAGCTGGCCCGCAACCGCGCCTGCTCCGACATCGTCCTCGTCACCGGTGACGGCGATCTGCTGCCGGGCATGATGTCCGCCAAGGAGCACGGCGTCGCCGTACACCTGTGGGCCGTGCAGGCCGCAGACGGCGACTACAACCAGTCCGAGGACCTGGTCGCCGAGGCCGACGAGCGGCGGGTGCTGGACCGCGTCTGGATCACCCGGGCCGTGCGCGCCAAGGAACTCACCGGCGTGTGCGCACCGCCGCCCGCGCCCCGCCCCGAGATCGCCGCGATCCTCTCCGCCCCCCTGCCCGAGTCCGGGCTCACCACAGCCGAGCGGCCCCCGCGCGAGGACGAACACCCCCCCGCGGCCGCCGGGCGCAACGGCTCGCAGGACCGCGTCCCCGGCGCCAAAGGCGTCCCGACCCCCAAGGACCTCGCCGAACTGCGCGCCGGCGCTCCCGCCGCCCCGCAGCAGCCCACGACGGCAACCCTGCGCTGGTCCTCCGACAAGGGCTGGGTCGACCGCCCCGGCACCCCCGCCGAGCCGCCCGAGGCCGCCGCCATGCCCACGCTCGCCCAGCTGACCACCGCCGAGCAGCGCTGGGCCGACCGCGAGGAGGACATCACCACCGTCGGCGGCGACCCCTACGAGGTGGGGCAGGTCTTCGCCCGCCGCTGGATCGCCCGCCTCGGCGACCCGGTCCACCTCCAGCGGCTGTCCGGCATGTACCCGCGCATCCCGCACCGCATCGACGGCGAGCTGCTGCGCTACGCCGCCCGCTTCGGCCTCCTCGCCCACAAGGACGACCAGATCGACGAGCACGACCGCTACGCCATCCGGGCGGGCTTCTGGAGAGAGATCGACGTCCCGACGACAGCGGAACCCGCCGCGGCGGGGGACTGAGCCGGTGGCGGTAAACCGCCCCAACGGCAAGTAAAGCCCCCCGACCCCGTAGTCTCGTCCTTTGTGAGTACGCGCACGGCACCATCGGAACGGCCCCTCGGTGAGGTCGTCTGTGCGGTGCGCGGACTGATCAAGACGTATCCGGCCGTGCGGGCCCGGCGCGGTGCCCCCGGCACGCCCGAGGTGCGCGCCACCGACGACGTACGGCTGGACATCCGGCGGGGCGAGATCTTCGGTCTGCTCGGGCCGAACGGCGCCGGCAAGTCCACCCTCGTCCGCCAGCTCACCGGGCTGATGCGCCCCGACGCGGGCAGCGTGGAGATCCTCGGGCACGACATCGTCCGCCACCCGGAGCGGGCCGCCCGCATCCTCGCCTACCTCGGCCAGGAGTCCACCGCTCTCGACGAGCTGACCGTGTCGCTGGCCGCCGAGACCACCGGACGGCTGCGCGGCCTGGACATCCGCCGGGCGCGCGCCGAGCGGGACTCCGTACTGGAGGAACTGGGCCTCACGCCGATCGCCGGACGCCCGCTGAAGAAGCTGTCCGGCGGCCAGCGCAGGCTCGCCTGTTTCGCCGCCGCGCTGGTCGGTGAACGGCCGCTGCTCGTCCTCGACGAACCCACCACCGGCATGGACCCCGTGGCCCGCCGCGCGGTGTGGTCCGCCGTCGACCGCCGCCGCGCCGAACGCGGCACGACCGTGCTGCTGGTCACCCACAACGTCATCGAGGCCGAGACCGTCCTCGACCGGGTCGCCGTGCTCGACCGGGGCCGGATCATCGCCTGCGACACACCCACCGGGCTCAAGGAGCAGGTCGCCGACGAGGTCCGGGTCGAACTGGTGTGGCGCGAGCGCGCCCCGCTGGACGTGCCGGAGGTCGCCGCGCTGCGCGACCGCGCCACCGAGTCCGGGCGCCGCTGGACGCTCCGGCTCGCGCCCGAGGAGGCCCGCGCGGCCGTCGCGACCGTCACCGGCGGTGCCGCCTTCGCGGCGCTGGACGACTTCACGCTCGCCACGCCCAGCCTGGAGGACGTCTACCTGGCCCTGGGCGGCGCCGCACGGCAGGGGCTGGTGAAGGCATGAGCCGGGCGAGTGCCGTACCGACAAGGAGCAGCTCCACGTGAGTGTCGTACCCGCCGAGAGTCTGTCGGGCAGCGCCCGGGGCGTGGCCCGGGCCGCCGCCCCGGCCCCGGCCGAGCTCGGGCCGCGCGCCCGGCTGTGGCCGTCGCTGGGCGCCGTCTACCGGGCGCAGCTGTCCCGGGCGCGGGTCGCGCGGATCCCGCTGCTGTTCGTGGCGACGTTCCAGTCCATCGGCATCCTGGTCATGATGCGCGGGGTGGTGGACGGCGGCAACGAGGCAGAGCCGGTCGTCGCCGGGTCCGCTGTGCTGGTCGTCGCGTTCGTCGCGCTCAACCTGCTCGCCCAGTACTTCGGGCAGCTGCGCGCGAGCGGCGGCCTCGACCACTACGCCACGCTGCCGGTACCGCCGGCCGCCGTGGTGCTGGGCGCGGCGGCCGCGTACGCGTCCTTCACGGTGCCGGGCACGGTGGTCACCGCCGTCTTCGGATGCGTGCTGTTCGGGCTGCCGCTGACCCACCTGTGGGTGCTGGCCGCCGTCATCCCGCTCGCCGGCGCCGCGCTGTCCGGTCTCGGCGCGGCCTGCGGCCTGCTCGCCCCGCGCCCGGAACTGGCCACGCTCCTGGGCCAGCTGGGCATGTCCGCGGCGCTGCTGCTGGGCGTGCTGCCGGCCGACCGGATGCCGGAGGTCGTACGGCTGGCCCGTGACCTGCTGCCGTCCACCTACGGCGTCGAGGCCCTCGCGCGGACCTTCGCGGCGAGCCCCGACTGGGCGTACGTGCTCGGTGACCTCGCCGTGTGCGCCGGGGTCGGGATGGCGTCGCTGGCCGTCGCCACCTGGGCGTACCGGCGGGCCGCCGTCCGGTGACGCGGCCCGCGGGCGCACCTGGCACGATGTGGGGGTGACCGCACCGCTGACACCGCCCTCCGGGCCGCACAACCACTCCTCGTACCCCTCCGACCAGGCCGGTCCGCCTGCCGCGGACGGATACGGGTATGTGACTCCTGCGCCGCAGGACGCCGTGTACGGACAGGACGGGCCCGGGATGAAGACGGAACTGCGTGAGGCCGCCGTGGTCACCGGGGCGGTGACGGTCGCGGGCCTGCTGTTCGGCGTGCTGTGGTGGTGGCTCGCCCCGCACGTGCCGCTGGTGGGCAGCGTCGTGGACCACAGCTGGGTCGTCTACCTCAAGGACAGCGAGGGCGAGCAGGCGATCGGCGTCGACGGAACGTTCACGCTGCTGGCGCTCGCGTTCGGCGTGCTCAGCGGGAGCATCGTCTTCCTGTGGCGACGGCGCGGGGGCGTGCCGCTGGTGGCCGGCCTGGGCGTCGGCGGCCTGCTCGCGTCGCTGCTGGCCTGGCGCCTGGGCGTATGGCTCGGCCCGGGATCCGACGTCATCGCCCACGCGAAGGCGGTGGGCGAGGGCGTCACGTTCTCCGCGCCGCTGAAACTGGGAGCGAAGGGCGCGCTGCTGGCGTGGCCGTTGGCGGCCCTACTGGTCCACCTCGGCCTCACAGCCCTCTTCGGCCCCCGAGACCCGGAGCCGCTGGGGGGTTACGGGGCGCCGCCGGCGTAGGTGCGTCTGTCCCGCGGGGGGCACTGGCCGGGGTGGGTGCGCTCGCTCACGACTGCCCGCAGCTCAGCCCAGACGAAGGCGCGCGCCACGGCGTTGCTGCACCCGCGTACGGCGGGAAGGGGACGGGGTGGGGGGTGTCCGCCCGCAGCGGCCGGCACCGGGCAGGGGCGCCCTCGTCGGAAACGGGCGGCCGGACCGAGGACGGACACCCCCCACCCCGGCCCCGACCCACAACGAACCGCAGGCGCTACGCACGCCACGACGCACCGCAACGGGCCGCCGCAGGCATCAAAGGGGCGCGGGGAACGGCGCGACCAGCCACAACGCACCCGCACAGGCACCCGCGACCAGCCACAACGCACCCGCACAGGCACCCGCGACCAGCCACAACGCACCCGCACAGGCACCCGCGACCAGCCACAACGCACCCGCAGACAAAAACCGGCCCAAGCGCCGCAAGGCATCAGTCCCGCAGCAGATCCGGCACCCCCACCCCATCCGCCTCGTCCCGCTCCGCCGAAACCACCGTCAACTGCTGCGTGGCCCGGGTCAGCGCGACGTACAGCACCCGCAACCCCGCCGGGCTCTCGTCGGCGATCTCCGCGGGCGAGACGACGACCGTCGCGTCGTACTCCAGGCCCTTGGCCTCCAGGCTGCCGAGGGCCACGACCCGGTCGCCCAGCCCGGCCAGCCACCGCCGGGCCTCCTCGCGGCGCTGCATCGCGACGACGACGCCGACCGTGCCGTCCACCGCGCCGAGCAGCCGCTCGGCCTCGGCCCGCACGGTCTTCTCCAGCGACTCCGCGACGACCGCGAACCGCGGCTGCACGCCGGTGGAGCGCACCGCCGACGGGGCCGTGGAGCCGGGCATGGCCAGCGCCAGCACCTTCGCGGCCAGCTCGGCGATCTCCGCCGGGTTGCGGTAGTTCACCGTGAGCTGGAAGCGGCGGCGCGGACGGGTGCCGAGGGCCTCGTCGCGGGCCGCGGCGGCCTCGTCGACGTCGGACCAGGAGGACTGGGCCGGGTCGCCGACGACCGTCCAGGTGGCGTGCCGGCCGCGGCGGCCGACCATGCGCCACTGCATGGGCGTGAGGTCCTGCGCCTCGTCGACGATCACATGGGCGTACTCGACGCGCTCGGCGGCCAGCCGCTCCGCGCGCTCGCGCTGCGACTCCTCCCGCACCGGCATCAGCTCTTCCAGACCGGTGAGGTGGTCCAGCGGGTCGAGCTCGCGTTTCTTCTTCGGGCGGACCGGGGCGCCGAGGATCGACTGCAACTCGTCCAGCAGCGCGATGTCGTGCACGGAGTACCCGTCGCGTCTGAGCGAGCGGGCGACCTTGCGGACCTCACCCGGGTTCAGGGCGCGGCGCGCCCAGCGCCCGAGCCGCTTCTCGTCGGCCATCGCCGCGAGGACGCCGCGCGGGGTCAGCTCGGGCCACCAGGCGTCCAGGAACTGCAGGAAGGAGTCCTCGGTGCTGACGTCGTCGTCGAAGGAGGAGCGCAGCTCGGCGGCCAGCTCGGGGTCGGTGTGCCGGCCCGCGGCACCGGACTGCTCCCACAGGGCGTCCAGCAGCAGCTTGCGGGCGCGCGGGCGCAGCAGGTTCACCGGGGCCGTACCGCCGAGGGCGTTGCGGCGGATCGCGTCGAGCTGCCCCGACTCGAGCTCCAGGCGCCGGCCGAAGGCGACGACGCGCAGCCGGGCCGGGGCGTCGGGCCCCTCCAGCGCGCCCCGGGCGGCCTTGCGCAGCACCTTCAGCATGCGGCTGGAGCCCTTGGCGCGGGCGGTGGCCGGGGAGTCGTACACCGTGGCCTCGGCCCCGTCGACCAGGGAGCCGATCGCGCGGATGGCGACCTGGCCCTCCTCGCCGAGCGAGGGCAGCACGCCCTCGGTGTAGGCGACGAGCAGCGGGGTCGGCGAGACGATCAGGATGCCGCCCGCGTAGCGGCGCCGGTCCTGGTAGAGCAGGTACGCGGCGCGGTGCAGCGCGACCGCCGTCTTGCCCGTGCCCGGCCCGCCCTCGACATACGTCACGGACGCGGCGGGCGCGCGGATCACCATGTCCTGCTCGGCCTGGATGGACGCCACGATGTCCCGCATGGTGTGGGTGCGGGCCTGCCCGAGCGCCGCCATCAGCGCGCCGTCGCCGATGACCGGCAGCTCGTGCCCGTCGAGGAACGCCGTCAGCTCCGGCCGCATGAGGTCGTCCTCGACGCCGAGGACCCGGCGGCCCTTGGAGCGGATGACCCGGCGCCGTACCACCCGCCCCGGGTCCACCGGCGTGGACCGGTAGAACGGCGCGGCGGCGGGCGCCCGCCAGTCGATGACCAGCGGCGCGTAGTCCTGGTCGAGAACGCCGATCCGGCCGATGTGCAGCGTCTCGGCGATGTCGGCGGTGTTGTCGGGCCGCACGGCGCCGTCGGCGGGCTCCACGGCGGTGTACGCGCCGTCGGGCCCCTTCTTGCCGTCCTTGCCGAGCAGCAGGTCGATCCGGCCGAAGAGGAAGTCCTCGAACTCGTTGTTCAGCCGGTTGAGGTGCACGCCGGCCCGGAAGACCTGCGCGTCCCGCTCGGCGAGCGCGCCGGGGGTGCCGACCTGGCCGCGCCGGGCCGCGTCGTTCATGAGGAACTCGGCCTCGTGGATCTTCTCCTCGAGCCGCCGGTACACCCGGTCCAGGTGTTCCTGTTCGACGGTGATCTCCCGGTCCCGAACCGAGTCGTGAACCGGTTCGACCGCGGATTGCTGTGCCTGAGCGGCCACCGGGCCCCCTTCTGACGTGCTGGGCAGCCGTCAACCGTACGCGAAGGAGGCCACGCGAGGCGAGGGGCAGCGCCTGTCGGCGCCGAGGAGCAAGGCGCGCCTCGCAGCCGCCGGCGGCTCACGCCTTGATCTGCACCAGTTTCTGCCCGTCGAACGTCATCACCTCGAAGTGGTCGATCTCGTTCGGTGCGAACGCCGCCCCACCCCCGATGTACAGCGGATTCTTCGCCTCCTCCGTCTTCGCGTTCGGGATCCCGTACCCCCACCCAGGGACCGACCACGAGGACACGGTCTCGCGCTCACCGTTCTTGCCGACGGCGATCAGGCTGCACTTCAGCGGACCCTTGACGTTCTTCAGTTCCAGGACCGCCTGCGTGCCCCAGTCCTTCTGCGCCATGCCGACGGTCCCGGTGACGTCGGTCGCCGCGTCGTGCGCCGTGACCTTGTCGCCCATCGTCGAGAACAGGGTCTTCGCGGGGCTCGCCGGCGCGGCCTGCGTCGTACCCCCGGAGTCCGAGCCGGTCGTGGCGACGGCGACCAGCGGACCTCCGACGATCAGCGCGGCTGCGGCGGCCACCATGTAGAAACCGCGGCGGCGCTTGGCGGCCCGCCGTTCGGCGATCTCGTCGACGAGCTTCTCGGCCAGCCGCGGGCTGGGCCGGGCCGACAGGGACTCGCCGATCACGGGCGTGCCGGCGCCGGGCAGGTCGGCGAGCGCGGACAGCATCGGTTCCATGCCGGCGAGTTCGTCGAGCTGCTGGGCGCACCATTCGCAGGTGGCGAGGTGGGCTTCGAAAGCGGTTGCTTCGGCGTCGTCGAGAATCCCCAGGGCGTAGGCGCCGACGGTCTCGTGTTCGTTCGGGCCCGGTGATCCCTGCATGGGTCCAGTGTTACCCGGGCCTTCCATGCCGAATCCTCGCATGTCCCCGTATCCGCTCATCACGCCGTCACCCCCCGCTCCTCCAGTGCCAGCTTCATGGACCGCAGGGCGTAGAAAACCCTTGAGCGGACGGTGCCGCTGGGGATGCCCAGCGTCTCGGCCGCCTCGTTGACGGTACGCCCTTTGAAGTACGTCTCGACGAGCACCTCCCGGTGGGCCGGGGTCAGGTCGTCGAGCGCGTCCGACAGCGTCATCAGCCACAGCGCTTTGTCGATCTCGTCCTCCGCGGGGATGACCTCCAGCGGCGACGGATCGACCTCCTGCGGCCGGGCCTGCCGGCTGCGGTGGCCGTCGATGACGATGCGACGTGCGACCGTCACCAGCCAGGGGCGTACCGAACCGGTCGCTCGATTGAGCTGGCCGGCGTTCTTCCAGGCACGGATGAGCGTCTCCTGCACCACGTCCTCGGCGCGCTGCCGGTCTCCGGCGACCAGGCGCAGCACGTAGGCGAGCAGGGGTCCGGCGTGCTCGCGATACAGGGCGCGCACCAGCTCCTCGTCGGGTTCCGACGGCTGGGAAGCGCGATGTCGGGCCCTCGATCCACGTTCATTGGCCACGACGGAATCCTTGCGCACGCCCACCTCCGGTGTCCGGGGCTTCCCCCCAGTCGGTCGCTCGACCACGGGTACGGAAGAGGGGCGTCCGATGTTCAATACGCGGGGACGATTTTCGCGGGGCGGGGTGACGAGGACGGACATGCACCCACATTCCCGCCCCGCCTTCTTTACATTTCCCCCACCGCGAGCAAGGTCGCCACTCGTTTCCCTACGGGAGCGTAGGTACACATGGTGTAACCGAGATCACTTCGGCGCTCCTCGAGCCGGCGTCGACGCACTTCGGGCGGACGGGGCGAAACGGGTGACCGTGGGGGCGCCGGGCTGGCGGGAGGCGACCCGGCGGCGGTGCCGGGCCACCCGCTCACGGTTGCCGCACACCTCGCTGGAGCACCAGCGGCGCCGGCGGCCCCGGGATGTGTCGAGGTAGACGATCGGGCAGTTGTCGCCCTCGCACTGGCGCAGCGCCGCCCGGGCGACGGGGTCGGTGAGCAGTTCCACGGCGTCCCGTGCGACCGCGGCCAGCAGGGCGGCACACTCCGGGACGTCCGCCAACTCCCGCACGAGCGTGCCGTCCTGGAGGCGTGCGGCGCGCGGGGCGGGTGGCGGGGTGCGGGCGGCGTCGTTGACGCGGGCGAGGGCGAGGTCGTACGGCAGGGGTCCGGGGGCGAGCCAGCCGCGCACCAACTGGCCCAGGTCTTCGCGCAGTTCGCGGAAGCCGCGCAGCCAGGTCGGGTCGGCGTGAGCCAGTGGAGTGCCCGACGGGACGAGGCCCGAGCCGGTGATCCAGGCGCACAGCACCTCGACGGAGCCGAGCCGTTCGACAGGGTGCGTCGTGGCGAGCAGGTCGAGACAGACCCGCCCGGCGTCGAAACGCAGTTCGTCCGGTGCCGTGGCCGTACCGAATGCCATGTCCCTGTCACCGCCTAGGGTCGCCCCGCGGAATCGCTCCCCTCCACAGTGCCTGCCCACCGGCACGCCGGGTAGCCCTCCGACCGCCTGGACGCCCGCGCATGCGCTCGCGCGCCTGAGCCATGTCCCGCGGCGACGCCCGCCGCTTGACTGAGGACATGGCTGATACGACGGACAACAGGACCCGGCCGACGGCCGCCGGGACGGTACTGGGCGCGGCCGCGGTCACCTCGGGACTGCTCGCCGGAGTCTTCCTCATCTTCGCCTGCGCGGTGATGCCGGCGCTGGCGCGCAGCGACGACCGCGTCTACGTCGAGGTGATGCGGGACATCGACGACGTCATCCAGAACCCGCTGTTCCTGCTGGTCTTCCTGGGCGCGCCGGCCCTGACGGCACTGGCCGCGTGGCAGCTGCGGCAGGCGCCGGGGCGTGGCCGGGTGTGGGCGGCGCTGGCCGCGTCCGCCCTCGCGTTCGCGGTGACGGTCGTCGTGAACGTCCCCCTGAACGACGCACTGGCCCGCCCCGGTGATCCGGCGGCGCTGCGTGAGCACTTCGAGGACCCGTGGGTGACGTGGAACGTGGTCAGGACGGTCCTGACCACACTGGCGACGATCTTCCTGACCGCCGCGCTCCCACGCGCCCGCCGACCGCTGCCGGTGGCTGCCGCCGACGTAGCCCGCCACCCGGCGTTGCGGTGACCGCGGCGGGCTGCCGCCGGCATCACGGTGACTGGGGGGCTGCCGCCCGGCGCCACGGTGACCGCGGGTGGCTGCCGCCCGGCGCCACGGTGACCGCGGGTGGCTGCTGCCCGGCGTCATGGTGACCGCGGCGGGCTGCCGGGCCCGGCGTCACGGTGAACGCGGGCGGCTGCCAGGCCCGGCGCACGGTGAACGCGGCGGGCTGCCGGGCCCGGCGTCACGGTGAACGCGGGCGGCTGCCAGGCCCGGCGTCACGGTGACCGGGGTGGCTGCGGCCCGGCGCCACGGTGACCGCGGGTGGCTGCCAGGCCCGGTGTCACGGTGACCGCGGGTGGCTGCCGCCCAGCATCACGGTGACCGCAGGGTGGAGGCCCGGCCCGGCGCGAGTCCCGCGGACGTGCCTCCGGTCGGCCCCGGCGCGCCCGCGGACGTGCTCCGCACCTCCCCGCCCGACGCGGGCGGAACGGCAGCCGCACCCCGGCCCCGGCGTGAGTCCCACATTCCTGGCCCCGCCCGCCCCAACCGCCGCGGGCCCGCATGCCCAACCCCGCGCGGCTCCCGCCCGCCGCGGGGCGCACAGACCGACCCGCCCCCACCCCACCCGGCGAGGCTCGCGCACTGACCTCCGCACCACCGCAGGCACGGCGCGAGGCCCGAAGACCTGCCCCCGCTCCCCCCGCCCAGGGCAGGAGCCCCACCCCCGCACCACCCCGGACACGGCACGGGACCACAGAGATACCCAGCGCGACCCCCGCCCGGTGCAGGACCGCAAACCCACCCCGCACCACGCCCACCCGGGCGCAGGGCCACAAACCCACCCCGCACCACCCCGCCCGGGCGCAGGACCACAGACCTACCCCCGACACCACCCCCACCCGGGCGCAGGCACACAGACCTACCCCACCCGGCGCAGGCCCACAGACGTCCCCCGAACCCCCGGAGGGCTACGCGTCCGCGTACTTCGCGTCGGCTGCTGGGTCCAGGGCGAGGCGGTAGCCGCGCTTGACCACCGTCTGGATCAGTTTGGGGGCGCCCAGGGCCGTGCGCAGGCGGGCCATCGCCGTCTCCACGGCGTGCTCGTCGCGGCCGGCACCCGGCAGAGCCCGCAGCAGGTCGGCGCGGGACACCACCCAGCCCGGCCGCCGGGACAGGGCCCGCAGCAGGGACATCCCGGCCGGCGGCACGGGCCGCAGCTCACCGTCGACCAGCACCGCGTGCCCGCGGATCTCCACCCGGTGCCCGGCGACGGGCAGCGAGCGGGCCCGGCCCGGCAGTTCCTGGCAGAGCAGCTGCACCAGCGGCCCGAGCCGGAAGCGCTCCGGCTGCACGGTCTCCACCCCTTGCGCCTGCAACGGCACCGCGGTGACCGGGCCGACGCAGGCGGGCAGCACGTCGTGCTGGAAGGCGGCCAGCAGTTCCGGCAGCAGCCCGCGCTCCTCCGCCCGGTTCAGCAGGGAGACCGCGGCGGGCGCGCTGGTGAAGGTGACGGCGTCCACCCCACGAGCCACAGCGGCGTCCAGCAGCCGGTCCAGGGGCGCGAGGTCGTCCGGCGGCATCCACCGGTACACCGGTACGCCCACCACCTCGGCCCCGCCCTCCCGCAGCGCCTCCACGAACCCGGGCAGCGGCTCCCCATGCAGCTGTACGGCAATACGGCGGCCGTCGACGCCCTCGGCGAGCAGCCGGTCGAGCACCTCGGCCATGGACTCGCTGGACGGCGACCAGTCCTCGGTGAGCCCCGCGGCACGCACCGCGCCCTTCACCTTCGGCCCGCGGGCCAGCAGCTCCACCGTCCGCAACCGCTCCAGCAGCTGCTCGCCGAGCCCCCATCCGTCGGCGGCCTCGACCCAGCCGCGGAACCCGATCGCGGTCGTGGCGACGACCACGTCCGGCGCCTGGCCGATCAGCTGCTTGGTCGCCGCCATCAGCTCACCGTCGTCGGCGAGCGGCACGATCCGCAGGGCGGGCGCGTGCACGACGGCTCCACCGCGCCGCTGGAGCAGCGCGGCCAGCTCGTCGGCGCGGCGCGCGGCCGTCACCCCCACGGTGAACCCGGCCAGGGGTCCGTGTTTTGGTCGCTGAAGCTGTTCGTCCATGGCTACTCGTCCCGCACTTCGGTAGTCGTCCCTTGCCGCCGGCATCCCTGGGCCCGGTGTACCTGCATGCCGACCGAGCCTGTCAACGGCGCGTGACAGGCTCGGTTCGGCTTGATGTCCACGGTGTTACCGATACCGCGTCACACCTCGGCGTATGTGAGCTGCGGCTTCGCCTCGGCGGCGACTCCGGCCCCGCTGCGCGCGGCCGTACGGCGAAGGTATACGGCCCATGTCACGGCGAAACAGACGCCGTAGTAGGCGAGGAAGGCGACGAACGCGCCCGTGCCGGAGCCGTAGGAGAGGAAGGACTGCCGGAAGGCGAGGTTGATGCCGACCCCGCCGAGGGCGCCGACGGCCCCGATGAGTCCCATGGACGCCCCGGACAGCCGCCGCCCGTAGGAGGCCGCCGCCTCGCCGGTGAGGCCCTTGGCCTGCGCCTTGGCCTGGAAGATGCCGGGGATCATCTTGAAGGTGGAGCCGTTGCCGAGCCCGGTGAGCACGAACAGGACCACGAACGCGCCGGTGAACAGCGCCAGCGACTTCTGCATCGAGGCGAAGATCAGCACGGCGGTCGCGGCGCCCATGGCGACGTAGTTGGCGAGGGTGATGCGCGCTCCGCCGTACCGGTCGGCGAGGCGGCCGCCGAGCGGGCGGATCAGGGAGCCGAGCAGCGGGCCGATGAACGTGACGTAGGCGGCCTCCAGCGGCGTACGCCCGAACTGGTTGGTGAGCACCTGCCCGAAGGCGAAGGAGTAGCCGATGAACGAGCCGAAGGTGCCGATGTAGAGCAGGGACATGATCCAGGTGTGGGCGTCCCGGGCTGCGTCCTTGGCGGCGCCGGTGTCGTTGCGGACGTTCTCCAGGTTGTCCATCTTCCACGCGGCGAGGCCGGCGGCGAGGACGATCAGCGGGATGTAGATCCCGAGCAGCACGCGCGGTCCGCCGCCCGCGCCGATGATGGCGAGGGTGACGAGCTGGATGACGGGCACGCCGATGTTGCCGCCGCCCGCGTTGAGCCCGAGGGCCCAGCCCTTCTTCCGCAGCGGGAAGAAGGCGTTGATGTTGGTCATGGAGGAGGCGAAGTTGCCGCCGCCGACACCGGCGAGGAGGCCGACCAGGAGGAAGGTGGAGAACGAGGTTCCCGGCTCCATGACGACGAACGCGGCGATGCTCGGCACGAGCAGCAGACCGGCGGAGATCACGGTCCAGTTCCGTCCGCCGAACAAGGCGACGGCGAAGGTGTAGGGCACCCGGACGACCGCGCCGACCAGCGTGACCATCGAGGTCAGCAGGAACTTGTCGGCGGGGGTCAGCCCGTACTGGGGCCCCATGAAGAGCACCAGCACGGACCACATGGTCCACACGGAGAAACCGATGTGCTCGGACAACACGGAGAACAGCAGGTTCCGGCGGGCGATCTTCTCTCCGGTCTGCTTCCAGAAGGTCTCGTCCTCCGGATCCCACTGCCGGATCCAGCGGCCGCCCCTGCCGGGGGCGGGAGCGGAGCTTGGGGCTGTCATGACGCCTCCACGGTGCGACGGGCTCGGTCCACGGCGGCCTTGCGGGTGGCCGGGTCCCGACGCTAGGGAGGGCGCGTTTCCGCGCTGTGGCTGTGGGTGACCGGGAGGGAACGTTGCTCTCACTCGGGGGCGGGGGCGGAGGTGAGGGCCTCGTCGCGGCGAAGGTCCCTGTGCCGTGGGTCTCCTCCCTGCCGCGAGCCGACGTCCCTGTGCGGGACCGTCGTCGCGGGCGCGGCAGGGAGGAGCCGCGGGAGCCGGATCAGGTGCGGTAGGCGTAGAAGTACGCGGTGGGGTAGGACGCGACCAGGCTGGCCACCGACCTGTTGTAGGTGTTGGTGGAGTGGTACGTCACATACGGCACGCCATAGCGGTCGCGGTAGGTGACGATCATCGAGTGGTCCTTGGACCCGTCCCGGTTGAAGTCCATCTGCAGGACGTCGCCGACGTCCAGCTGGTAGACGTTGGCGAGGCTGGTGACGCGCTTGGAGGACAGGGCGAACCAGGAGAACTCGTTGACGCCGACGAACGAGTCGGACTGGATGTCGGCGGTGCCGAACCACTTGTGCCAGTCGTAGGTGTAGCCGGGGACGTGCTTCCAGCCACCCGCCTTCAGGGACTGGCTGACGAAGTTGGTGCAGTCGCCGCCGGCCCCGTGCCCGTTGAAGTCCGGGTAGGCCGGGTTGTAGCTCTTCCAGTACTTGGCCGCGTACGCCGCCATGGCCTTGTAGTCGTAACCGGTGGCCGAGAAGTCCTTCGGCTTGGCCGGCCCGGACCAGCTGGTGCTCGCGCGGGTCGCCGAGGGCGGGCCGTCGTCGGCGGTGGCGGTGTTCGCCTTGGCGACGGACGGCGTGACGACCTGGTTCACGGCCAGGTAGCCGTCGTCCGTGTCGCGGATGCCGGTCAGCTGCCACACACCGTGACGGTCGGCCTGGAAGGTCAGCTCGTGATGGGCCTGGAATCCGGTGGTCTTCGGTTCCTTGCCCGTCTGCTTGCTGTAGGTCAGGCTCGTGGTCTCGGTGACCGCCACCTTGGCGCGCCGGCCGTGGACCTCGGTCGCGTCGAGCGTGACGCCGGTGCTGGCCGCGCTGTACTTCTCACCCAGCTGGGCGAGGCGGGACCTGCGGCCACGCAGCTGGTCGAGCGCGGAGTCCTGCTGGCGCGTCTGCCCTCCGGACATGCGCACGGATCCGGAGAACCCGGTCGTGTGCCGCGTCCCCGTGCTGCCCTTGCCGTCCACGAGCGCCTGCGTACGGTCGGTGAAGACCGCGTCGGCCAGCCGCTGGAAGGTGGCCTTGGTGGCTGCGTCGACCGTCGGGTCGTCGGTGACGGCCGCCCCCGCGCTCCAGTTGGGCAGCAGGGCCACGCCCGCCACGACCGAGGCAGCCGCGGCCGTGACTATGGTCGCGCGGCGCCGCTTACGGCTCAGTCTTCTCGATTTCAATGATGTTTCCCCTCTACGCCGGTACACCTACCGGGGAGGGGCATCTTCGCATGACATGTGCAGCGGATGTGAAGAGGGTTACAGAAGTGGAACCCGCCCGAAGGGAACGTCACTTGACGACCGCGGACCAGTCCGGGGACTGCGCCGGATCGAGGCTGCGCAGCGCGGCGAGGGTCTGCGGCTTCTGGACGTCCATCCAGTCGGAGAGTTCCTTGAAGGACACGCACTTCACGTCCTTCTGGGTGCAGACGTGTTCGACCACCTGGTCGATGGCCTTCATGTAGATGCCGCCGTTCCAGTCCTCGAAGTGGTTGCCGATGAACAGGGGTGCCCGGCTGCCGTAGTAGACCCGGTTGAAGCCGGCCAGGTAGGAGTCGACGGTCTGCTGCTGCCACTGCGGGTACTTGGCCGCGTCACCGTGGGTCTCGCCCTCGGACTGGTTGTAGAGGAAGTTGAAGTCCATCGACAGGCCCTGGTACTTGCCGTTCTCGTACGGGAGCATCTGCAGCGGGAAGTCCCATATGCCGTTCTTCTTGGACGGCCATATCTGGAAGTCGCCCGGGGAGCTGGCGTCGTAGCGCCAGCCGTAGCTCTTGATGGCCTTCAGCAGGTTCGCCTGGCCCTCCAGGCAGGGGGCGCGGCCGCCGGTGACCTCCTGCTTGAAGTCGAAGGGGAGCGCGGGCACGTCCGTGAAGCCGGTGTTGGTCTTCCAGTTCTCCACGAAGGAGAAGAACTGGTCGATCTCGCTCTTCCACTGCTCGACGCTCCAGTCGCCGCCGCCCTTGGTCTCGCAGAAGTGACCGTTGAAGTGGGTGCCGATCTCGTTGCCGTCCTCGTAGGCGAGGCGGAGCTGCTCCAGGGTGGTGCGGATGTGGTCGTCGGTGGCGTAGTCGATCGCGGCGTCGCCGGGCGAGTGCATCGGCCCGTGGTAGAGGGACTTCTTGCTCTTGGGCAGCAGGTAGATGCCGGTGAGGAAGAAGGTCATGTGGGCGTCGTACCGCTTGGCCAGTTCCCGGTAGTGGGAGAAGAGGTGGTCGCTTCCTTCCAGGGCGCCGTCCCAGGAGAAGACGACGAACTGGGGCGGTTTCTCGCCGGGTTTGAGCGGCTCGGGCTTCAGCCGGCCCTTCTGCGGGCCGGTGTAGGAGGTGGACCCGTCGCCGAGGACCTTGGTCTTGCCGTCCCAGGAGGTCGCACTGGGCTGCGGGGCGGCGGCCTTGTCCTGCGTGCCGCCGGTGGCAGCCGGCCCACTGTCGTCCGCGCGGGCCAGGGCCAGATAACCCGCCAGGAGGGAGACGACGACGATGAACGCGGCCAGCGTCAGGATCTGCGGGCGGGTGGCGGCAGGCAGGCTCCAGCGAGCGGCTGCTCGACGGCGGCCCGTAGGTGACTTCATGCGAGGCATGGGCGGCTCAATCTCCGAAAAGGACGAGGGCGGTGCGGGTCGGTTCGTCAGCCAAGACCCATCGCGGCCGACCAGAGGTTGTACGGCACGTTGTCGACGGCCGTTCCGGCCAGTCCGCCCAGGGGCAGCGGCTCCAGGGACTTCGCCAGGTCCAGGCGGTAGACGACGACCGCCGTCGACACGGAATCGGCGGTGCCGGCGTACCAGGCGGCGGTGTCCTGCCCGGCGGTTGCGGAGGTGCCTCCGGCACCGGCCTTCCGCGCCGTGCCGGCCTTGCCCGCCACCCCGGGGTGGCGGGCGGCCTCGTCCGGGTGGGCGGTGCGGAAGGCGTCGGCGAGCGCTTCGGTGACCTCCTCGGCCACCTGCGCGCCGACGGCACGGGCCGGTCTCGGGACGAGCAGGGCGACCGGTGCGCCGTTGCGGGTGATCCGGCGCACCGAGTACGGCTCGGTATGACTGCCCCCGGCGGCGAAGGTGGCGTACCCGCTCGCCATCCGGATCGCACTCGGCGTGGAGTTGCCCAGCGACAGGGCGGGCACGTGCGGGCCGATGCTGGAGGGGAGCAGCCCGGAAGCCTCGGCGGTCGCGCTCACCTTGTCCAGGCCGGTGTCCATGCCCAGCTGCATGAACGGCGTGTTGACCGACCGGGCGAGCGCCTGACGCAGGGTGATCCTCCCGTAGGACTTCCCGCCGTCGTTGTGCGCGGCGACCTTCTTGCCGCTGCGGTCCCAGTAGGGGCCTTCGGGCGTGGTGACCGGGATGCCGTCGTCGCCGTCGTAGACCGTCTCCGGCGTGACGGGAGTGACGGGGCCGCCGCGCGTGGCGCGCACGCCGTGTTCGAGGCCTGCGGCGTAGACGAAGGGCAGGAACGCGGTGCCGGCCGGGACGGTGGTCGCGTTGGACTCGTTGTAGCCCTGCTTGCGGTGGTCCGGGCCGCCGTAGACCGCGAGGATCCGGCCGTCGGCGTCGACCGAGGCGGCGCCGTAGTGCCCGGTCCTGGCGGCCTCCGGATGGTCCTTCTGCGCCTTCTTGCGGGCCTGGGTGACGGCGTCGGTGAGCGCCTTCTCCCGCTTGCGGTCGAAGGTCGTGTAGATCTGGTAGCCGCCGAGGTCGAATTCCTTGTCCGTCAGGTGCCCGGCCTTCTTGGCGTACTGCGAGGCGAGCTCCACCAGGTAGTCGCTCTGCTCGCCGGTGTCGTACAGCGGGTTCGTCTTGAGCGGGTCGGGGAACACCGTGTACTTAGCGCGTTCCTGCGGGGACAGCTTGCCGATCTTGACCATGCGGTCGAGGATCCAGTTCCAGCGCTCCACGGCCCGCTGGTGGTTGGCCTTGCCGAGCGTGGGGTCGTACAGACCGGCGCCCTTCAGGAGCGAGGCGAGCATGGCCGCTTCGGAGGCGTTGAGCTTGCTGACGTCCTTGCCGTAGTACGCCTGGGCGGCGCGCTGAATGCCGTAGGTGCCCCGGCCGAACCAGCTGGTGTTGAGGTACCCCTCCAGGATGTCGTCCTTGCTCATCTTGTTGTCGAGCTTGAGGGCGATCATCGCCTCGGTGAACTTGCGGCTCACCGTCTGGTTCTGGGTGAGATAGACGTTCTTGACGTACTGCTGGGTGATGGTGGAACCGCCCTCGGTGTCGCCCTGGCCCACCGTGCGCCACAGCGCCCGCGTGATACCGGTGACGGAGACACCCGGGTCCGAGTAGAAGCTCTGGTTCTCCGCCGCCAGCACCGCCCAGCGGACGTCCTCGGGTATGTCCTTCAGCGGCATCTCCTGGCGCTGCACCCAGCCCGTGCGGGCCATGGGCGTGCCGTCGGACCAGAAGTAGACGTTGTCCTGCTGTGTCGCGTACGAGTTGAGGTCGTCCGGTATGTCGGTGAGCGCGTAGGCGGTCACGAGGAAGCCGCAGAGCAGGACGAACGAGGTCAGGGTGGCACCGAGCCACTGACGCCAGGAGGGCAGCCACCGCCGCCATCCGGTCCGGCCGGGGCGCGGGTAGACGGGCTTGATGCGACGCGCGTAGGCGGCGAGGCGGCGCGCGTAGGGGACCGACAGGGCGAGCAGGCGGCGCGCGTGGGGCGTGAGGGGCGCGAGCAGGTTCGCCGCCCCCGTCACGGCGCGTTCCGTCGTCGAGCGGCGGGCGGTACGCCGGCGCTCGGCGCGGCCACCGCCCGCGGCAGGCTCCTCGGAGCGCTCCGCGGTCGGAGGTATTCGCAACTGCATGGTCTCGTCCGCCGGTACGGCGCCGAGTCTGAGCTGCATGGTCGTCTGAGCATCGAGCGGCTGCTCGACGGGTCCCTCCCCGCGGGGCCGGTCCTCCCCCTGCGACGCATCGGTCACGCTTGCGTCTCCCCTCCGCACTCGCCCTCGCTCGCGCGGTGAGCTGAGCGGTCGTGGCACCAGGCTTCACAAGTTATCAGCGACATTTTCGAATCCCACGCACACCCGCAGGGTGGGAAACAACACGCATCGGACATTGAACGTCCGGAACCAGTGGGTGGCTGGACGCGCTTACCGCCCTGGCCGACAGGCCCGGACCCCTTACGGCGGTGCGTGCCGCCGCGGGTCCTCGGGTGAGCCTCGGAGCTGGCTCCGGCACGAGTATCCACAGCGGACATGTGTCAGTCGTGAGACAGCCCTGTGACGTCGTCGACGGCCGGAATCCATCCGCCGGGCGGCCGGCGCAGCCAGCCCTCCTCGGCCGTGAGCCGGGCGGCAGCGCTGCGCAGGGCGTCGAGCGCGGGATGGGCGAGCCCGCGTCGCCACACCAGGGACACCGGCGACAGCGGCACCGGGTCGACGAGCGGCCGCACCACCGTGCCGGGCAGGGCGGGAAAGCCGACGACGGCGAGGACGGGATGGCCGGTTTTGGCCATCAGCCGCTGGAACTCCTCCTCCCCGACGGCCAGGGGAGCCGGCGGCGCGATCCGGATGCCCCGCCCCTCGAACAGCAGTCCGGCGAGATCGGTCCACTCCGGCGTGCGCGGGTTGCCGGCACCGGCGTACACCGTCTCCCCCGCCAGCGCCGCCAGCGGGACCGCCTCGCGCGCGGCCAGCGGATGCGCCTCGGGGAGGATGACGGCCATCGGCTCGTGGCGTACCGGCTGGTGGTCCAGGGCGGCCCGCAGCGCCGGGTCCAGGCCGGCGAAGCGGCCGAACGACGCGTCGAGGCGGCCGGCGATCATCTCGGCGGCGGCGCCGGTCAGACCGCTCTCGTAGCGGGCCATCAGTTCGCAGTCGGGGGCGAGGGCGCGGGCCCGCTCCAGGACGCGGCGGCCGGTGCCCAGGCCGGGCGAGTTGAGGTCGACGAGCAGGGGGCGGGCCTGCCCGAAGGCGGCGAGCAGGTCGTCCTGCGCCTGGAGCACCCGACGGGCCAGCGGCAGCAGCCGTTCACCGTCGGGCGTCAGCGCGACCTGGCGGGTGGTGCGCAGGAACAGCTCGGTGCCCAGGTCCCGCTCCAGCCGCCGCACGTCCCGGCTGAGCGCCTGCTGGGCGATGTACAGCCGGGTGGCGGCGCGGGTGAAGTGCAACTCCTCGGCGACGGCGACGAAGGCGCGCAGCAGGCGGGGGTCGACGGAGGACGGGGACGGCATCCGGCGAACCTACAACGCGGGTGCCTGGATCACGACCGGCTTCCGCCACGGACCGGTTCCACCGCGGGCCGAACTGACAACGGACCGGATTGACAACGCGGGTGCGTGAATCGGTGGCGATCAGGTGTTGGACCCCTCGATCCCCGCCGCGTCAGCCTGGCTGCATGCCGCATACCTCCCCGCCGCCCGCGCCCCTGCCCACCCTGACCGCCGACACCGTCGTCCTCGTCGACTTCACCTCCCGCACGCCTGACCGCCCTCCCGGCCCCTATCGCCGCCTCTTCGCCCGCCGAGGCGCGTTCGCGTTCACACTCGGGAACCTCCTGGCCCGCCTGCCCATGGGCATGTTCAGTGTGAGCGCGGTCGTGATGATCGCCGGGACCCGTGGGTCGTACGCGCTGGCCGGTGCCGTCACCGCCACCGGGCTCGCGGCGACCGCGGTGCTCGCGCCGCGCATCGCACGCCTGGTCGACCGCCACGGGCAGGCCCGGGTCGCCGTCCCCGCCACCCTGTTTGCGGCGCTGGGCAGCCTGGCGCTGCTGCTGTGCGTGCGCACCGGCGCGCCCGACTGGACGCTGTTCGCCGCGTACGCCGCGACCGCGACCACGCCCAACACCGGAGGCATGTCCCGCGCCCGCTGGGCGCACCTGCTGAAGGGGGAGCCGGAGGCCCTGCACACGGCGAACTCCTTCGAACAGTCGGCGGACGAGCTCTGTTTCATGCTCGGGCCGGTGCTGGCGGCGTTCCTGTGCGGGACGTTCTTCCCCGAGGCGGGCACGCTGGTCGGCGCGGCCCTGCTGGTCACCGGCGTGCTGCTGTTCGCCGCGCAGCGATCGACGGAACCGCCGCCGCATCCGCGTACGACCCTCGCCTCGCCGCTGCGCACGCCTGGACTGCCGCCGTTGCTGGCCGTGTGCCTGGCGCTGGGCGCGGTGTTCGGGGCGACGGAGGTCGTCACGATCGCGTTCGCGGACGCACACGGGCACCAGGCGGCGGGTGTGGTCCTCGCCCTGCAGGCGGCCGGTTCCTGTGTGGCGGGCCTGGTCTTCGGTGCCGTACGCCCGTCCGGACCGGCCGAATGGCGCCACCCGTGGTGTCTGGCGGCGATGGCGGCCCTGCTGACGCTGCCTCTGCTGGCGGCGTCCCTGACGGGTTCGCTGCTGGTCCTCGCGCCGGCGCTGCTGACCGCCGGGACGGCCACCGCGCCGACGATGATCACCACGATGACGCTGGTCCAGGAACGCACCCCCGAGGGCCGCATCAACGAGGGCATGACCCTCGCCGTGACGGGCCTCCTCGGCGGCATCGCCTGCGGCAGCGCCACGGGAGGCTGGATGGTGGAACACCTCTCCCCGACAGCCGGCTACGGCGTCCCGGTGACAGCCGCAGCCCTGGCCCTCCTCCTCGCCCTGACCCACCAGGCACGGAGACCGGCCTGAGGGACGAGGGCGGGGGCGGGGCGCCAGGGCGCTGGGGATGCCAGGCCCTGTCGTTTGGATCGGGCCGCCCGGTCAGCGCCGCCGTCACCCGGGAGACGAACCCCTTGCGGGACTCCCGGTAGCGGGC